>NZ_JAELUI010000050.1 GCF_016429285.1 Ralstonia sp. ASV6
ATTCAGGCGCTTGCCACCCGCCGCCACGGTGCGGATGGCCCGCACCAGTTCCGACAGTTCTTCTTCCTTGCCCACAAAACCGCGTGCACCGGCGTGCATCACCAGCCCGACCGTCGCTTTGTTGTGATGTGCGGAAGCCACCAGGATCCTCAGATCCGGGTAGCGCACGCGAATCAGGCGGATCAGGTTCAGCCCATCGATCTCGGCAGGCCCGAGCGAATAATCCATCAGCAGGATGTCCACCTCGACGGCGTTGTCCTTGAGCGCCTGCACGACCTCCCGGCCCGACGCGAACATGCCGCTGACCTCGATGTCGGCCTCCTGCTTCAGGCGCGCGGCCAGGCCGTGACGGACGACCGCATGGTCATCGAGCACGACCACGCGGATCGGTCGGGTCGCGGTCCAGTTCATGTTGGCAGATTCCTATTCAGCTTGTTTGGGATGGTTGCGCGGGGGCTGACTTTACTGCGCCGCAGCACTCAACGTTGCGACACAAATTTGAGCCATCGCGGGTCGGGCCTTCGATTGACTCAATCCGAGGCTACCCTAGCTCCAGACGACACAAACGATCACAAATTTAATGTCTTATTGTCTGTGATAACCGCCGTGGACACCAGAAAACACGGCCTGGCGTCACTTTCCCTCGACGACCGTATCGTCGCGGGCATAGATGGAGCAGTTCTGATAGCGCTCCTTGCACCACGACACCGCGCGGAACTCCGCGTTCTGGCCCCATTGGTAGATGAACTCATCGCCATCGGCCGCCACGAACACCTTCGGCCAGGGCTTGCGCAAATATTCAGCAAAGCCGGCCTGCGCTTTCGGGCCAAGTTCGCCGGACTTGCGTGGGGTTGCAGTAGCCGGTGTGGTGCCCGACGGGGGCGCCGCTGCCGCCTTGGCGGTGGACAGCGCAGCCGCCCGCTCGGCCAGCGCCTTCTGCGCCCGCGCCGGCACGTCGTTGATCCAATCGGCCGGGGCCGCAAAGTTCAGATTTTGCCCGTACGCGGCCGACACCATGCGCGAGGTGATGCCCACCAGCCGCGCATTGCTGTCGAACAGCCCGCCGCCGCTCGACCCCTGCGAAATGGCGGCGGACGTCTGGATGGCCCGGAGTTGTCCGCTTTCGTCGTGCCGCAATGAAGAAATCAGCCCTTCGCTGATGGTGAGATCAAACCCCAGCGGGTTGCCGATCGCATAGACCTTCTGCCCGGTCACCAGCGTGCTGCTGGGGGCGATGGTGACGGCCGGGTAGTGGAAATCGGCGATGCGTAGTTGGCACAGGTCGCGCTCCACATCGGGATACAGCAGACGCGCACCAAAGGTGGCGTTGCCGCGCTTGACGCTCACCTGCTTGCCGCCGCGCAGCACGTGGCAGTTGGTAATGGCCAGCCCGTCGCCGATCACCACCGCACTGCCCAGTGCGGTCGGCCGGCCAGTGGCGTCGGCCACAAGCACCTCCCAGATGCTGGGGGCGACCTTGGCGAAGACATCGGCCGGCTCCAGCGCAGCGGCAGGCACGGCGCTCAATGCCGCAGCAGCGGCGAGGCACGCGCGAAGAATCAGGGTGCTACGGCTCATTGTGGGGTCAGCAGATCGGAAAGGTCGCTCAGTGTGGTGGAGCCATCTTCGGAGCGGGTCTTGTCGCGCAGGAAGGCGACATCGGCATCCGTCAGGTCGGGGCAACTTCCGGTGCCCCAGGCCGGGTTGATGTGGTACGCGCGGTAGCGGACATTGAGGGCGTGCCACGATTTGCCGTCGTCCGACTCCGCCACGCCGGCGCGGCAGACGTGGGCGTTGGCCGGGTAGCTGGCCGTCATCTTGTACTGCTTGCCCGGCTGCGGCACGAACGTTGCCGTGACGCCGCAGCGGTAGGTCATCGTGCCGGCCGTGCGGAAGAAACTGGCGCCCAGCGTGGTCGGCACGCCAGCCAGCACGCGGATCGGCCGGGTCGCATCATTGGGCTTGAGTGCGGTGCGCGGGCCGCCGCAGGACTTGGCCTCATCAAAGGTAAGGATCGTGGCGTTGGTGCTGGACAGTGGCCGGATGAAATCCACCGTGGCGGTCTTGGCGCCGGCTGGCGGCTCGTTATAGGGCATTGCGCAACCGGCCAGCCACAGCGCGCCCCCTGCTACCGCCGCGATCGTTCGGATCGTCATGCGCCCCCCGGCACTCTTCAATTGGATTGTTCGATGTGATTGGCTGATGCGGGCTTGGAAGCCCGCAACGCCATGCATCGCGCAAGTGTAACCAAAGGTGGAGACACGGGAACGGCGCGCCGCACGGACGTCGCATCCGCGCGTCGCCCCTGGTGCCGGACCTACGCGAGAGCCGCGTCGATGCGCGCCTGCGTGCTGTGCCGCGCCCGCTCGAATACCGCCATGTCCCCCATCAGGAAGGCAACATTGGCGTTGGAACGGAAGGATTCGATCTCGAAGACGAGCTGCTCGACGTCAAGATCGGCGCGCAGTTCACCCGCTGCCTGACCGGCGATGATCACCTCGCGAAAACGGGCACGCACCGCCTCGCGGTGGCCACGCACGCGATCCTGGATGATGCCGGGTCGGGCGCGGTATTCGTAGCTGGCCGCGCAGACAAAGCAACCACCGGGCGACTGCCCACCCGCAACGTAGTCGAACCAGCCTTCGGTCAACGCACGCAGGCGGGCGAGCGGGCTCTGCAGCGCCAGCGCCGGCTGCACCACCGCGCTCAGGTAGTGCACGACGCCGGCGTCGAGCGTGGCGAGCTGCAGCGTCTCCTTGTCGCCAAACAGCACCTGGATGTTGCCCTTGCCCACGCCCGCATCGGTGGCGACGCGGCCAATGGTCAGGCCCTCCAGCCCGTCGGTGGAGGCGATGGCGGTGGCGTGTTCCAGCACTTGGGCGCGCGCACGCTCGCCGCGCACGCGCCGGCCGTCGGTCTCGTTCATGGTGATGCCCTCTGTGTTCTCGAAGCCCGATCTGTGAGTAAGGTCAACGCAATCAGACCTTGACGCGGGGAAACCGCTCTCTAGTATACGTACGACCGTATATTAATAACTGAGATCACCCCATGTCAACGGAATCCCTCGCGGGCAGCCTGGCTGCCGCGTCCACCTCGCCAGCGCGACGCTGGCCCGCGCTGGCTGCGCTGCTGACCGGCAACTTTGTCACCATACTCGACCTGTTCATCGTCAACGTGGCGATTCCGGACATCCGCACCGGGCTGCACGCCAGCTTTGCCGAAATCCAGCTCGTCATGGTCGGTTACAGCGCCGCCTATGCGGTGTTCCTGCTCAACGGTGCGCGCCTGGGCGATCTGTTCGGGCGCAAGCGCATGTTCCTGGCGGGCATGGCGGTGTTCACGCTGGCATCGGCCCTGTGCGGGCTGGCAACGAGCGCGTGGATGCTGATTGCGATGCGCGTGGCGCAGGGCCTGGGCGCCGCCATCCTGATGCCACAGGTGATGGCCACCGCGCGCGTGTTGTTTGATGGGGATGAGCGTCGACGCGCGTTCGGGGTGATGGGCGCGGTACAGGGCGCAGCCGCATCGCTGTCACAGCTTGCCGGCGGCTGGCTGATCGGGCATCCGCTGGCGGCAGACATTGGCGGCTGGCGCATGGTGTTTCTGGTCAATGTGCCGATCGGCATTGCAGCGCTGCTGACAGCGCGGGTGTTTGTTACGGAATCACGTGCCCCGGTGCCAGCGCGGCTGGATGTGCACGGCGCGCTGGCCGGCGCGGTGGCGCTGGGCATGCTGCTGGTGCCCATCATGCAGGGCCGCGAGTTTGGCTGGCCGTGGTGGTCATGGGCGGTGCCGCTGGCCTCGTTGCTGGTGTTCCGGCATTTCGTGCGGTATGAGCAGACGCTGTCGGCCGCGGGCCGTGTGCCCATCATCGAGATCGCGCTGTTTGCCAACCGCAGCTTTGTGATGGGCGTGCTGGCGATCTTCCTCATCTATACGGCCATCAGTTCGTACTTCCTGGCGCTGACGATGCTGCTGCAGTTCGGGCACGGCATGAGCGCCCTGGTGGCCGGAATGGTCTTCACACCTGCGGCCATTGCGTTCTTCACGGGCTCGCTATCCGGGCCACGCCTGACCGAGCGCATCGGACAGCGCGCACTGCTGCTGGGCGTGGCGATCTTTACGGTGGGGCTCACGCTGTCGGCCACGGTGGCGCAGGTGGGTGGCCCGCTGCCGTTGCTGATCGTGGCGCTGGTGCTCAACGGCTTTGGGCAGGGCATGGTGCTGCCGCTGTCGCTCAACACGATCCTCAGCAGCGTGCAGGCCTCGCAGGCCGGCATGGGCGCGGGCGCGGTGACGACCATGCAGGCCGTCGGCAATGCCGTGGGCGTGACCGTGGTGGGGGTGCTGCTGTTCTCGCTGCTTGGTCATGTGGAAGGCGGCAGCTCTGCCGAGCACATTGCACGCTACGGCCATGCATTCGCCCGAGCGACGCTGTACAACGTGGGGGCCACGGCGCTCGCCTTTGTGCTGTTCTGGCGCGCGTGGCGCCGCCATGCGTAGCAGCAGCCTTACTTGCGCACCCAACCGCGCCGCACGCATGGCGCCAGCACCACGCCATGCACCGCCAGCCCGAGGCGGTGCAGCGGCTCTGACAGCGTATGCGCCACGCGGCCGCTGCCTAGCCAAGCGCTCAGCGTGGCCACACCGGCGGCGCCCAGCATGTCGAACGGATAGTGCACCCCCAGGTAGATGCGCGCCCAGGCCATCGGCAGGCCCAGCAGCGCCAACCAGACGCCCACGCGACGCAGACGCGCGTCCCACATCAGGCTGAACGCGACCGTCCACCACACCGTCAAGTGGTCGCTCGGAAACGAGGAATCCGCCACATGCGGCAGCAGATTGGTCCCCAGACCGATCTCAAACGGCCGCGGGTGATACCAGACCAGGCTGAATCCCGCGCTGATGAGCAGTGCCAGAGCGGTCGCCAACGCGGTCTGCAGCGCACGGCGGCGCGACGTCGGCTCGCCCCACAGCCAGCAGGCTACAAGCGTCAGCGGCGCCAGCCAGATCAGGTACTCCGCAAAAGACATCGCCAGCCAGAACGTCGTGGGGGCTGGGTCGGTTGGGGCGTTAAGCCAGAGAAACAGGGTGTGATTGAGTGATTCCATACCGCATCGGCCTGCAGGCCGGGTTGATTCGACAGCTCCGGTTTGTCCCGCGCACAGTACGGGGCGTTCCCTTCAATTCCCTTGGAGCCTGCCTGCCGGTAAGGCTACGGCGACAGACTTAGGCAAATCACAGGGCTACCCAAATCGCTGCCTAGGCTTTTCGCCCCGCCGGCCCGTGCCTATGATGGAGACTCCCAGGCAGCACGCACCCATCGCCGATCGCCACCCCGGCACCGCTGGAGCACACAGCGGGCAACGGACCGAGCGGACACCGATGACCAAACCGGGGGGTTGGATGGAAAGTTTCCTGATCCGGCGGGCCACGCGCCGGCAGTCAGCCTTTGCCGGCGTGATTGCCTTGCTGATCCTGCTGACGCTAGCCGTGGCCGCGCCCCGGGCCGGCCTGCCATGGCCCGCCATCAACCCGTTCATGCCGATGTGCGCATTGACGGTCTTTACCACCGCCTGTATCGCCGCCTTCCTGTTGGGGGCCCAGTTCACCGTCACGCGCCAGCCGATGCTGGGCGCGCTGGGCGGCGCCTATGCCTTCACCGCGCTGGCCGTGGCCCTGCAGTTGCTGATGTTTCCGGGCGTGTTCTCGCCCACCGGCCTGTTCGGCGCCCGCCCGACCAGTGCGGTATGGATGTGGGTGTTCTGGCACGGCGGCTTTCCACTGTTCGTGATCCTGGCGGTGCTCACGCGTGACCGGTTCTCGCGCGATGCGGTCTCTACCCGGTACGTGGCCTTGTGGGCATGGCTGTTGATCGGCGGGCCGGTGGTCGTTGGCGCGCTGCTGTGCGGCGTCGCCCTGATGGCGAATCTGCCGCCGCCGTTGGCGTCATCCACAGGAGGGGCGATTGCCAGCAACCCCGTCGCGGTGGTCCTGTGGGCGATCAACGCGATTGCCGTGCTGGCGGTGCTCGCGAGCGGCCGCCTGCGCGCCGTGCTGGACGTATGGCTGGCGATTGCCGCGCTCGCGTGCTTTACCGATACGAGCCTGAACCTGCTGAGCTCCGACCGCTTTACCGTGGGCTGGTACGTGGCGCGCCTGTTCAGCATGCTCGCCCCTGGGGTGCTGGTGTGCGTGCTGGTGTGGGAAGTGACGGCGCTGTATCGGCGGCTGTTCGAGGCGCACGTGTCGTTGCGGCAGGCCTCCATGCATGACGCGCTCACCGGTCTGTACAACCGCAGCTACTTCAGCGAACAGATCGGCGTGCGTATGGGCACTGCCAAACGCAACGGGCAACCGCTGTCGCTCATCATGGTGGATGTGGACCACTTCAAGCGCTACAACGACGCGTTCGGCCACCTTAAAGGCGATGCCTGCCTGGCGGCCGTGGCGGCCGCGCTCTCGGGCGTCGTGCGCCGCCCCGGCGATTTCATCGCGCGCTACGGCGGCGAAGAGTTCGTCATCGTGTTGCCCGACACCGGTCCGACCGACGCACAGGCATTGGCCGAGCGCGCGCGTGAAGCGGTGATGCGCCTGCGCATCGACGCTGCTGCGCCTTCACGCTATGTCACGGTCAGCGCCGGCTGTGCCACCGCCACGCCCGGCAGCACAGCCTTCTCCACCGATACGCTGATCGAGACGGCCGATGCGGCGCTGTACCAAGCCAAGGCGGCGGGACGCAATCTCGTCATCAGCGCACAGGCCATGGCCACCGCGGTGATGTGACCCTGAAACGGCAGGCCACCGAAGACACAGAACGCTGCCTGTTCGATTTCCTCGATCGCGCATTGCAGGTCAAACGTCCTTGCGTTGGTCGCCTGCAATCAAGGCGCACACTCACACGCCTGCTTTCTGTCTCTGTTTACTTCTTTCTTTATATAAAGATAGTAGTAGTAGATAACGGTGGATAAGTTCTGTGGATAGGTGCAAAAACTGCTTTTGCATCAATGCCTTGCGAAATGCACAACCGTTCGGACAGCATGTGCCGTTGCGTGGATGAGTTCGGTGGATCGCGTCGCACCCTGTGCAACCGCGCAGAAGTTATTCCTGTGCTGTGGACAACCTAACCCCGGAGAGCCAACACGCTTTTCCCTTGAGTTTTCCACAGCGGGAGGTGGGAGTTATCCACATTGCAGCACGGCTCAGCTGCGAACCTGCGGTGTATTGAAGATGCGTTGCGATGCTTCGAGTCGCTGCCAACTACACGAGGCTTGCCTCTTTCGACTGGAGCGCAGACACGATCGGCGCAGTTGGTGAGGCAAAGAATGCAATCCGCTTATGCGGTGCCCGTAGGAGCAGCTGGCGCACCAGCGGGCACCTTGTATCGGTTGTAGCCCCATAGGTACTGTTGAGGAAAGCGCCTGACCATCTCTTCCATTTCGGCATTGATCCACGCAGCCTGGGCTTCGGCGCTCTGGGGAAGCGGCCCCGTCAGGCGCTTCACGTGCATCCGCCAGCCACGCCCACCGGGCAGCCGCTCGCCGGCGGCCACGATCAGGGCCGCGTTCGTCTGCTGAGCGAGCTTGCCTGGCAACGTCATGGTGTACGCCAAGCGGCCAAAGAATGGGACCCACACACCGTCGCCCTTCGGGGCTTGATCAGGAAGAAGGCCAACCGCGTCCCCCTGTCGCAACGCGCGTACAAACGATCGCACACCTTGCGCTGTTGCTGGCACCGTCTTCAAGTTCGACGTTGCGCGTACGGCATCCAGCAGGCCGCGCAGCATGGCTTTGCGATGCGGGCGAAACATGATCGTCAACGGAATGCGTTGCGCCGCATAGCGAGCAGCCAGTTCAAAGCAGCCAAGATGGGGGGTGAGCATGATGAGCCCGTTGCGCTCGGCCAAGGCTTGCTCGATGACGTCCCAGTCCTCACAAATCACCTGGGTCATGCACGCTTCGCTCTGAAACCAGACACGTGCCAGTTCGCTCATCATTGCGCCGGTTTCTGCCGCTGCCTGCCGTGCAAAGCGGGGCTCTTTAAATCCAGCCTGCGCAGCATTGCGCTGGACATGGCGGCGATATCCACCCGGTATGGCATAGACGATCCGACCGAACGCGCGTCCGATGCCATGGATTACAGGCAGTGGCAGTGAGGAGAACAGCCTCAAGAGCGTCGGCAGCGCGCGCTGAGCAAGCTGGGAAGGGCGATGCATGGTGTTGCACTCCGGGAGTGAGTTGCCTGACGCGCCGCTAAGCGTTACGCAAGGCGTCAGCTGAAACGGCAGAGGCTAGCGAACCAATGAAGACGCCTACTGGTCAAGCGACCATCCTGGGTTGGGCACGTTTTTCCCTTCGCGATAGGTCCAGCTCGCGCCGCACGTGCGGCATATGAATGTGCTCACCGTGACGGCCGCTGTCTTGGAAGCTTTGATGCGCTGGGTATCGGTGATTCGTAGGAAGGCATGGCCCGATGCACCAAGTCGGTGGACTTCAATTGCAAGGCAAGCGTGGCAGAGTGTCATGCCAACTCCTCTCTCAAATAACGTGGAACCGATGTAGCGCGCGGGCATTCGTCCGCTTCGTCTTCGGTCTAGACGCCAAAGACAGGAGCGCCATACTTCAACAGCAATTGCTCGATCTGGCTCATGTCATCGATGCGCGGTGTTCTGTCTTCTGTCACGCGTGACGGGCCGCCATACACGGCAGCCACATGTCTGCGCACCGTCAGTACATCATTGGCCGGTGGCGCGACGATGACGGCATCGCCAGGCTCGTGCCGGTAGCTGCCATCTTTCCAGCCCTCGGGCGTGAGATGCAGCTCTTCCCATTCATCACTAACAGACATCGTGATTTCCTTCTCGTTGATTCTGGGGTGGCGCCTGCCGGTGCAGCAAGCGGAAAAGCCGCCAGAGGCGGCTTGTGCGATTCAGTTCTTGTCACGGGGGGCTAGACGTGCGATGGCTGCTCTTCCTGCAAGCCGGGCCGCATGTCTTGCGAGTGCTTCTGTGCGATGTACGTTGTGGCGCATCGAGACGTTGGCGAGGATGCGCTCGACGCCATCGCTGTACTCATTGATGAGATAGGTGGCAAACCAGACGCCTGGTTCTTGCTCAATCGGGTACACGGACACCGTGTAGGGGGATGGGACTTGGACTTGGTTCAATCGACTGCTAGGTTTCGGGCGAAAGCTGATGGCAAGCGTGGTGAGACAAGGCAAACCACTTCTTGCTGATGACGTACGCCACGATGGGTAAGGCCAACGCCGTTGTGCCATGCGTATAGGTGCATGGCGCAAGCATTGGCGGCGAGGTGACCGTACTTGCGTACGCTGGCACGCCTAGTACATGCGTGCCGGATACGGAGCGGATAAGCCGCCGGTCTGGTAGGTGGTGGGCTACGTGGCCCAGGACGATTCGGGTGTACGCCCGACGGGTAGCCGGGGCTGTGTCGTCTTGTTTTGCCCGGCCCCCGGCCCGATCGATTCGAGAAACGGGCAAAGGTGGCACATGGTAACAGTTTCCCGCAACCACTGCTTCGTGCGAGCCTGGTGCGTCTGCCTCAAACGGTGCGCTCGCTCCCTGATGTGCAAAGGCTGCGTTGCATGCGCAACATGGGGGCGAGCGACCAAGCGCGGTCGCAACCACATTCATGCGCTATTTCGAGGTTGATTGTCTTTTTCATTGACAAAACCTTGCGATACCGGTAGAAGTGGCAGCGCAGGCTTTTCAAGCAGTTACTCCGATGTTTTGGGTTGTCACGTCGAGCGACACCTTTTTCTCTTTGTGCTTCCTTGATCGTCATGCCTGGTGAGCACGAGCTCATCCAGAATGTTTAAGGAATCCAACATGGAAACCGGTATCGTAAAGTGGTTCAACGACTCCAAGGGCTTCGGCTTCATTACTCCTGACGCGGGCGGCAACGATCTGTTTGCGCATTTCTCTGAAGTTCAGGGAAATGGGTTCAAGTCGCTTCAAGAAGGGCAGAAGGTCAGTTTTGTATCAGGCGTCGGCCAGAAAGGCCCGGTTGCGACCAAGATTGCACTGATCTGATCGCTCTCGCCAGCCAATAAAAAACCCCGCCACGCGGGGTTTTTTTTCGTATCCGCATATGGCCACGTACCCGACATGCAGCGCACGCTGTGGGTACCGTGGGTGGCTGTCTTGAACGACACGCCCGGACCGCACCTGCTCAATTGCAGTGCTTCGGAAGATAGTGACGTCGTCGTGCAGTTATGGGAGTACAGTGGGGCACCAACAATAGCGCGCCGGATCTTGCATTCGTTGATACGAAAGCATTGTTATCCGCACTTGCAATCACAGCGCTCGGTGCCGCCTCCTCCGCTGGATCAAGCCTTGCACGCTGTCATCCTCGCCTGTTCCGCACACGGACGCTTGCCCGTTGATGCTCTGACTCGCGATGTCGGTCATGGAGACCCGTGATGCTCGATCTTGTCGCGTTTACCAAGCCGGTGCTCGATGAAATTACCGGGCAGGATGTACGGACCTGGAACGCCAGCCCGAGCGTGCTGGCAGCAAACTGGCAGGTACCTGAACTCGACAGCCGCATCTGGCGTGTGAGAACGCTCACGATCGCATTCACGCACGATGTCATGAATCAGTTGCTGCACGCGGACCGCCAAGACCTTTGTCAGCTGCAACGCATGCTTGACCGCGTTCTACGGGCACGCCTGGGCGTGCATGCCCAGACAGACCTCGGAAGTCGGGCGCTCACGCTTACCGTCGATCGTCTTGGGGGGGATTCCTAGCCGCCCGGGCCACTCAACGGAATCGCCATTCACAGTCACTGTCGGCGCCTTGCCGGGCATCGGCCGTGCCCACGACCAGTTGGAGCCATGCATGAATGCAAGCCCGTCAGCTACGTACAAAGGTTTCGACCTGTTGATCTTGCGTTGGAGAGGAGTGTTGTGTGCATGACCAGTCCGGAAACAAAATGACTCATACGTCGGACAAGACGAGCTTTCTTTGCACACTGCCTGGAGCAGCCAAAGGCATGGCGTATTCCATCACCGTTGGCTTTATCGAGAATGGGCACCCGAACTGTGTGCAATTCACCAGTTTCGTAGGTGAAGGAAGGCGATCTTTCAGGGTGTTGGCAAGCGCGTCGGATATGCCATTCGCAGCTACGCGCAGCGTTGAAAGCTTTTGTCGATTGGCGATCGGACAGGTGATCCGGGACAGCCTCTACGCTAAGACTGTCGAGGGTGACCATATTCTCGACATGTGCGCACAGCCCTGGGAGGGTGAGCTCAGGATCGCGGGCTCGAGGCGCTCGCAAGGGCCGCTGCGCCCGCAATCACTGGGCTGACGCGATTGTCAGCCCAATGATTGCCGCGGGCGCCCAGTAGGCATGAGGCGCCTTCGGCAAGCATTGCCAATCGCATCACACCCTGCGGAAGATATTCCCCTTTGCCGAGGGTGAAGCGCGTATGCTGGGGCTGCCATCTGGCAAGCAATGCAACAGGAGTACCACCATGGCCAAGAGTCAATTGCGCGGCAACCGCGAAGTGAAAAAGCCTAAGCAACCGAAGAAACCAGCGGTGCCGGCGACTCCGTTCAGCACAGTTCAATCGCGGGTCGCCAGCGAGGTTGCCACCAAGAAGAAGACGTAGTCGCGTTGGCCGCAGACCTGCCATGCAAGGTCGATGCGGGCCGATGCATCAAGCGTGACGCTTTTTATCGCGACGTTAACCATCTGCATTGAACGTCAAAAGCGCAGACCGACTCGGGAGGCGCACCATGATCCACCGCGACACACATCAGACATTCCGGGGGCTTCCGCTAACAACCGAGCAAGAGGCGGAAGTCCGTCATTACTTGAACGTGCAGCGCCGGCTGGGCAAACCATGGAATACCCCGGAGTTG
The DNA here is from genome assembly GCF_016429285.1 of Ralstonia sp. ASV6. Taxonomy (GTDB): domain Bacteria; phylum Pseudomonadota; class Gammaproteobacteria; order Burkholderiales; family Burkholderiaceae; genus Ralstonia; species Ralstonia flaminis. Next base: position 11,885 of record NZ_JAELUI010000050.1, read on the forward strand.
CGGGCGATGCTCAAAGATATGCTTCTGCCACCCAGTACCGAGGACGACGGCCGGAGCGCCGCCACGCAGGAGGCATCGGCCGCTGCAGAGCGCGCAGCCACGCTCGTGGACGAGGCCATGGAGCCCATTGAGGCGTACGAGGAATGGATCGCCGCCATGGAAACCGAGAACATGAAAAAAGATGCGCACTAGGTGCGCGCATCGGCGAGACTCAGGCCAAGCGCGATAGCTTTGTGACAGCAAGGGGGCATCCGCGTTGTCGCGCAAAGCCCGATGGCTTACCACCGGGCGACGGATAGTTCGATGGCGTGCGCGGAAAGAGCGTACAGTGGGCTACCTCTTTCAGTGGAGATTGCTGTGGATGCCTATCCAACTTGTCGCTACAAGGGGTTCGATGTTTATCCCCTGATCTACCTGTTTGACCCGCCTCGTGAATGGCATGAGCGGCGTCCGGATCGGACTTACAGCGCCTCCGTGTTGATCTGCCTGGCAGGCGAGCCGCCGAGTACAGAACACTCTCGCATCTTCCCGCTGCAGGCGATCCAATGGGAGAGCATCGGAACGGCCAAACGTGCAGCTGCAAAGATGGCCGAAGACATCATCGATGGATTTGTGCCAGGCCAATCCATGATTGCCGAGTAGCTGCACCAGACCTGCGGCCAGTGCCGGTGCTGCGTCGCCCATTACCTGCCTTCGCCGACAACCAAGCGATGCTGGAGACAGGCAGCAGGAGGTCGTATGGTCCGCATGCGCTATGCGGTCGGTTTGACTTATGAGGTGCGTGACCCGACCGCCGACTTCATCTTCAATTTCCACGCCGCACAAACAGCGCGCCAGGCGGTCATCACCGAGTCATTGCAGTTGACCCCGGCGTTGCCAGTTGAGCCCCACACGGAACCCACGCTGCTCAATCGACGCCTGCGTGTGCGGGCGCCCAGGGGGCACTTCTCTGTCAGCTACGCTGCAACCGTCAACATCGACCATCTGCTGACACCCCCTGAGCAGTTGTTCGAAGTCCCCATCGCAGATCTCCCGCTGGATGTCATCACATACCTGGCCCCCAGTCGCTATTGCGAATCGGATCGCCTCATGGAATTTGCGCTGCGGGAGTTCGGTGGTTATCAACGTGGGTACCCGCTTGTCATCACGATTCGGGACTGGGTCTGCGGCTACGTGCGATTTTCCCCTCACTCTACAAACGAGTGCACGTCTGCTGTGAGCACGCTCGTTGAGCGCAAAGGTGTGTGCCGGGACTACGCACACCTCATGATCGCCCTGTGCCGCGCACTGAGTATTCCGGCGCGCTTTTCGAGTAGCCTCGACTACGGTGCTGATCCGCTGATGGGTCCACCGGATTTTCACGCGTTTGTAGAAGTGTTTCTGGGGCATCGATGGAATTTGGTCGACCCATCGAATGCGTCAATGCCCATGGGGCTACTGCGAATCGGTACGGGGCGTGACGCAGCGGATGTCCCCATTTCCATGGTCTTCGGCAATGTCAAACCATCGCGACCGCTGGTGGAAATTCAGGCCATTGCATGCGATGCGCCAGGATTCAGCATGCCAATCGACACGGCACAGGGGATCAGCACATGGTGAGGGGGCGATCGTAGCTCACCACTCATCTGTTGCAGGCGGCGTCTCTTCAACACCAAGGATCACATCGATCGCCGCTCGCCCAGCCAACTCGCCAATCAGGTGCGCCCAACGTCGAGAAAAGGGGCCGCCGTGGACTTTGATGCGTTTACCAATGGCTGCGACGCCGGGCGACTGTACCGGGCCTTCGATACAAAACCATAAATCAAACATGCCCTCGGATGCGCCTACAAGCTCCATGTGAATTTCGTAACCACGGTACTTGGTCGTACGAGTCATCGCGCTACTCCCGTTGCTGGTCGCGATCGCATGTGCAAGAGTAGGGTCCAGAATTTTTGGCCGCAATGACTTTTACGATATAAGCCACGAGGGTTCTGTTGTGTCGAGACACGATCAACGTGGAGCAACTTGCAGGCCGAGCGGTTCAGCGATTCTGATTCTGCGGATTGGGCTCTGAGCGCCGATGGCTGCGGGCAGACCACGCATCGCGACCCAGTGCGCACGGCATTCGAGTCTCGGTCCTGCAGATCTGGGGCATCGGCCCGCGCGGTTGCTCCATGGGCCTCCGAGCACCGCAGTTTTCGGTTCGTATGTCGCCCTCAAACACCTGATGTCGGAAAAGGCGCTTCTGCTGATTCGTACCGCATCATGAGGAAGCTTCCGTCACTAAGTGGTTCAATCTCGATCTTCTTGGTCGTGCCTGGGCCCGAGCCCCGACCGTCAAGGGACTTCCGTGTTGGCGCCCAAATCAGCATAAGTAACTCCCATCCGTTTTGGTACCCGGCAATCGCGGCTGTTAGGTTGGCTAACGGCGGCTCCTGGCTGCGGATTCAACCGGTCGATGGCAGCTCTCGACCCCGAAGCTGACCTTCAAGCTCGCCGAAAGCGGTCATTCAACTCACTCAAGGCGCGCTGTGGCTTATTGATTAGGGCTGCAAGTTCCGGGTTGTCGCCCCACCCCGTCCTCAGCAGGGGCGTTGCGCTGCGATCGCGATTCGTTCCAGCGTATCGCCAAGGTGTTGCGCGAAAGCATGCGCTCTGGCGCTCATGTCGCCACGCGATGGGTGGACGAGGTAGAGACCCTGCAGAGTGGCGTCCTGCAGCGGTGGGTGAATGCAGACCCGCGTTATCGCCGGAACGGCCGACACAGACACGGGCGGTATCGACGCTCCATACACTGTGATGGAAATGCGAATCGGAACACGCGGAGGTGCACCTGCGCATCGCTCACTGGACGAGGACAAGACCTTTGTCGTGCTGGAGGGCTTGCTCGAATTCCAGATCGGCCTGACCGTTCAGAACGTATCCCCGGGAGCAGTGGTTACGGTCGCGCGCGGCGACGTACACGGCTTCAACAATCAGGCAGACGTGGACGCGCGCATGCTGCTGATATCCGCGCCGGCAGGTCATGACGCATTCTTTCGCGCGATGGCTGCGCTGCCGACGCCCCACGATATCGAGGCAGTGCGGCGCATCTGCGAACAAAATCGGCAGGTGATCGTGGGCATATGAGCACGGATGCCGAAACAGTGGTGCCTCGGCAAGAGGCTGCGCTCACAGAACAACAAAAATTGAGGGGCTATTGTGCAGCGTGCCCCCCGCCCTGCCAGTCAGACGCGCGATTTCACGGACCTGAAACTCCTTATCCGGCCGCAGCAGGAGTAAATCCGGCACGCGGCGCCGGTAGTGGCTGAAGAGGAAGGGAGCGAGAGCTTGTCGCACAACACCGGCTACGATTGCAGCTGAAATAGCTACATCTGCTTGGGCTATTTCGATGGGCACAGATGCTGCCTGACGCACTCGCCGTTTCAGTTATCCTTGCCGCTTCGCGTTGTCACCCGCCCGTCGGCCTTTGCCCGCCGCATGACTGAAACCGATCCATCCCACCGCGTCCGCGTCGAACCGCTCGGCGTCAGCTTCGACGCGCCGGAATCGCTGACACTGCTCGAAGCCGGTGGCTTCGCTGGTGTGTCGCTGCCGCGCTCGTGCCGCAACGGCACCTGCCGAAGCTGCCTCTGCCGGATCGTCAGCGGCACCGTCCGCTACACGATCGAATGGCCGGGCCTGAGCCGCGAGGAAAAAGCCAAAGGCTACACGCTGCCGTGCGTCGCGATCGCGACGTCGGACGTCATCGTCGACGTGCCCGATGCGACCGTGGCATAAGTCCGCAGCCTCCATTACGCTCATGACGAATCCACCCGCCAGCCCGCCGCCCCTCCTCCCGCGTCATGTCGCGGTGATCGGCGCAGCGGGCGGCCTCGGCCAAGCCATCCTGCGCATCTGCCGCGCCGAGGGCATCCGTTTCACCGCCATCGTCCGTTCCAGGCCCGAGCGGATCGCCGACGTGCCGGCCGGCTGCCGCGTCGCCGTCGTCCGTTCGCTCGCGGACCGCGCTGCGCTCACCGATGCATTCGCCGGCACCGACGCGGTGCTCACCGCGCTCGGCGTCACGCCGACGAGCGACGATCCATCCTCGCGGCTTTCCGCGAATATGGACACGGTAAACGCGTCGATGCGTGCAGCGGATGTCGACCGCATCGTCGTGGTCAATACGCTGCTGACAGCGCCGCCGGGCGAACCGCCGAGTCGCGCGATCCGGTTCTTTTCGCACGTACCCGGCCGGATCGGCCGAGGCGCGGCCGAATTGCAGGCCGTCGTCGACGCGCTCGGCAACGGCGCGTTCGCGTCGCTGCGCTGGACGCTCGTGCGCGCGGCCGTCAATGCGCGCGGCAAGGACGAACGCCCGGCCGCGTCGGTAGACGCGAACGGCACACGCAACAACAGCCTGATGCCGGTGTCGTATGACGCAATGGGAAGATGGATGCTCGAAGAAGCGGCGGCGAACGCGTTCGTACGCCAGGCGCCGAAGGTGTCGCGGCAGCGAAACTGATCTCGCGTTCGGAGCGAACGCGGGCCGCCGGGGGTGTCAGGTTTTCCGTGCCATCCAGCAACGCGCGTAGCGCCGTTAGTTTCTCCGGTCCCGAGTTGACACGCGAGAACCGCCTCGTTCACCTCGTTACCGGCGACCGGCTTTCACTGACTGCGGGCTCTTCCACATTAAGACTCAAATTCAGATCGTCGCCAATCAGGAACGTGAGAGAGTGGCCGACCGATGCCTCGAGTTCGTCGCTGATGTCTGCGGCAAGACATTCAGCCCCGTTGTAACGCATCCTTGTCTTCAGCACGAGCAGGATGCCATTGAGTGCTGCACAGTCCGAGACCGGCAGACGCCCAACCGCACAGCAAGCGGCTGTTGATACCGGTTGGCGCGTCGCCATTCGGTCTCCAGCGCACTGTCAAATGCACGTCGTGTCGCCAAGCCGCCGCTGCCGCGGAGGCATTGGAGGAGCAGGCGGACGAGCTGCGCCGTGGGGTGGCAGTGTTCCGCGTGACGGTATAGGAAGCCCTTTCTTGAGAGCGATTGCACGGTCCGGCGAAGAGCATTTCTTCGTCGGGCCCCGTTCTTTGCTCTCTGGGTCAGGAGAACCGTTGGGCTTCAGGGAAGTGTGGACCGAAGGAGGATCGAACTCCCGACCTCCGCATTGCGAACGCGGCGCTCTCCCAGCTGAGCTATCGGCCCGTGAAAAATCAGTCTACTCGAAATTTCGGGGCGCCTTCAATCGCGGGTCAACCCGCCCCCCGACTCCATCCCCGGGTTGTTCTCCATACCGACGATGCGCGGCGTATTCAGGGGCCGTGCGCTCACTTCACGTTGGTCGCGCAGCCAGTCGGCCAGCACATCCCACACCGGGCGGCCGCCGGCCTTGCGCGCTTCGGGTGACACGGCGGCCCAGCCGGCCACCTTGTAGCGGCGGTCGGCGTCGATGGGCTTGTCTCCCAGGCGCATGTCGGTAATACGCTGGCCCATCGGCTTCATCGGGTCGATGGTGTAGCGCAGGCCGCCGGTGCGCACCATGTCGCCGCCTTGCTGGTAGTACGGGTCGGGGTTGAACAGGTTGTCGGCCACGTCTTCAAGCACGGTCTTGATAGTGGCGCCCGTCATCTCGGTGAGCGTGGTGGCCGGGTACGTAATGGCGGTCTGAGCCATCAGTGCTTCCATCGTCAGCGCTTCGCCGGGCAGTAGCGTGGTGCCCCAGCGGAAGCCGGGCGAGAAGGCAATCTCCGCGCCCTGCGCGTGCATCAGGCCGTCGACGATGAGCTGGTCGAACGTGCCGTTGAAGTTGCCGCGCCGGTACAGCAGGCCGCGGTTGACGGCGAGCGTCTCACCCAGCTTGTTCTTGTACGGCGCACGCACGCGCTCGATGAGCGCTGACATGGCCGGATCGGGCGGCAGCAGATCAGCGAAGACGGGCAACAGCGTGTAGCGGACGCCCTGCACCGCACCGCCACGCACATCCAGATCGAGCACACCGACAAACTTGCCGTTGGCGCCCGCGTTGGTGACCAGCGTCACGCCGCCAGGGTTGCTGACCTTGACCGGCGCCGGCACCGCATCGTGCGTGTGGCCACCGAGGATCGCATCCAACCCACGCACGCGCGAGGCGAGCTTTAAGTCGACATCCATGCCGTTGTGCGACAGCAGGACGACCACCTTGGCGCCCTTGCTGCGCGCCTCGTCAATCATCTTCTGCAGCCGTTCTTCCTGAATGCCGAAGGTCCAATCGGGCGTGAAATCGGCCGGATGTGCAATCGGCGTGTAGGGGAACGCCTGGCCGATGATGGCGACCGGCACGCCGTTCAGCTCGCGCAACACGTACGGATCGAACACCGGATCGCCGAAGTCGGCGGTCTGGATGTTCTGCGCGACGAAGGCGACTTTGTTCTTGAAGTCGTGATCGACCACGTGGCGCACGCGATCGGCGCCGTAGGTCATTTCCCAGTGCGGGGTCATGACGTCCACGCCAAGCGCGAGGGCCGCATCGACCATGTCCTGACCGTTGGTCCACAGCGATGTGGCCGAGCCCTGCCACGTGTCGCCGCCGTCGAGCAGCAGCGCATTCGGGCGCGTGGCGCGCAAGCGTTTGATGAGCGTGGCCAGATGCGCGAAGCCGCCCATGCGGCCATAGCGGCGTGCGGCTTCGGTGAAATCGAGCGAGGTGAAGGCGTGCGCAGCCCGTGTGCCGGGCGTAATGCCGTAATGCTTGAGCAGCGCGTGCCCGATCAGATGCGGCGGCTGCCCGGCCCATTGCGCCACGCCCAGGTTCATGTTGGGCTCGCGGTACTCAATGGGCAGCAACTGCGCGTGGCAGTCGGTGAAGTGCAGCAGGTGGACGTTGCCGAAGCGCGGTAGGTCGTAGGCAACCTCAGCGTCGACATTCGCGGCGTGGGCGTCGGTCAGGCGCAAGCCGGCGGCTGCGGCTATCGCCAGGGCTTGAACGAATTCGCGGCGGTTCATTTTTTGTTGTTGTGCGCCGGGTGGGCGTACTGTGCGAGGTCGGCTACGTCGTCTTCGAGCATCTCGCCGACTTCCTTGCGCACCACGCGGCCGTTGGCGTCGAGCACGAGCAGCTCCGGCAAGCCCTTGCGCGGGCCGGTGGCGGCGCACAGCGCGTCGGTTTCCATCGTTACCGGAAAGGTGAAGCCGCGCTTGGCGACGTAGTCTTTCGCGAGCTGCGGGTTGGCGTCGATGCTGATGGTGAGGATGCGCAGGTCCGCGCCGCGCGTGGCGTCGTAGAGCTTCTGCAGGCGTGGGTTCTGCAGCGCGCAGAACGGGCACCACGACGCCCACGTGGCGATGATGACCGGATGCCCGCGCCATGCGTTGCCCGACACACGCGTGCCGTCGAGCAATTGCACGTCGGGCATCGTCACCACATCACCCACTTCGACGGCTTGTGCAGTGCTGGCGGCAAACGCCATCGCCACTGCCAGCCACACCATGAACCGTCGAACCGTGCGCATGATGGGTCCTACTGATTGACCGGCGAGGCCGGATCAAACAACAGCGCCATCACATCGCGGATCTGCTGCTCAGTGAGGATGCCTTTGTGCCCGAAGCGCGGCATGTTGGAGCACGCCGCATACGCGTTGGAGTTGTAGATCTTGCCCCACGTGTAGCGCAGGATCGCTTCCGAATCGCCGCGCAGCTTGCCGTATTGATACAGCGACGGGCCGATGGTGCCGTACGACACTTCGTCTTTCGACAGGCGGTGGCACGCATAGCAGTTGGCCCCGTTGACTGTGCCGGCCGGGTCGGAGAACTGCATTCCGCGGCCGCTCTGCGCGGTCTTCTCGCCTTCCTTCCAGTCACCCAGCCACTTGTTGTCAGCGGGGTAGTGGATGGTCTTCGTCTGCGCGTCTTCCAATTTCTTGGCGACGGCAGCGGGTACGGCGTTGCGGTCAGCGAACTGGCTGCAGATCTTCTGCACGTCGTCGCGCTCGATCACGCCTTCCACAGTGGCCGGGCCCTTGGAGACAAAGCTTTCGTGGATGACCTTGGCGAGTGCGGCGTCGGCCTTGGCATCCGGTTTGGGCGGCGTAATGGCATCCGCAGCGTGTGCGGTGCCGGTAACGAGTGCCAATGCGATGAAGGTCGTTCGGATCATATGCAGCCTCATCGTTTGATCGACGGCGCGTCCATCTTGCCGCCGTTGGCATTGCGGGCGAGGAACAGCTCCAGCGCGGTGATGACCTCGCTGCCATAGAGCGGTTCTGGAAAGCGCTGCTGGCGCAGGCAGTCGTACAGGCGGTGCTGCATCGTGCGCACCTCGCCTTGCGAGACGCGATAGCCGGGCCATGTGGAATACGCAAAGCGCGCACCCTCCGCCGTCAGCAGATCGGGCAGCTCCTGCAGGCGGATGCGCAAACCCGGCTGGGCGTGGCAGGTGGCACAGGCAAAGTCATACGCGCCCCCGCGATAGAAGAACATGCGGCGGCCGAGTTCGTACACGCGCTTTTCTTCCGGATGGGCGAGCGGAATGTCGATGGCCGCGCCGCGCGATTCCGAGGTGATGTACGCCATCAGCCGCTCGATGTCCGACGACTTGCCCGGCGATGAGAACGGGCGGGCCGAAGCCTCCTCTTTCGTCAGCCCCTGCAGCGTCATGCGGCAATACATGAGGCGCTGTTCGGCATCCATCACGCGGCCGGTGTCCTTGAAGAGGCGCGGCAGCTTGGCGTAGGCACCCTTGACCACGCCGGGGCCAAGGCCTAGGTCACACGCTTCGAGCGATGCCTGTTTGGGGCCAGCGGGCTTCTTCCAGAGTTCTTCGCCAGCGGCTTCCCAGAGTTCGGCCGGGTTGCCGTCGGCCAACATCTCGCGGTACTGCGCGATGCCGGCAGCGGCGCTGTCCTTCTGGTCCTTTGCGTCCTGCGCATGTGCCACCAGGGCAATGCCGGCCGCCAGCGCCGCGGCCAGCGCGACGATTCGTTTGGTACGTTTCACCGTCCCCTCCGTGGGTCGCCTACGGTTTGATATAGGCGAAACCTTCTTCTTGCTGCAAGCGGGTGATCTCCACCACACCGGCGGGCACCACCTTGGCTTCGAGCAGCAGCTTGTCTTCCGGCACCTTGAAGGCCATCAGCGAGTTGTGGCACACGCGAAACTCCACACCCATGCTGGCCAGCGCGGCCACAGGCGCGTCAAACGGACGACCCTGCGCATCCTTGGCCCCTTCGACGAGGAATTCGATGCCATGCCCCAGCGCCACCACCACGATCTTCGTGCCGGGCGCGCCGTTGAGGTGGTTGCGCAGGTTGCCGATCGCGCGCATGGCCTGGTCGAGCCCCTCGCTCAGTTGGTACACCACTTTGTAGCGGGCACCGGCGCCGCCGGCACGTGGTGCGGTCTGCGCGGCGGCCTTGCCAGCCACGCCCAGCGCTGCCAGCGCAGCGGTCACACGGAAGAAACTGCGTCGCATGGCAGCCTCCTGAAAAGCGTTATTGGATGGCGCTTATTGGATCGACGCCTCGTCGGTGCGCTTGTCGCCGTGGTTGTCGACCCAGGTGACTGTCACCTTGTCGCCCTTGGCGCCGCCCTTGAACTTGAAATTGAGGAACGGGTCCTTCGACACAGCCGGGCCAAACTGCCCGTCCAGCACCGTCTTGCCGTTGTGCTGCACCGTCACGTTGGTGATGTGCCAAGCCGGCACGATCTTGCCGGACGCGTCCTTGCGCTGGCCGGTTTCCATATCGTGCTTCATCAAGATCTTCACGTCGGTCGTGCCGCCGTTTTCCATTGCGCGAATGCGCATCGGGTCTGCCATGGTGTGCTCCCTGTCCTTATCTTGCGATCCTGCTGTTCAACCGCCGCAGCCACCGAGGGTGACCTTCACTTCCTTGCTCGCAAGCACCCATTTGCCGCCCGCGCGCACGGCTGCGTAGACCATCGAGGTCTCGCCCATCTTCACGCGCGTGCTCACGAACGGATCTGTGCCCGCCGGAATCGCAAACGTGGCGGCCAGCGTGTTCGGGTTCTTTTCCACCAGGATGGCAATCAGGTCCGTGCCCGGCAGCGTGCTGGTCACCACCAGCGGCACCACGGCGCCGTTCTCGGCGATGTCCGGCGCGGTGAGCTGGATGCCAGCACCGCCCTTGTCGACAGCGCCACCGCCCAGTTGCTTGAGCACATCGTTGACGCCCTTGATGCTGAAGGCGGTCTTGTTCCACTCGGCGGCCTGCGCCGGGGTGGCGAGGCCGGCGGATACGAGCAGCGCCATCATGGCACCCGCGCGCAGCACATCTCGGCGGGAGAGGTTCACAGAATCGGTCATTGCCCTGTCCTCGCTCACTTGGCCGGGGCGCCCGCGAGCACCCAGTCAATCACGGTCTTCAGATCGGCGTCGGCGATCTTCGGGTTGGCCGGCATCGGGATCTGGCCCCAGTTGCCCATGCCGCCCTCGCGCACCTTCTTGATGAGCTTGGCTTCGGCCCCGGCATCGCCCTTGTACTTGGCGGCGACATCCTTGTAGGCCGGGCCAACGAGCTTGCGGTCCACCGCGTGGCAGCCCATGCAGGCGTTCTGGTTGGCGATGGACTGCGCGCGGGCAGCATCGACGGCAGCCAGCGCAGGCGCGGCGGACAGCGCCAGGCCGGCCAGCACCGCAGCAGCGGCGAGCGTGGGGGCGAACTTCATGTGGTCTCCAGAGGGTGGGGCTGCCCGCATGCGTGTGCGGGCCAATGGTCGCAATGGCCAGAATGGACCCGATATTGTGCCCGAAGTGGGCCAAAACCGACGTCGCCCCAAAAGCAAAGCGCCCGGAACCTTACGGCCCGGGCGCCTGTTCGGCAGGGAGTCGACGCTCAGGCCATCGCCCGCCGCGCAGCCAGTCGGCCGCCGAATACGTTGAGCAGCAGGCCTGCCATGACCACCGCGCCGCCCAGCCATTGCGCCGGCACCAGCCGCTCGCCCAGCAGCACGGCGGCCGAGATCAGCCCGACCACCGGCACCAGCAGCGTGAGCGGTGCAACCTGGCTGGCCGCGTATCGGCCCAGCAGGCGGCTCCACAGGCTGTAGCCGAAGATGGTGGCACCAAAGGCCAGGTAGACGATCGCGCCAATGCTCGACCAGCCGATGTTCGTCAGGCTGTGGACAATCTGCTCCGGTCCTTCCATCCAGTACGACAGCAGCAGGAACGGAATGGGCGGGATCACCGCGCCCCAGATCACCAGGCTCACCACGTTCACCTTACCGATGCGCTTGGTGACGATGTTGCCGCTGGCCCACGAGAATGCCGCACACAGCGTCAGCAGGAAGCCGACAGTGGTCATACCGGTCGCCACGGCACCGCCGGCCATGCCGATAATCGCCAACCCGCACGCGGCAACAGCCATGCCGGCCAGGTGAAACCAGCGGATCGGCTCGCGCAGCACGAACGCGGCGATCGTCAGCGTAAAGAATGCCTGCGACTGCAGCACCAGCGAGGCCAGCCCCGCCGGCATGCCCACATACATGGCCGAGAACAAGAAAGCGAACTGCCCAAAGCTGATGGTTGCGCCGTAAGCGAGCAGCCATTTGAGCGCAATCTTCGGGCGCGGCACGAACAGCACGGCTGGGAATGCGACCAGCGCAAAGCGCAGCGCACCCAGCAGCATGGGCGGCACGCCATGCAGACCCACCTTGATGACGACAAAGTTGACGCCCCACACCAGCACAACGGTCAGGGCCAGCAGCAGATCCTTGGGAGACATGATGATCGGAATGCTCAGACGGTCAGCGGCCGCCCGCGCGGCCATATGACGCACTGTAGGCGCCGGCCGCCTACGCGACTTGCACAATCTTGCGCATTGTTTGTGCCTAGTCCACTGAATCACTGAAATTGGTCGGTGCCTGCCATGCCATGCGGGCGCATCGCGTCGTTGCAAATGCTCGCAATAGCTCGCTATTGCTGCGCTTTGCGCCTAGCGCTGCTTCCCGCATGACATGTCCTTCACCTCCCATTTCAATGATTCAGCGGACTAGCCGAGCATGTCCGACCAGATCGCCCGGCTCCAGCCCTGGGCCAGTTTGCCCTCCGCTACGGAGGGGCCATCCGACAGCCCGCCCGCGCCTTGCACCGTCACCATGGTGCGCTCGGCCGGGTCATAGCGGTGCACGGTTGCCACATGCATCGCCTCGTCGGGGGTGATGAAGCTGTAGCAGGTGTTGGCGTACAGCGGTGATGCATCGGGCGCGTGCCCGGCGAGCATCGCTACCACGGCGGCGGCGGCCACCTTGCCGTGCTGGTTGGCCATGTGCCCGGATTTGGGCATCAGCGGTGCGGTCTGGATGGCGTCGCCAATCACATGTACACCCGGCGCCACCTTCGATTCGAACGACAGGAAATCGACTTCGCACCAGCGCCCGTTGGCGGTCGCCAGCTCTGCTTGCACGGCAATGGCTCCGGCGCGCTGCGGCGCAATGAGGTTGACCACATCTGCCTGCACGTCGTCCTGCACGTCGAACTTGAGCACGCGGCCCGTAGCGTCGATGTCGACCGCGTTGTATTGCGGGCGATATTCGATGTGCTGTGGATAACGTTCCGCCCACACGCGCTTGAACAGCGTGCCCTTGGAGGTCACGTCGTCATTGGCATCGAGGATCAGCACGCGTGAATCGGGCTTGGCGCGCTGCAGCCAGTTGGCGATCAGGCAGGCGCGCTCGTACGGCGCGGGCGGGCAGCGGTACGGCGCCAGTGGAATGCTGATCGCCACCGTGCCGCCGTTGGGCATCGCCTCCAGCCGGTGACGCAGCGCGAGCGTCTGCGTGCCCGCCTTCCACGCGTGCGGTGCCTGTGCGGCAGTGGCCGCGTTGGCCAGACCGGGAATCGCCCCTGGCACGAAGTCGATGCCCGGCGAGAGGATCAACCGGTCGTACTCAAGCGTGCCACCGCCACCCAGGCGCACCTGCTTCGCGCCAATGTCGATGGCCGAGGCGCGATCGCGCACCCAGCGCACGCCGTGGCGCTCGACCAGCGCGTCGTACGGCACGGTGATCGAGGCAAGATCGCGGTCACCCGACAGTACGAGGTTCGACAGTGGGCACGACACGAACGCGGCATTCGGCTCGACCAATGTCACGTCGACATGGTTGCCGGAGAACACGCGGACATACTTCGCCGCCGTCGCACCGCCGTAGCCGCCACCAACCACCACGACGCGCGCATTGCGCGTGCCAGAGAGCGAAGCGCATGCGGCCAGCGGGCCGACCAAGGCTGTCGCCCCAAGCGCCCGCAGTACGGCGCGCCGATCCTCACGCAGGGTCTGGCTCATGGCGCCTCCTGCGGTTGACGCGACAACCAGCCGGCAATCGCGGTGATCTGCGCATCGTCATAACCACGCACGAGCTGGCCCATGACCGTGGACGGACGTGTGCCGTTGCGCAACGCCTGCAGCGTGTCGATCAGTTCAGCCTGTGAGCGGCCGGCCAGCGAGGGCAGCGTCTGTGCGGTCGACTTGGCGCCGGGCGCGGTATCCGCGTGATGGCAGCTCGCGCATGAGGCGGCCCAGGTGCGGGCCTGCGCGTTGGTGGGTGGGCGATCGGCCGCCTGGGCCGAGGACAGCGCCGCAAGCGAAGCGGCGACAGCAAGTCGGTGGACGACGGGCATGGGGGGCTGCGAAGTCACGGAAGCGTCATACGCTAACACGCCCGCCTTGCCATGTGCCGTGTGCGCGGACAACAAAAAACGCAGCGCGATGGCTGCGTTCTTTGCGATGTGCCGATTGGCCTCAGGGCAGTTGCTTGCCCGGCGGCAGTGCCGGCGAATTGGTGGGCGACACCGTCACGCCGGGTGAAGCCGACGTGACGGGCGCGGGTGCCTGCGTTGCCGTCGGCGTGCCCTGCACCGGCGCCGGCGTGCCCGGCGCGACCTGCGGGTTGTTCGACGATGCGTTCGTGTCCAGGCGCTTGCGTTCGTCTTCGGTCACGTAGTCGAACACCTTCACGACCTTGTTGACGCCGCCCACGGTGCGCACAGCCTCGGTGGCCTTGTTGCCTTCAGCCTCGGTCACCACGCCCAGCAGGAAGACGGTCTGGGCTTCGGTGGTCACCTTGATGGAATTCCAGGGCACGCCTTCCGTGCCGGCCAGCACGCTCTTCACCTTGGTCGTGATGTAGGTATCGTTGGTGCGCGACCCAAAGGTGCTCGACTCCGGCGTCACCACGAGCTCGTTGACGACCTCACGTGCGTTCTCCAGCTTCTGCGCGTACTGGCCGATCTCCTGCTTGGTCGCTTCGGTACCGGCTTCACCGGTCAGCAGCACCTTGCGGTTGTAGACCGTCACGTTCACGTGGGCACGGCCGTCGTAGCGCGCGATCAGCGTGTTCTCGGCTTCCATCTGCAAGCCACGGTCAATGGTCTGGGTGGCGGTCGGGCGGCGGTCGGTGGCAAACGCCACGCCACCGGCCACAGCACCGGCAAACAGCGGGAAGCAGGCGGTCAACTGCGTGGCGGTGACACCGGCCAGGGCGGCCAGCACGACAATGCGGCGGGCGCTGGCAAACGTAGGCGACGAGAGTTTCATGCTGTCCTTGAAGAGAGTCCGGAAAGAAGAGCGAGGTTTACGTGTCAGCGCCAAAGGCATCGCGCATCCATTCGATGCGTGCGGCGTCGATGGCGATGACGTCAAAACGGCAGGCAGGCACATCATCGGCCTGCCGTGCGAGAAAATCTTCGGCCGCGGCGATCAGGCGGCGCTGCTTGGCGGGTGTCACGCTCGCAGCCGCACCGCCAAGGCGCTGCGTGGACCGCGCCAAACGGGCCCGCACCTCGACAAACACCAGCGCGCCGGCCGCATCACGCATCACCAGATCAATCTCGCCGCCCTTGCAGCGATAATTGCGGGTGACCACCGACAAACCGCGCGCCTGCAGATAGCGCAACGCGCGGTCTTCACCGGCCTCGCCGGTTGTAGCGTTGTCGTGTGACACAGGAACGGGCTGCGGCGCGTGCATTTGCAGTTTGAAGCAACTGACTAAGAGAAGTTCTCGTGAGTGATCCTGACTGGACCCTGCTGGCGCACGACCAGCACTATCCCGCCGGCGCATTATATGTGGTGGCCACCCCCATCGGGAACGCCGCCGACGTGTCGCTGCGGGCGCGGTATGTGCTCGGCATGGTCGATGCGGTGGCCTGCGAGGACACGCGCAACACCGGGCAGTTGCTCAATCGGCTGGGGCTGTCGCGGCCGATGCTGGCAGCGCACGAGCACAACGAGCGCGAGGCCGCAGCACGCATCGTCGCGCGTCTGGCCCAAGGTGAGCGCATCGCCTATGTGTCCGATGCCGGCACGCCAGGCGTATCCGACCCCGGCTCACGCATCGTCGAGGCCGTGCGCGCGGCTGGGCTGCGCGTGATTCCGCTGCCGGGGGCGAGCGCGGTGGTGACGGCGCTGTCCGCCGCGGGGGAGCTGCTCGACACGTCGGGTGGGCAATTCACCTTCGTTGGTTTCCTGCCCCCCAAGGCCGGGCAACGCGATGCAGCCATCCGCCAATGGGCGGCACATGGGCCGGCGTGGGTTCTGTACGAGGCGCCGCATCGCATCGATGCCACGCTCGCCGCGCTGGCCGAACATCTGCCCGCGCGTCGCCTCCTCATCGGCCGCGAACTGACCAAGCTGTTCGAGCAGATCATCATGTTGCCAGCAGCCGAAGCACCCGCCTGGCTGGCCGCCGATGCCGCGCACGGCAAGGGCGAATTCGTTCTGGTGGTGGAAGGCGCGGGCGCGCAGGATGCGGCGCCGACGGCAATGGCCGCAGACCAGGTGCTGCGCCTGTTGCTGGCCGAACTGCCCGCAAAACGCGCCGCCAAGCTGGCCGGGGCGATTACGGGCGCGCCGGTCGATGCGCTGTATCAGAGCGCACTGGCGTTGAAAAACGACGGGAAGGATTAACGACGCGCCTTCGCGCGGCGCTTGGTCGCCTTTTTCTTCGGCGGTGCCGGCTCGTCGGCGCCGACGTCGGCGTCGCCGTCATTGCTGGCGAGGTCGGTTTGCGTAAGTTCCGGGCGCAGCGCTTCGACTTCCGCACGCGAGAGGCGGCGGATCTCGACCTGCGTTGAACCACGCTTGACGAAATCCAAGCGCTTGGCCGCGGCGTACGACACGTCGAGGACACGCTTGCCATGGTAAGGGCCACGGTCTGTCACCTTGGCCACCACCACGCGATCATTGGAGAGGTTGCGTACCAGCACCCAGCTTTGCAGCGGCAGCGACGGATGCGCGACCGTGAAGGCATTCATGTCAAAGCGCTCGCCACTGGCTGTGCGGCGGCCGTGGAAACCGCGGCCATACCACGAGGCGACGCCGCGCTGCTCGAACGTGCCGAGGTCTGCGCGCAGACCCGGTTCGGTATTGGCGTTCTCGTCGAGTTTCAGGCTGCTGGAATCCGGTACGCCACGGAACGACAGCGCACCCCAGGCATCCGGGTTGTCACGCACGTCCGGCACCTTCAATGCAGGTGCTGCGGGCTTGTCGGCGCTGGCGTTGAGCGGCGGCTCACCCGGTACGGCAGCACAGCCCGCCAGCACCAGCAAAGCAGTGCCGTGCGTCAGCCAGGCACGCAGCGTGCGGCCGGCCGGAAGGCTGGAAAACAAGGGGGAAAGCTTGAGCATGGGCGCGAGTCTAACACGCACGCCCTCCCCGATTATTTACATTTCCTATTAAAACGGTCACATCATGCAGGCATCTTGCATGAACTTTGTAATATTTTCCGCCGGATGTAACAGAACACCCCGCCAACCCAATGCCGACGCGGGCTTGGGCCGTTACAATTGCCTCGTCTATCTTTGGCGCGAAAGTGCGCAAAAAACCACATGAAAGTCGTTGTCGTCCCCGTTACGCCGTTTGAACAGAACTGCACGCTGCTGATTGGCGACGATGGTGCTGCTGCCGTCACCGACCCGGGCGGCGATATCGAACGCATCCTGGCAGCCGCCCAGCAGCATGGCGCACGCATCGAAAAGATCCTGCTCACACACGGCCATGTCGACCACTGTGCCGCCGCCGATGCCCTGCGCACGCAACTCGGCGTGCCCATCGAGGGCCCGCACAAAGACGAGGCCTTCTGGATCGACCAGCTCCCAATGCAGAGCCAGCGCTTCGGCTTTCCGCCCGCCAAGGCATTCGTGCCTGACCGTTGGCTTGACGATGGCGACACCGTGGAAGCCGCCGGCCGCACGCTGCAGGTCTTCCATTGCCCGGGGCACACGCCTGGCCACGTGGTGTTCTTCAGCGTGCAAGACCGCATCGCCATCGTCGGTGATGTGCTGTTTGCGGGCTCGATCGGCCGCACGGATTTCCCGCGCGGCAACCATGCAGACCTGATCCACGCGATCCGCACCAAACTTTGGCCGCTGGGCGACGACGTCACCTTTGTGCCGGGCCACGGACCGGTTTCCACCTTTGGCGATGAACGAGCGACCAACCCGTACGTTGCCGATCGCCTGTTTGCCAACGAAGGCACATCATGAGCGACGACACCAACGACAGCGAAGACATCTTCGCCGACACCACGCCCGCTGCGCCCGCAGACAAACCACGACGCAAACGCGGCAACCAGGCACCCGACACGCGGCCCGAAATTTACGTCAGCACCGACATTGAAGCCGATGGGCCCATCCCCGGGCCGCATTCGATGCTGAGCTTTGCGAGCGCGGCATACCTGGCCGACAAGACACTCATCGGTACCTTCGAGGCGAATCTCGAAACGCTGCCCGGCGCACAAGGGCACCCGGTCCAGATGCAATGGTGGCAAACCCAGCCTGAAGCGTGGGCCGCCTGCCGCCGTAACCTGGAGGCGCCCGAAGTGGCCCTGCCGCGCTACGTGGAGTGGGTCGAGAGCCTGCCCGGCAAGCCGGTGTTCGTAGCGTTTCCGGCAGGGTTCGATTTCACATACATGTTCTGGTACATGATGCGATTTGCAGGTCGCTCGCCGTTCGGCTGGGCGGCGCTCGACATCAAGACGCTGGCCTTTGCACTCACAGGCCTGCCGTACCGGCGCAACGTCAAGGCGGCCTTCCCCGGGCACTGGCACGATCCGCTGCCCCACACGCATATCGCACTGGATGATGCGAAGGAGCAAGGCGCCCTCTTCTGCAACATGCTGGCCGAGCTGCGTGTGCGAGAAGCCGAGCACGCGGCAATACAAACTGCCCTGCACAGCGCGCAAGACTGAGCGCCGAAGGCGTCACGCATTTCGCGAAGAGCCGCAGTCCGTTTGCATCTTGCCCGCGTGATGCACGCACCATGCCGCAGCGCAACTTGCGGCGCCGCAAACCCGCGTCTACGCTGGGCTTGTGCGAGGCGACCAGACGACTGCGCCACCCGGCGCCGACAAGCAAAGCCACTCGCATACGCCATTTGCTTGTCGTATCGTTTTCGGGCCGCACGTACCCCCGACGCCGGTGCGTGCCGGCGTCGGCTTGTCAGCTAACGACGGGAGGTGCCGCGATGCGATTTTCCCGTGACGCGTTTGACACGCAACACTTGCGAGCGATGACGGAGCGCTTGCACTGGCATCGCAAAGCATCCGCCAAGGCAATCCCGCTGAGCGCTCGCACGCATCTGCATCGTGCCCGCGGCGACGAGAGTGACGACGCGGAGATCATGAAGGTCACGGCGGTCTCCACCGCAGTGGCGCTGGCAGTGGTGTTGGTTGCCCTGCTGGCAATCGGATTCGGGTCAGAAATGGCCCGATGGATGGGCCTGGAATGATCCGGAGCCCTTGCGCGTCTTGACGGACGCAGCCCCGGCCCTCGCGCAAGGCGATACGGCCACCCCTGAACGGCCTGTCCGATGGAAATCGGCAGGCCGTTCAACTTTGTGGGCACACGGATTTCGATTTACTTCAGGAACGCGTCGAGCGCTTCAGGTGTGCGGCCAATGGTGGCGCGGTCATTGCGGACCAGCACGGGGCGCTGCAGCAGCTTCGGGTGGGCCTCGATAGCCTTGAGCAGGGCGTCGTCCGAGGCATCGGCCAGGTTCAACTGAGCGTACTCGTCTTCGTTTTCGCGGACGAGGCTGCGCAGGGGCGTGTTGAGCTGCGTTGCCAGCTTCCTGAGGTCAGCCAACGTGGGTGGGGTGTTCAGGTATTCGATGACTTCAAGCTGTTCGCCCTTTTTCTCTGCGAAGGCTTGGGCCTGTTCGAGGGCGGTGCGGGATTTGGAGCAGCGCGGGTTGTGGTAGATCTGCATGTCGAGATGGCGGGCTTGTGACTGATGGGTGCCATCTTAATGGCTTGCGGGTGGCGCGGATTTCGCCTCTCGTTAAGGGGGGCTTCTCAGCGGGGCCACACAAAAAAAGCAAAGGGCCGACAAAGCCGGCCCCAGGGCACAACATCAAACAGCGGCCATCAACCGCCCAGCAACTCCGCCACAGCACAACCGACAACGACGGTTGCGCCCCGCAGATCATGCAACCGCAGGTTCTCGTCCGTGTTGTGCCCGCGTGCTTCCATCAACGTACGCGGGCCTGCGCCATACAGAACCGTCGGCACGCCATGCGCCGTGTAGTGGCGCGCGTCGGTGTACAGCGGCACGCCATGCACCGGCACATCGCCACCAAATACCGTCAGGGCGTTGCGGCGCAACGCCCCAATCAGCGTCTGCACGCCCGGCAACTCAGCCAGCGGTGCAGCCAGCAAGATGCGCTCTACCGAAACCTCGATCCCCGGCCGCTCAGCTGCAGCATGCTCAATCACGGCACGCAACTCGCCTTCCGCATCACGCCCGGCCTCTTCGGGAATCATCCGACGGTCGATACGGAACGTCACCAGATCCGGCACCACGTTGGTGTTGATGCCACCCTGGATCAAACCGACATTCAGCGTCGCATGATCAATGCCAGAGACGCTCGATTTGCGCATCGCCAGTTCCGCGCGATAGGCATACACGGCTTGCAGGATGTGCGTGGCGGCCTCGATGGCGTCAACGCCGGTGTGTGGCATGGCGGCGTGCGCCTGCTTGCCGCGCACCGTTACCTGCACGTGCAGGCAGCCGTTGTGCGCCGAGGTGATGCCATACGCAAACCCGGCCGAGATGGCGTAGTCGGGCTTGCTCAGGCCTTGGTCCAGCAGCCACTTCGGGCCGATGTCGCCGCCGGTTTCTTCGTCGTAGGTGAAATGCAGTTCCACTGTGCCGTTGAGCTTGGCGCCGCGCTTCTCTGCATCGATCAGCGCGAGCAGTGCCCACGTGTAGGTCGCGAAATCCGATTTGGAAACTGCAACACCGCGGCCGAACATCGTGGGGCCGTGTTCGGTTTCGACGATCTCGCCGCCGTACGGGTCATGCGTCCAGCCCAGGCCCGGCGGGACCACATCGCCGTGCGCATTCATGGCGATGGTCGGGCCCCCGCTGCCGAACGTGTGACGCACGATCAGATTGGTGGCGCTGACCATGCCGACAGCACGCGCCTGCGCCTCCGGCACGGCATGCGCCTCGACCGTCAGGCCCAGTGCCTCCAGCAACGCCTTGGCGCGCGCTGCGTGCGGGGCGCAGTCGCCGGACGGGTTGTCCGACGGCACCTTCACCAGCTCGCGCAGAAACGCGATCTGCTGCGGATGCGCGGCCTCGACAAACGCGCGGATGTCCGCATCGATGCCTGGGTTGGTGAGTTGGGCCTGAGTCATGTCGATGTCTCCCTTGTTGTGGTTGGACGGGGATTGAAAGTGACTGAGCCCCCGTCGTGCGGGGGCCCAGCATTGGCACCGATAAAAGAGAAGCTTACTGCGCGGCCTGCATCGCCTCGGCAGTCAACCACACCGATTCGGGCAGGTCCTGTTCGTCACAGTTGTGGCCTTCGCCACCACGGTCGATGACGAGGAAATCGCTCACCTCGCCCAGGGCCAGCAGCGGGTGATGCCACACGCCGCGTGCGTAGTTCACGCCCTGCCAGCCATGCGACACGAAGGCGCGCAGCTTGCTCGGATCCAGCTCGCCAGCTGGCGCCACGACCACCAGGTAAGGCTTGTCGTTCTGCGGAATGAAGGCCTGGCTGCCACGCGGGTGGCGCTCCAGCATCTTCACCTCGAACGGCAGTGTACGCGGCTGGCCACGGAACAGGCTGATCAGCGCCCGGCCGCCCTCGCCCACATCCACATTGGCGAGGTCATGAAAGCGCGTGGTCGTGCCCTGGTTGATGGGGAACTGCTTGGCCCCTTCCAGTTCGATCACATCGCCGAACGGCGCGAAGGCTTCGCGTGTGAGCGGCTCGATGGTCAGCGCAATGCGAGGGTTGGCAACTGCGGCGGTGTCTTGGCTCATTCCAGTACCCCCCACAGACGCAGACGCGACACGCCACCGTCCGGGAACATGTTGAAACGCACGTGGGTGACGATACCCAGGTCGGCGATTTCCGCTTCGTAGTAGTGCTGCAGATCCATCTGCAGCTTTTGCTCGGGCAGCAGCGTTTGCCAGAACATGGCTTGCGTCTTCAGCGAGCTGTCGGTGCCGCCCACCACGCGTGCTGCCTGGATGGAAACGCGATCAGCAAAGTTGCCCTTGAAGTGCGCGGTGTCGACTTCGATCTTGCGGATGCGGCCCGGGTTGGCCAGTGCGATCACGCACCAGTCGTTGCCCGGCTCGCGGCGGCGGCGCGTTTCCCAGCCGTCGCCCATGTTCACGCCGCGGCCCGGCATCAGCATGCGCGAAGCCGGCCCGAAGTGTTCGTTGTTGGCTTCGACCACATAGGCGCCATTTTCCATGGCGGCCAGGTCGAACAGCTTGGTGCGGTCGGCGCCCTTCCAGTCGACTTGCGGCTGGCCATACACGCGCAAGCGCGCGATACCGCCGTCCGGGAAGATGTTCACACGCAGGTGCGTGAAGGCTTGCGCGTTGGTCACGGCCACGTAGGCGTGGCTGTTGCCCTGCAGCGTGGTCGACGGAACGATCTCGGTCCACTGGGTGGCGTCGGTCGGCTCGCCGTCCGGCAGGTAGGCGGCCTCGATGGACGCCGCCGGCGGGAAATTGCCCGTGAAGTGGCTGGTGTCGATATCCACACCCTTCACAACGCCCGGGCGGGCCAGCTTGACGATGCAGTGGTCATAGCCACCGTTGCGGCGACGGCGCGTTTCCCAGCCGTCCATCCACTTGCCGTGGTCATCGTACTTGCCCGGGATGAAGACGGCCGGCTCGGGGTTGAGCATGCGGTCCTTCGGTGCGAAGAACTCGTCGGTGGCGAACGTGGCCACGGCACCCAGGCGCGGATCAGCCAGGTTCGGATAGCGGCGGGTGAAATCGGGGGCGTTGGGATCGAGCGTAGGCAGCGCCATGAGGAAACTCCTTGGTGTTTGTCTCTGGATGTTATACGGCAGGCCCATCGGACAAAAACGGCGAGTAAGAACACTCGAAACTGTGGCGATGGGAACACCGGAAGTGCAGCGTAGATGGCGGAACCACAAGGGTTCGCGGGACTGCATGAACCGATGCTAGCATGTGAATTCAAAAATTGCATACAAAAATTGGATCGCCTATGATGCCGTCACCGCCCAACAATTCGCGACAACAATTTGCTGCGATGCGATGAGCAAAACAAAGCCGTGACGACAATCGCGATAGACGATCCGCAAGGCTTGAAACACCCGAAATCCAAAGGAGGATTCACCATGCAACGCTTTACGCGCCCGTTGTTCGGGCAGGTTTTGATTGCCCTAGCAATCGGTATTGCGCTGGGCGTCTGGGCGCCTGAATTTGCACAGAAGCTGCAGCCGCTCGGCGACGGCTTTCTGAAGCTCATCAAGATGCTGATCGCGCCAATCGTGTTCTCGGTGGTGGTGGTGGGGATCTGCGGCGCCGGCGAGCTGAAGAAGGTTGGGCGCGTGGGCGGCAAGGCCGTCATCTACTTCGAGGTGGTGACGACGATTGCGCTGGCGCTGGGCATTGCGCTGGCCTACCTGTTCGGGCCGGGGCACGGCATGAATGTGGACCCGAAGACGCTCGACCCGGCAGCCATGGCGTCGTACATGACGACGGCCAAGCAGGTGGAGTCGACCGGCGTAGCCGCCTTCTTCCTCAAGCTGATTCCGGATACGTTCGTCAGCGGCTTTGTGAAGGGCGACATCCTGCAGGTGCTGTTGGTGTCGATCCTCTTCGGCTGCTCGTTGTCACTGCTGGGTGAGCGCACCAAACCGCTCGTCTCGCTCATCGATCAGCTCTCGCACGTGCTGTTCCGCATGATGGCGGTGATCATCCGCCTGGCGCCGCTGGGCGTGCTGGGCGCGGTGGCCTTTACCGTGGGCAAGTACGGTGCCGGCTCGCTCAAGCAGTTGGGCTTCCTGGTGCTGCTGTTCTATGCGGCCGTGGCGATCTTCGTGGTGGTGGTACTGGGCACCATCCTGCGCCTGGCGGGCTTCAACATCTTCAAGCTGATCCGCTTCCTGCGCGCCGAGCTGCTGGTGGTGCTGGGCACGGCGTCGTCCGATGCGGTGCTGCCGTCCATCATGAACAAGCTGGAGAAGATGGGCATCAAGCGCTCGGTGGTGGGGCTGGTCATCCCGACCGGCTACTCGTTCAACCTTGATGCGTTCTCGATCTACCTGACGCTGGCCGCGGTGTTTATCGCCCAGGCCACCAACACGCCGCTGTCCATGCATGACCTGCTGCTGATCCTGGCGGTGGCGCTGGTGACGTCCAAGGGCGCGCACGGTATCCCGGGTTCGGCTATCGTGATCCTGGCGGCCACGCTGTCGGTCATTCCTGCCATCCCGGCGATTGGGCTGGTGCTGGTGCTCTCCGTCGACTGGTTCATTGGCATTGCCCGTGCGCTGGGCAACCTGATCGGCAACTGCGTGGCCACGGTGGTGATTGCCGCGTGGGAGAAGGATATCGACCGCGTGCGCGCCAACGCGGTGCTGGACGGCAAGATCGACATTACCGAAGAAGGCGAGGCGATTGCGCACGGCCATGCCGCACCTGCGGCCGCAGCGCACTCCGTGCCGCATGCCTGATGTCGGTGTCCCGTCGGACGGCGGTAAAATCGGCGCCATGACCGAAACCACCGCCGCCGACATCTCCTCCGAAGGCATTGCCGACGACATCGCCCAGGCGATCGTCGCGCACCGGCTGCCGCCCGGCACCAAGCTGCGCGAAGAAGCGCTGGCGAAGGTCTACGGC
>NZ_JAELUI010000487.1 GCF_016429285.1 Ralstonia sp. ASV6
CCCCCCCCCCCCCCCCCCCCCCCCCCCCCCCCCCCCCCCCCCCCCCCCCCCCCCCCCCCCCCACTTTTTCCTGCAGCTTTCGTCATACGAGATGAGGCGCCATGTCTCGTGGGTTCGGAGATGTGTATAAGAGACAGGGCCTACGTGACGTGAAAGTGAAAATGTCCGCGTGAGAAGCCCAGGCCCCTTTGATGAGGATGGAGGCGCGTCTATCGAGTGACGGCGGCGGCTAAACGCACGTCTAACAAAGGCTCTCTCTTATAAACATCTGACGCAGCCGACGAAGTCCGTGTAGTGTAGTAGGACGGGGGAGCCCGATACATAAGTAGTGGGGGGGGGGGGGGGGGGGGGGGGGGGGGGGGGGGGGGGGGGGGGGGGGGGGGGGGGG
>NZ_JAELUI010000488.1 GCF_016429285.1 Ralstonia sp. ASV6
AGTTTATGGTTAAGACTACGACGGTATCTGATCGTCTTCGATCCCCTAACTTTCGTTCCTGATTAATGAAAACATCCTTGGCAAATGCTTTCGCAGTAGTTAGTCTTCAATAAATCCAAGAATTTCACCTCTGACAATTGAATACTGATGCCCCCGACTGTCCCTATTAATCATTACGGCGGTCCTAGAAACCAACAAAATAGAACCACACGTCCTATTTCATTATTCCATGCTAATGTATTCGAGCATAGGCCTGCCTGGAGCACTCTAATTTTTTCAAAGTAAAAGTCCTGTTTCCCCGTCACACCCAGTGAAGGGCATGAGGTTCCACAGAGGGAAAGGCCCGGCCGGACCAGTACCTGTCTCTTATACACATCTCCGAGCCCA
>NZ_JAELUI010000489.1 GCF_016429285.1 Ralstonia sp. ASV6
GGTCTGGAGAAGCGTGATTGTTAGTTGTAAGTGGACGGAGTCTGAAAAAGAGAGAGAGACACGCACGGTATCCATCGAGGTGACGATGGGGAAATTGGCAGAAGAGTCGTCTTTGGTGGTCAAGAGGAAGCTGACGCGCTGGGCTGCGGAGATGTAAATCATGTCGGCTTCCTTGGGCTTGGTATAAACGCCGTCGACCTCGACGATGCGCATGGTGTGGCCCTCGAACCAGAGGTATTGGCCAGCAAAAGCACCGATATTGATGACGCGGAACATGTACGTCTTGCTGGGCTCAACAGCGACGGTAAAGTTTTGCGTCTCGTTCATCAGGGCGGCATTTGGAACGGGCTCGGCGCCAGAAGGGTTCGACTTGGCGAGGAACTGAGG
>NZ_JAELUI010000490.1 GCF_016429285.1 Ralstonia sp. ASV6
GTAAACCCTAACGTATTTACTTTGGCCAATACTCGGGGTGCGCCATATCCTACCTTTCTCGGGGACTAAGTTTGTGTACCACCCTCGACTAAAAGCAGCGCCATCGACGACGTAACGCGACTCAATGCAGTACCAGAAAAGTTGCACATAGCTGGAAAGGATGTCTAATTTAACAGCTTCAACAAATTGGCCGTAATTCTCATGCACACTTGGCCAACAAATACATCGTCCAGAACACTACACTGTATTGGATTGGAATGATCGCAATGGTATTGCCATCTATATACAAAATGACTGGGTATCGTATTTGCACTGTTAGTTTTTGCAGGTCTCTTCTCCACAACTCTCATTACAAAGGCAGCCCAAGTTTCGAGCGCCCAAAGGCAC
>NZ_JAELUI010000491.1 GCF_016429285.1 Ralstonia sp. ASV6
C
Organism: Ralstonia sp. ASV6; assembly: GCF_016429285.1. GTDB lineage: Bacteria > Pseudomonadota > Gammaproteobacteria > Burkholderiales > Burkholderiaceae > Ralstonia > Ralstonia flaminis. The sequence continues at coordinate 2 of NZ_JAELUI010000491.1, forward strand.
CCCCCCCCCCCCCCCCCCCCCCCCCCCCCCCCCCCCCCCCCCCCCCCCCCCCCCCCCCCCCCAATGCTCCCGCGACCACCGAGAACTACACTCCACGGCCTTCGTCGGCAGCGTCAGATGTGTATAAGAGACAGGTTCTTGGCCATGAACGGATCGCCGGGGGCGCCCGTGTAGGCAGGGGCGTCGTCCTTGCGATGCGAGGCGAAGGCGGTCTGCGCGCGCTCGCCGCAGCCGGCCAGCAGTGCGGCCAATCTGACCAGTGGGGGGGGCTGTCTCTTATACACATCTGACGCTGCCGACGAAGGCCGTGGAGTGTGGGTGTGGGGGGGGGGGGGGGGGGGGGGGGGGGGGGGGGGGGGGGGGGGGGGGGGGGGGGGGGGGGGGG
>NZ_JAELUI010000492.1 GCF_016429285.1 Ralstonia sp. ASV6
CCCCCCCCCCCCCCCCCCCCCCCCCCCCCCCCCCCCCCCCCCCCCCCCCCCCCCCCCCCCTACACTCCCCCGCCCACCCCCGACACCTACACTCCACGGCCTTCGTCGGCAGCGTCAGATGTGTATAAGAGACAGCCCGCCTACCTCGCCGAGGTTCACGAGCCTTTTTCTTTTACCAAATGCCACGCTGGTTTTCTTTGCATCTGAGACCGAGATGACAGAATCCGGAAGACAGTGAGGCAGAGCAGTCTGTGTGACTGATACAGATCTCCGAGGCCACGAGACATGGCGCCAGATCTAGTAAGCCGTCTTAGGCTTGAAAGGGGGGGGGGGAGGGGGGTGGGTGGGGGGGTGGGGGGGGGGGGTGGGGGGGGGGGGGGGGGGGGGGGGGGGGGGG
>NZ_JAELUI010000493.1 GCF_016429285.1 Ralstonia sp. ASV6
GTTCAGGCCAGTTTGTCGGGGCGCAGACAGGGACAATTGATGACGGTTATCCCTGGACGTAAAGATTGCCCTGTCGATGGACGAAAGAAACAGTGAGAATTGGAGGGGTGAGCTGGCGGAGGGAATACAGTCGAAATGCGCCCCGAGGTTTTTTATCAATGTCAAGGTGTGCTGATATTTACGAAGCAGCTCCCATCCTGGAGGGGCGAGCTCGGTGCAAGCAAGTTGGACTGTTTCGCGGACATCATAATCGAAGAGACTGTGGTGTGGACGCTGCGAAAAAAGACAACTATGCTACAATAGACTATTTAGTGCTTAATTTCTATCCATCATAAATTTATGAAAAAACTATAACAACCTCCATCCCATAGACACCACTGCCTGGC
>NZ_JAELUI010000494.1 GCF_016429285.1 Ralstonia sp. ASV6
GAGGAGGGGGGGAGCAACCTTTTTAAATATAAATAGTACCACTCTTGTCCATCAAGGTTCTTCTCAGACTTGTCACCAAAATCAAATTATAGAAAATAATTAAACTGATATTCTTTCGAGACTTATTCATCATGGCTTGCGACTGTGGATCCACTTGCAACTGCGGCGGCCCGAGTACCTGCAACTGCGGCACTAGCTGCACCTGCAAGAACTGCGGCGTAGGTTTTTGTTCATAATTGCTGAAAATGGTGAGAAGAGATTTTGTTTGCTAACTTGGCTTGCAGAAATAAATCATCAGGTTCATGGAACTATTGGAACAGCGGATGTACAAAGACGGGTACCGAAATATGTAACGGGTTCTAGCCTGTTTTGTACCAGTATAGAGG
>NZ_JAELUI010000495.1 GCF_016429285.1 Ralstonia sp. ASV6
CGCGTCGCCTGTGTTGTCGACGAGTGTTAGTTAGCAGTGGCTACATTCAAAGTGGAGGGTTGCCTTTCTAACCAAAGCCAAACATTTTGATTGATTGTGGATTATATGTTAAAAAAAAAAAAAAAAAAAATTTAAAAATTGGATCAAGTAAAAATGTAAGTAAACTGGACCTCAAAAAGGAACAAGAGGACTTAGAGAATTATATACAATTGATATTCCTCATCCAGAAAGCAGGGTCCTGTCCCTGCCTTACGTCGAGCTTTCGCGGCCCACCCCACAGCGACGATGCCGGTTATCCGAAGCCCGGGACCAAGGATATGCCCGGATCTGCATGCTTCAAGCACCTTTGTAGGTTCTCACGGTGCCGAGATAGCCGGTTTGTATGC
>NZ_JAELUI010000051.1 GCF_016429285.1 Ralstonia sp. ASV6
AGCCGGGAAGTCGCGCATCACCGCGCTGCTGAGCACCACGGTCGGTACCGCGGGCAAGGGCGGCAGCGCACGCGCCTGCTCCAACACGGCATCGAAGCCGGCATTCTCATCTCGCAGGGTCCGGTAGTGGCGCGCCGAAAATGACCAGCCAACCGCACTGGCACGCTGCGCGTCCGGCAGGCGCTGGGCAATGAGCGAGGCCGGCTGGTTGGTCAATCGCAGCACCCCCAGCGGCGCCAGCGTATCGCTCAGTGCAAGCAGGCGGCCGAGGTCTGCCCGGAATCGGGCATAACGATCGGGAGGGAACTGCGCAGCATAGTCGCGCCCAACCGCGTCGATAAACGCCAGGCCGGCTACATCTGCCGGGTAGGCGCGCGCGTGCATGCCGACCAACAGGCCGCCCATCGAGTGACCTGCCAGCAGCCAGGGAGGCGCTTCGCCCGCAGCAAGCAGGGCACGCCGCAAATCGTCAACCGCCTGCATGCCGAGGCGCGGTGCAGGTGCCGCATCCGACCAGCCATAGCCGGCACGGTCATAACTGCAGACACGCCCGCCGGCTGCCAGGCCGTCCTGAACCCAGGCCCAATCCTGTGACCAGCCTGCCATGCCGGCTTCGAGCACCAGCGTTGGTGCCCCCTGGCCGGTGCAGTACAGATGCAGATGCCGGTCACCGATCTGCACGCGTTGGCCTGGGGCCGTGTGCGCGGCGGCGGCCTCCTGCTGGTACTGCCAGGCGCAGCCGCCTGCGGCAAGCGCGATCAGGCTGCCGAGCGTGGCAGCGGCGATGCGCAGGCTGGTTGACCACCGGCGCGCAGGCGTGGAGGAGGCGTCAAGGGAGAGGGTCATCGGGACAGGCGGATCAGGTTGGTTGATGTAATGCGACCAACCACATGCCTGAGGCCAGCCACATCTTCGCTTGCCGCGCCACGGGCGACACGACACCCTGATGACGGATTGGCCGTGGCGAATGTGACATCAACCGACCTGATGTGCACGGCGATACCCCGCTAGACCGGCCTCAGTCTGTCGCAGTCATGGCTGATACCCATCGTTCAGCGTTTTCAGGAATGCCACCACGTCGCGGATCTCTTGGTCGTTCAGCGCAGGTTTGTCTCCGGCACGGCGGTTGAACGGCGGGTCCACATCGTCGATGTTGCCGCGCAGGGCGGGCGGCAGATCGTCATAGGCGATGGTCTTGCCGCCGGCATCGCGGCTGTACCACTTCGCGGGCTTCAGGTCGCGCTCCACATAGAAGCGCACCGCATCTTCCAGGCTGTGCATCCGACCGTTGTGGAACCACGCGCCGCGCTTGGCGGTATTGCGCAGGCTTGGTGTCTTGAACATGCCGCAGTACGCCGTCTGGTGTGCCTGATCCTGCCGCTTCGGGCCGCACAGGCCAAGGTCGTAGTAGAGCGGATCAGCATTGACGCCAATCTCCGGGTTGCGCGGCACGGCGAGCACGGCGAACTGATAGTCGGTCAGCAGCGGATGCGAGCCGTCGGCGCCCTTGGCGATCAGGTGGCACGACGCGCAGTTGCCCTTGTCGGGGCTGGCGAAGAGTTGGAGACCGCGCTGCTCGTCGGGGCTCAGTGCTGCCTTGCCGTCCAGGTACGCATCGAACTTGCTGTCGTAGCGGTGGAAGCTTGAGTCGTCCAGCTCAAAGCGTTCCAGCGCGCGCATGGCGTGGTCAAACGCTTGATCCGGGTTGTCGAACGCGCCTGCGCCGAACGCCGCGCGGAAAGCCTCGGCATAGGGCGCGCGCTTGAGTTTTTCCACCACGGCTGCGCGGCTCTCGTTGGCCATTTCGTCCGGATCGAGCATCGGCCCGGCAGCCTGATCGCGCAGCGAGTTGAAACGGCCATCCCACATCAGGCCGCCGGTGGGCGGGCTATCGGTTTCGGTCAATCGCTCGGTCAGGCTGGCCGCCTGCACCTTGTGCCAGATCGGCGTCTGATTGAGCGTGTAGGTCAGATTGGGCGTGGCACGCTTGCCTTGGCGGTCCAGATTCGGCCCGCCAAGCTGCACCGCCAATGCATTGGGCGGCCCGTATCCGTGGGCGGGGTCGTGGCAGCTTGCGCAAGATTGCCGGCCCGAGGCCGACAGCGATGGATCGAAGAACATCGCTTTGCCCAGTTGCGCCAGCGTGGCGGCATCCGGCATGCGGACGGTCTGCGCGATATTGGCGGAGGGGGCGTCTTTCTGTTGGCAACCAGCCAGCAGGGCCAGGAGCAGGGCGCCAGCCACCATGCCCAGGCGCCTTAAAGGTGCAGTGAAAGCAGTCATGGAAACGACAAACCGCCAGGGCGCGAACCCGGGCGGCCACATCTGCCTAGCGGCAAAGCCGCAGCAGATCAAAGGTTAGTTAAAGTTGGTGAACACATCGCTGCCCATCGACTGCAGGCCTTCCTGGCTTGCATAGCCAAGGTAGCCGCCCACCTGAAAGATGTCTTCCAGCGTCTTGAGCAATGCGTAGTGGTTGTATTGCGTGGTCGATACCGTGCCCGGCTTGATGAACGGCGAGAGCAGCACCGCGCCCGTGCGGTCACCACCGTGGCTCTGCGTCACCAGGTTGATGTTGTACGGGTAGTGCGACACCGATGCCGGGAAGCTCTGCGTGATCGGGAACGTCACGTTCGGGCCCGGTTGCTGGTTGCAGCAGGTCTGGCCGGTGAAGGTCATGGTGAGCGTTGGCGGCGTGGTGGTCGTATCCATCGCCTGCGAGGCATAGGCGCTCTCATCAAAGTTGATGATGAGCAGGCCGTCTTGCTGATACGCCGGCGACGCCATGATCAGCGGCACCCACTTCTGCAGGAACGCATCCGCCGACACCAGCCCGCCCGGCGCACCCGTCACGCACGGCAAATCGTGGCCGTCGTTGCACAGGTTGGGCGTGATGAAAGTGAAGTTGGCGGTGGTGTTGATCGACTGCAGATCCGCCGCCAGGCCGTTCAGGTTGACCACGTTGGTTGCGCAGTCCGGCGAGTCGATGATCGAGTGGAAGTACGCAAACGGGTTGTGGCGCGTGGCGTACTGGTCAGCCGGCGTGCCGCCAGCTGTCGCGGCCTGTGCAGACTGCGTCTTGTCCTGCGTGTTCAGCGTCGGGTGACCGCAGGTGGCAGACTCTCGCGTGGGGTCGTTGCCCATGTCTTCCATGTAGCCCTTCCAGGTCAGGCCCACGGCCTTGAGCTGGTCCGGCAGCGTCTTGATGGAAGCGGGGTACACGCAGCCCGTGCCGATAGCCTGGCCGTGGTCAGCCATGCCGGAGAGGGCAAAGTCTTTGTAGACCTGGCAGTCCATCTGCGTATCGGGCGTGACGGCCTGGCCGCTCAACATGGCGACGTAGTTGCCCAGGCTCACGTGCGTGGTGCCGTAGTACTGCTGCAGGTGCGCGCCCTGGCTCACCAGCGTTTGCGAGAGGTAAGGCGCCTTGGAGTTGGCGGCAAACGTGGTCGCGTAGTTCTGGTTTTCCAGCGTGATCACAAACACGTGCTTGATCGACTGGATGGTCTTGGGGGCAGGCGCCGCCGGGGTAGGCGCGGGAGCGGCGGCAGTGGTGCTGGTGTTGCCACCATCGCCGGTACCGCAGGCCGCGACGAGGAGTGCGGTGGCAACGGCCGCGCATGAGGCCGCCAGCCAGCCCGCTCGGGGAAGCTTGAACATCGACATTGTCCTTATCTTGTGGGTATGGCGCGCCGGCGCTTTGGCTCGGTCCACCGGTGCGCGCAAGATATAAACAAACTTGTATGTTTGTTTTGTGACAAAAATGCCGTGTGCTGCCCGCAATAAGCGGTATCACGGGCGGACTTATTTACAATTGCGTCCATGGCCACCCAAGCAGAACGCACCACCGCCACACGGCAGGCACTCATCGACGCCGCCACCCAATTGCTGATCGAGCAGGGCTACGCAGCCTTCGGCGAGGCACGGGTGTGTGAGCTCGCCGGCATCAGCCGGGGCTCATTGCGACATCAGTTTCCAGAGGGGAGGTACGACTTGCTGCCGGCGATGGTGGCATCGCTGCTGGAGCGCGAAGTGGCGCAACTGGCGGCGCTGGGGCCGCTATCGGCCAGTGTGCGGATGCACCTGATGTTGCACATGCTGGTGCAGCGGCGCCAACGGCATACGTCGCTGGCCATTCTGGAAGTGTGGATGGCGTCGCGCGGTGACGAACGGTTGGCCCAGGCAGTCGGGCCCCTGCTGGCGACCGTGCCTGAGCGACTGTTTGGGCAAGACCCGAATGGCCCGCCGCAACCTGAGTTGCTGGCGCTGCGCCTGTTCCTGCACGGCGCAACGCTGCACAGCTTTGCCGCCGACTACAACCGGGACGAACTGGCCGACGCTGTGCAATGGCTGCTCGCCCAGCTCACGCCGCCGCCGGAGCTGAAAGTGGCGCTGGCCCGCATCGGTCATGCGGGCACCACGCAACGGACTACTTAGTCGGTGCGTCAGCCGCCCGTACGCTGCTTCTGCAGCATCGCCAATTGCTGCGTCAGGTAAGTGCTGGTGTTCGTCATGCCGGCAACGACTTTCGATAGCGCGTTGAACTGCGCGTAGTAGAGCGCCTGCTTGGCGTCCAACTGGCGCTGCATCTGCGTCATCTGCTTGGACAGCGAAGTGAGCGAGCTGTTGATGGCATCGGTGGCGTTCTGCACCATGCCTTTGTCGGCCAGCAGATTGGTCGATACGGTGTGCAACTGCGCGGCGTATCCACGCTGAACTGTCACGCTGCCGCGATCCCCCAGCGCGCCGCCCATCACCTGCACGACCAGGCCATCGGCTGCGGAGCCGTTGGCGCCGTACAGGTTCTGCCCGGAGCCGGTGGCTGCCACGCCATTGATGGTGCCCTGCACGTCGCGCCCGGCCGTGGCAGCGGGGCTGCCACCCAGCAACGACGCCGCGCCATTGCCTGACACCGACACCGTCGACATCGAACCGTATTGCCGGTCAGTGAAGGTCAGCACGCCGTTGGCATCGGCCGTGATCGCGACATCCACCTTGGCCTTTTGCAGATCGGGGGATGCATTGATCTGGCTCTGCACCTGGGCGGCCAGACTCTGCGGCGTGTAGCTGCCGGCCGGCACCTTGATGTTGGTGGTGATACCACTGAGCGTGACAGACAGGCTGTCGTTCACCCCGCTCTGGATCGTTGTGTTGGCCGGTGCTGAGCCCTGAAGCGAGCCCTGTGTGGCCAGTTGCGTGACGTTGATGGCGTAGTTGCCGGCCTGCGTGGTCTTGGAAAAGGCCGAGACCTTGAGCATTGAATCCGTGGCCGTACCGGTGCCGGCAAACAGGGCTGCCACCTGGGCGGGAGATTTCTTGAGGGCGGCCGTGAGTTTGCTGTCGTCGATCGACAGCGTGCCCTCCTTGTCCATCGTCACGCCAATGCTGCCCAGCGATTGAAACGCGCCATTGCCAATCCCTTGGCCCAGCACGTCCGTCACCTGGTTGATGAGCGCCTTGGTGCTGACGTCTCCGGCCAGCGGACCATTGTTGGCAGCGTTGGCGGTATCGAACTTGGTCAGCGAATTGAGCTGGATGCGCAGTGCGTTGTAAGCCTTGACGAAATTGAGCACCGACTGGCTGGCCTGTCCTGCATCGTTGCCGACCGTCACGGTCGTGTTGCCAGTCTTGGATAGCGTAAACGACGTGCCATCCACCACATCCGTGAGCGTGTTGGTGGGGCTTTGCACGTCAATGCCGTTGACGTTGGCCAAGGCGTTCTGGCCCGTGGCCACTTCGGTCATGTTTTGCGTGCCGGCCGGGTCGTGGGCCAGCAGCGACTGCAGTGTCGAATCCCCGGACACCGAGATCTTCATCTCCGAATTGGCGCCTCCGGCAGTGGAGGTCAGCACCAGACGGTACGGGTTGCCGCTGCCGTCATTGATGATGCTTGCCGACACGCCCAGGTTGGCCGAGTTGATGGCGTCTCGGATGCCCGATAGCGTGTTGTTGGAGGCGTCGATCTTGATGGAGCCGCCGGCCAGGTTGCCGTTTTGCGCAAACGTGGCGCCGGTGTACTTGCCGTTGGCGAAGGTGCCGCCCGACACCGTGCCGAACGAGAACGAGATCGTGGTGGGCGTCCCGCTGCCGATGGGTGTCTTATTGGACGCTTGGCCCTGCGCGCTCAGCACCTGCGCTTGCGCAAGCTGCGTCACCTTGATGTTGTAGGTGCCCGACGGCGCTGTGCTACCCACGTTGACGTTCAGAATCGACGTGTCGTGCCCGCTGGCCTTCATGCCGCTGAAGGTATCGGCAGTGGTCAGGTTGGCCATCGCTGTCTGAAAGGTCGACAGCGCGCTTTTGAGCGAACCTACCGCAGAAAGCTGTGTCTGGAAGACCTTCTGCTGGTTCTGGTGAACCGTCATCCCCTTGCCTTCAGCCTGCATCAGCTTGGTGACCAGGTTGTTGACGTCGATGTTCGTGCCGATGCCCGGGATGGAGATCGGTGGGATATAGGTGCTGGTCGTCGCCATGAGTGAGAACGCGCGCGCGCAAACGGTTGTTTCTTCACAATGTGACGGCCGAAAAGCGCACTTCTTTAGAGCAGACCCTGTCTAGGCAGGGTTTTTGGGGCGGGTTTCATCAGGAAACCGAAAGAAATCAGAAGGAGCGCCGGCCGGAGCGAGGGTCAGATTGTTCCAAACAAGGCCCGGGGCCGATCTCGCAGCGTTTGCGCAAGAACTTTCAGTGCCCTGACCAGTTGCTCACGGGAGGCCGCGCACGCCAGATTGATACGCACGCCGTGCTCCGTCGTGGCTCGATCCACGGCAAAAGCCGACGCGGGCATGGTGTTGACCCCGCGCGCCTGCGCATTGGCAGCAAAATCGTCGGAGCGCCAAGGCTCAGGCACCCGCAACCACACAAACATGCAGGCGGGATCGCTATTGAGCAGGTCTTTGGGCAGCAGTTCCTGCGCCAGTTGCTGCCGCACCGCCAACTCGGTGCGCTGTGCGTCCAGAATCGCCTGCGCAGTACCGTCCTCAATCCAGCGCGTGGCGATCAGCATGGAAAGCGGTGCCGGCATCCAGGCCGTGGTGCGCACGGCCTCGGCGGCCAACGCGGCGCCGTTTGGCGGCGTCAGCACGTAACCCACTCGCAGACCCGGCGCCAGCACCTTCGAAGTGGAGGTGACATGGAACGTGAGTTCAGGGCACAGGCTGGCGATGGTCGGCAGGCGCGAGCGCAACAACGGGCCGTAAACATCGTCTTCGATGATCGGCACGTGATGGCGCCGTGCGATTTCAACCAACGCGAGGCGTCGCGCCAGACTCATCGTGACGACGGTGGGGTTCTGCAGGTTCGGGACCGTGAAGATCGCCTTGACGCGCGAGCGCTGGCAAGCCTCTTCGAGCGGCCCGGGCAGCAGTCCTTCCTCATCGCTGGGAATGCCGATGATTTCAAACTGGAACACGGGCGCCAGCGCCTTGAGCCCGTAGTAGGTGAGCTGATCCGACAGGATCACGCCGTCGTGGCCCATCAGACTGCTGAGCACAGCGTAAAGGCCGTGCTGCGCACCACTGGTCACTACGATATTGTCAACCGAGGGCGTAAAACCAGTGGTCGCCATCCATTGCGCACCGGCTGCGCGTGCCCAGTCCGGGCCTTGCGGTGGCTGATACTCCTGCGTCTGCGCAAAGCGTGAGTCACGCGTGATGGTGCCCATGGCCTGCGCCAGTCGGGCAACGAATTCACCCGTGGCGGGGCGATTGACAGTCAGGTCGATGGGCCCGACAGAGGTGTCCTGCGCCGCGCCAGGAAGAAGAGGCGCGAGACCTGCGGCCACCTTAGGCATGGCGCCGCCGGTCACGATCGAGCCGCGGCGCTTGCTGGCCACGATCAGCCCGCGCGCCTGCAACTCCTTATATGCGCGCGACACCGTCGACACGTTGATACCAAGCTCATTGGCCAGATCACGCTGCGGCGGCAGACGGCTGCCAGTCGGGTAGAAACCGCTACGGATTTTCTCTTCCAAGCCTCGTGACACTTCGAGATAGGGCGCACTTCGTCCCGACGGTCCTTTTGTCTGGATGTCTAGTGGATCGTTTGTGTGGCTAATGCCGGTTTCCATGCGTCTCAAATCTCCGTACAAACCTGCCGCGGCAGTCCCTGCTGCGCCCATAAGCGCGGGCGTGGAAGCGATGATAAGCCATCGCAGTCAGCCTAGCCACATGTTGTGCAGTGGCAGGGGCCGCACAATCGTCTCCTCAGTGAAAATACCTACGTCCACACAAACTCAATATGATTGATGACAAATATTTTTTGTGTGAACATTATTCGCACGCCGGCCCACCGGCAAGTCGATCAAGAAGGAGACAGTTGTGCCCAGACCACCCCTTGCATCCCCCCGGCCTCAGGGCCGCGCCACCCCCTCGCACCAGAACCTCGGCAAAGCCCTGCGCCAACGCCACGTGACCATGATTTCATTGGGCGGCATCATTGGCGCCGGCCTGTTTGTCGGCAGCAGTGCCACCATCAGCGCCATGGGGCCGGGCGCCTTTCTCAGCTACCTGCTGGCCGGCATTGTGGTGCTATTCGTCATGCGCATGCTTGGCGAAATGGCGTTGGCCCATCCGGGCATTGGCTCGTTTACCGAATACACGCGGCTTGGCCTCGGCAACTGGGCCGGGTTCACCAACGGTTGGCTCTATTGGTACTTCTGGGTGATCGTCGTGGCCGTGGAGGCAGTGGCCGGTGGCGCCATCCTGCAACGATGGATTCCGTTGCCGGTGTGGGTGATCGGGCTGGCCTTGCTGACCGCGCTGACAGCCGTGAACCTGATGTCGGTCAAGTCGTACGGTGAGTTTGAATATTGGTTTGCCTCGATCAAGGTGGCGGCCATCATCGTGTTCATTGGCGTGGGTGTTGGCTATTTGTTCGGCGATTCGTCGGGGCACCAAATCGCCGCACACCTGACCGGTGATCGGGGTTTCCTGCCATTTGGCGCGATGGCGATCATCGCGGGCGTTCCCACCGTAATCTTTGCCGTGGGCGGCGCGGAAATCGCCACCATAGCCGCAGCCGAATCCGATGACCCTGGCAAGAGCGTGGCCGCCATGACACGAACGGTGATCCTGCGAGTGATCACGTTCTATGTCGGCTCGCTGGTCGTCATTGCGTGCGTTCTGCCGTGGGCCAGCATCAAGGTGGGCGAGTCTCCATTCGTGCTGGCACTGCAGACCATGCATGTGCCGGGCGCCGCGGACATCATGAATGCGGTAGTGCTGGTGGCCGTGCTGTCCGCACTCAATTCGGGGCTCTATGTATCGTCGCGGATTCTGTTCCGGCTGGCTGAACGCGGTGACGCACCTCGCGCACTGATGAAACTGTCGGCAAACAAGGTGCCGCGCCTGGGCGTGCTGTTGAGCAGTGTGGTGGGGTATGCCGCCGTCATTGCGGCCATCGCCTCGCCGCAGGGCGTATTCCTGACGCTGGTGAATGCTTCCGGCGCCATCATGCTGTTTGTCTACCTGGCGATTGCCGTGTCGCAGATCGTGTTGCGGCGCCGAGTGGAAGCCACCGACCCCGGCCGCTTGACGCTGCGCATGTGGCTGTTCCCGTGGTTGTCGTATGCCGTCGTGGCGACCATTGTCGGCGTACTCGTGGCGATGGGGGCAGACCCGGTGCTGCGGCCCCAGCTGATGGCGAGCCTTGCCAGCTTGGCGGTCGCACTGATTGCCTATCAGTTGCTGGCGCGGCGGCGTGCATCCGCGGTGGACTGTGCCACCGGCTACCGTTTGGCACGCCCCTCGGCAGCGCTCGGAGGCGTACAGCAATGAAGCGCGTGGCAGTGATCGGCGCCGGCTTCATCGGCATGGCAAGCGCGGCCTGGTTGATGCGTGACGGACATCGCGTGACGTTGTTCGACCCGACCGGCGTTGCGCAAGGCGCCTCATACGGAAATGCCGGCACGTTTGCGCCATACGCTTGTATTCCGGTCAACAACCCCTCGGTGTTTGGTTCGCTGCCGCGCTTTCTGCTGTCAAGCGATAGCCCGTTGCGGCTGCGCTGGGGGTATCTGCCGATGCTGGCACCGTGGCTGGCGCGCTTTCTGCGCAACTCGCTGCCACAGCGCTATGAGCACAGTGTTCGTGCCCTGGCGGCGCTGCTCGGGCAGGCACAGGCCGGTTATGAACCGCTGCTCGCGGCGCCCGCGCTGGCGCAGTTCGTGCGGCCGCGTGAGTGCTTGTATCTGTACTCGAGCGCGGCTTCGTTCCAGGCAGCCGAGCCATCGCTGGCGCTGCGACGCGCGCTGGGTGTGCCGTTCGACGTGCTCGATACCGCAGGTATCCGCCAATTGGAGCCCAATCTCGCGCCAATCTTCGAGCGCGGTGTGCTGTTCTCGGGAAGCTGGCACTTCTCCAATCCAAGCGGTTTTCTGCAAGCACTGTTTGAGCACCTTGCCCCACAAGGGCTGACGCTGAAGCGCCAGACGGTCAGGGCCATCAGCCCGAACTCCGCCGGCGCCACGCTGCACCTGGAAGGCGAGGGTGTACGCGAGTTCGATCACGTCGTAGTGGCCGCGGGTGCGCGATCCGCGGCGTTTGCAAAGCAATGCGGCAACGCGGTGCCGCTCGATACCGAGCGCGGCTATCACATCCGTTATTCCGGTGCGGCGGATTTGATTTCCCGACCGGTGGGCTGGGCAGAGCGGGGCTTCTATATGACGCCAATGCAGGACGGCATCCGTGTGGCAGGTACGGTTGAGCTTGGTGGCTTCAGCCCAGAGCACAACCGCGCACTGCTGAATCTGCTGACCGCGGCTTCCCGGTGCGCGCTGCCCAATCTCCAGCAGCCAGACAGCAGTTGGCTGGGTTTCCGCCCCACGCTGCCCGACGGCCTGCCTGTGCTCGGCCATGCCCGTGCCAGCAAGCATGTGGTCTATGCGTTCGGTCACCAGCATTTGGGCCTGACGCTGGCTGGCATCAGCGGGCGCATCGTCGCCGATCTGATTGCGGGAAGACCGTCAGCGCTTGAGCTGACGCCATATCGGCCGACGCGCTTTTGACATTGAACATGAACGACCATGATCCGCCGCGCATCAGGTTGGTTTTCCAGGCAAGAGCGGCAACCACGAAGAGGTGCTCACCATGAATCACCGCAATTTGATGCTGGTCCGGTTGACCATGCTGGCTTGTGCCCTGACCGCCCAGATGTGTCTTGTACCGGCTGTCCGGGCGGCCGACCCTGATGTTGTCAAGATTGGCTTTGCGGGGCCGCTCACCGGGCCCGCCGCGCGGGTCGGCAAGGATCTGCAGTACGGTGCGCAACTCGCGCTTGATGAAGAGAACGCCAGGCATCCAACCATTGGCGGCAAACCGGTCAAGTTCGTGCTGGTGGCCGAAGACGACCAGTCCGACCCACGTATCGCTGTTCAAGTCGCACAGAAGCTGGACGACGAAGGCGTGGTGGGCGTGATCGGGCACTATAACTCCGGTTGCAGCATCCCGGCTTCCGGGGTCTACCAGAAAGCCGGCCTGGCGATGATCACCCCGGGGTCAACCAACCCAGAACTCACCAGGCAGGGCTTCAAGAACGTGTTCCGCACCATGGGGCATGACGGTATCGGCGGTGTGGTGGGTGGACATTACGCAGTCGAGCAGCTCAAGGCTCGCCGCATTGGCATCATCGACGACCGCACCGCTTTTGGGCAGGGCTTGTCCGATGCCTTTGAAAAGGGCGTGAAAGAGGCCAAGGGCAACATCGTTGCGCGCGAGTACACCAACGACAAGGCGGTGGATTTTCGCGCCATCCTCACGCGCATGAAGAGCAAGGATGTCGATGTGCTGTTCTTCGGTGGTCTGGACGCACAGGGGGCGATGCTGGTCAAACAGATGCGCCAACTTGGCCTGAAGACGCTGCTATTTGGCGCCGGCGCGCTCAAGAGCAATACGTTCCTGCAGATTGCCGGCCCGGACGGGGAGGGTACCCAAGATCTGGAACCCGGCCCAGCACTTGACCAGTTGCCGGCGGCACAGGACTTTGCCAAGCGTTACAAGGCGCGCTTTAATCAAGACGTCGAGTTGTATGCACCATTCGCCTACGACGCGGCGCTGGCGATGCTCAAGGCAGTTCATGATGCCAATTCGCTGGATCGTCAACGCATTACCGCGAGCCTGGCCAAGGTCAACATCAACGGTGTGACGGGCAAGATCGTCTTCGACCCGTATGGCGATCTGATCAAGCCGCCTTACACGCTATTCGAGGTGAAGCAAAGCCGCTGGATCAGCGTGAAGACCATCGGCGCCAACGGTAGCTAACGTATCCCATCATGCACTTTGCCCATGCAGTCGGCACACAGCGCCATGTGTTCAACGATCTGAAGACGCTGCTGGCCAAGGCCAGCCCGGCGCGCTCGGGTGATTACCTTGCCGGCCTGGCCGCCACCAGCGAGGCCGAACGCATGGCCGCGCGCATGGCACTGGCCGACGTGCCGCTGTCGGTTTTCCTCAATGAAGCGCTCGTGCCTTATGAGGACGACGAGGTCACGCGTTTGATTCTGGACAGCCACGACGCACAGGCCTTCAAACCCATCGCGTCACTCACGGTTGGGGAATTCCGCAACTGGCTGCTCCTGCAGGAGACCGACAGTGCGGCCCTGGCAAACGTAGCGCCCGGTGTCACGCCGGAGATGGCCGCGGCGGTCAGCAAGCTGATGCGCAATCAGGATCTGATTGCCGTCGCTCGCAAGTGCCGTGTGGTCACGCGCTTTCGCAATACCATCGGCTTGCCCGGCCGGTTGTCGGTCCGGCTGCAACCCAATCACCCCACGGACGATCCAAAGGGCATTGCCGCGTCCATCATCGATGGCCTGCTCTATGGCTGCGGCGATGCGACCATCGGTATCAACCCGGCCACCGATAACCTGGGTGCCATTGTCTCGTTGCTGCAATTGATCGATGAGCTGCGTGGGCGTTATGCCATCCCCACGCAATCCTGCGTGCTAACCCACGTTACCAATACGGTGCGTGCCATCGCGCAGGGTGCACCGGTGGATCTGGTGTTCCAATCCATCGCGGGCAGTGAACAGGCCAACGCGGGGTTTGGCATCAGCCTGGCGCTGCTGGCGGAGGCGCACGATGCCGCGCAAAGCCTGGCGCGTGGAACCGTCGGCAACAACGTGATGTACTTCGAAACCGGGCAGGGCAGCGCGCTGTCGGCCAACGCACACCACGGCGTCGACCAGCAGACCATGGAGGCACGTGCGTACGCGGTTGCGCGGCCGTTCTCGCCGCTGTTGGTCAATACGGTGGTTGGCTTCATCGGGCCCGAGTACCTGTACGACGGCAAGCAGATCATCCGTGCCGGGCTGGAAGACCACTTTTGCGGCAAGCTGATGGGCCTGCCGATGGGCTGCGATGTCTGCTATACCAACCACGCCGAAGCTGACCAGGACGACATGGACACACTGCTGACGCTGTTTGGCGTGGCTGGCATTCATTTCATCATGGGGGTGCCGGGCGCCGACGACATCATGCTGAACTACCAGAGCACGTCGTTTCATGACGCGCTTTACCTGCGCGATACACTGGGTTTGCGGCCGGCGCCGGAGTTTGAGGCCTGGCTGCAAAGCATGGGTATTGTCGATATGGCCGGCCGCCTGCAAGACGCCACTGCACGCCAGCCGTTGCTGCAGTTGGCACACACGCTGTAAATGCCACACGAGCCCCCGGATATGCCGACGCACAATCTCGTTCAATCCAATCCCTGGGCGCACTTGCGGGCGTTTACCGACGCGCGCATCGCACTGGGCCGGGTCGGCAACAGCCAGACCACGGACGCGGTGCTCGCTTTCGGCCTGGCGCACGCACAAGCGCGCGATGCCGTGCACCAGCCGCTCGACGGTTCAGCCGTGGCAGCCTCGCTTGCGCAAGCGGGCTTCGCCAGCCTGGCCGTGCATAGCGCAGCCGCAGACCGGGCCCAGTATCTGTGCCGGCCGGATCTTGGCCGACGGCTGAGCGACGCCAGCCGCGCAAGCCTTGCTGCGGCACGACCAGCCAACCCGTTCGATACCGTCTTCGTGATTGCCGACGGTCTGTCCGCACTCGCAGCACAGAGCCACGGCGTGCAGCTCCTGCGCAGTGTGCGCGAGCGCTTGCCGGCGGACTGGTCGATTGGCCCCGTCGTCATCGCGGAGCAATCCCGCGTGGCGTTGGGCGATGAAATTGGCGAACTGCTGGGCGCGCGCCAGGTGGTCATGCTCATCGGCGAGCGGCCGGGCTTGAGTTCGCCCGACAGCCTGGGCATCTACCTCACGCATGCGCCGCGTCTTGGCCGCACGGATGCCGAGCGCAACTGCATCTCGAACGTTCGTCCGGCAGGGCTTGGCTATGACCAAGCGGCGGACAAACTCGTCTTTCTGCTCAAAGGCGCGCTGGCGCTTGGCCGAAGCGGCATCGATCTGAAGGACGACACCCCCGTCACCAACGCCATTGCCGCACCAACTGCCGCGCAACTGAATACATAGGGCGAATCGCCCCGTGCCCGAAGGCAGCGGCCGGTTTGTTACAACTGGTCAAGAGCAAGGTGTGCTGATAAAGTGACTCGGCCCTGATCCTTCGTCGAGCCAGTCAGCACCTTGCTGGCGGGCGGCGCCGAGACATCGATGCCACGCCGAAACCTGCCCATTCCGACGCGCGTCCTGCTGGCTCCTGCCCTGGCGGGCTTGGGGTTGGCGCTTCAAGGTTGCAGCGCGCATGGTGCGCCTTCGTATCCAATCTTTGGTGCGTACTTTCCTCTCTGGCTGCTGAGCGGGGTGATTGGTGCTGCGGGTGCGCTGATTGCGCATCGGGTGCTCGTCATGACCGGGTGGGCAAGCTGGATACCATTCCAGCTCTCTGTCTGCGTGGCGATCGGGGTCATGATTGCCGTCATCGTCTGGCTGTCCGGCTCGGGGCACCTCCTATGAAAATGGCCGGCCTGCACAAACCCGCGCTGCGCGGCTACCTGATCGCGCTGGTCATCATCCTGATCGGCGTGGCAGTGGCGGTTTACGCCTACATCCACACCTCGCGCTATCCCTCCACCGACGACGCCACCATCGACGCCGATGTTGTGCACGTTGCCACGCCGGTGGGTGGTCGTATCGTCAAGCTGGCTGTTACCGAGAACCAGCACGTCAAGAAGGGCGACGTGCTGTTCGAAATCGATCCCGTGCCGTATCGCTTGACCGTCGCGCAGGCGCAGGCCGACGTGGAACTGGCCCAGGCCTCGCTCGACACGCGGCGCCGATCGCTGATTGGCGAGCGCTCCAAAGCCAGTATCGCGTCTGACCAGAGCAGCCGCGCCGCCTACAACTACGAGCTGGCCTCACGCACCGTCAACCGGCTGGCCCCACTGGCCGCCCAGGGATACGTGCCCACCCAGCAACTGGACCAGGCGCAGGTGGCACAGCGTGACGCCGCCATTTCGCTGCAGCAGGCCAACGAGCAGAAGCGC
Source organism: Ralstonia sp. ASV6 (assembly GCF_016429285.1). GTDB lineage: Bacteria > Pseudomonadota > Gammaproteobacteria > Burkholderiales > Burkholderiaceae > Ralstonia > Ralstonia flaminis. The sequence continues at coordinate 15,436 of NZ_JAELUI010000051.1, forward strand.
GCCAGCGCGCAAACCATTGGTGACGAGGCGGATGCCATCGCCATGCTGCATGCCCGCGAGGCTGCGCTGGCCCGTGCCCAGCACGCGCTGGAAGATACCGTGGTGCGCGCACCGCACGATGGCTGGGTCACCGGACTGTCCGTGCTGGCAGGCGAGACCGTTGCCCCCAACCAGTCGATCTTCACGCTCATCCACGCGGGCGAGTGGTTTGCCGTTGCCAACTTCCGCGAGACAACGCTTTCCGCCATCCAGGTGGGCGACTGCGCCACGGTGTATTCCATGATCGACCGTGGCCAGGCCATCCACGGCAAGGTGGACGGCATTGGCGCCGGCATCTCCGGTGCGGATCGGGTGAACCTGCCGCGCACGTTGCCCATCGTTCAGCCGTCGGTGAACTGGGTGCGGGTGGCGCAGCGCTTCCCGGTGCGCATCCGCCTGGAGGCGCCGGCTGACAGTCTGGTGCGGGTCGGCGCCAGCGCGATCGTCGAGATCAAGCATGGCGCTGCCTGCCGGTGACATGGCACGCGGGCCGTGGCCTCGCCCCGGCGAGGTGCTGCGGCTGTTGGCGCCCACGCCCGGCAGGCTGGAGGCCACCACCCGCATCGCCCTGATCTGCGCGCTGACGACGCTGGTTACGAGCATGTACGGCACGCCCTTTGCCGCCATCTCGGCCTACGTGGTGTTCTTCATGATCCGCCCCGACCGAGTGACGAGCATCGTGCTTTCGATCGCCATGTTGCTGCTGGTGACGGTGGTGCTCGGGCTGATCATCGTCATCGCCATGTTTTGTATCGATGACCCGATGTGGCGCGTGATATGGATGGTCGCGCTGTCGGTGGGCTTGCTGTTTTTGACCTCGGCCAGCAAGCTCCGCCCGGTCGGGGCCATCCTGGCAATGATTGTCGGGTATGCGCTGGACGAACTCGGGATCGTGCCGGTGGGTGAACTGGCGACACGGGCGTTGCTCTATGCGTGGCTGATGGTGGCGATTCCGGTTGGGGTGGTCATCGTTGTGAACCTGCTGATGGGGCCCTCGCCACGCAAGCTGGCTTGCCAGGCGCTGGCCCGGCGCCTGCGCCTGGCCGCCGAACATCTGGGCGCACCGGGCGCAGACCGTACTGCGCTGACTGCGTGTCTGCGAGAAGGCAACCAGCAGATTGCCACGTGGTTGCGCCTGTCGAAGGTGGAGGGATCGACCTCGGCGGCCGACCTGGCGGCGCTGCATCAGGCGGTGGCGTCTACCACGGCCATCCTGATGGCGGTGGATATGGCGGCGCGCGAACCGCAGGCACGCCTGCCTGTATCGGTTGCCGCGCCGGTCGCCGAAACACTGCTGGCCATGGCGGACATGCTTGAGCAGGGCGGCTATCCGGTCGACATCGAACTGGCCCTGCCTGCTGGCGTTACGCTGCCGCCGCTGGCGAGCGCCGTGATAACGGAGCTGCAATCCGCCATCGTCCGCTTTGCCGTTGTGGACAGCGAGCCCGCCGCAGAACCGGCAACACCAAAAGCACGTGGAGGCTTCTTACTGCCAGACGCACGCACCAACCCAGCCCACCTGCGCTATGTCCTGAAGACCACCGCCGCGGCGATGTTCTGCTACCTGCTGTACATGCAGTTGGACTGGTCGGGCATTCACACCTGCTTCATCACGTGCTACGTGGTATCGCTGAGCAGCGCGGCGGAGACGGTTGAAAAGCTGACGCTGCGCATCACCGGCTGTCTGGTCGGGGCGGCGCTGGGCATCGCGACCATCGTCTGGGTGCTGCCGGCCATGACGTCCATTACCGAACTGATGGTGCTGATGTTTGTGGGCATGTGGCTGGCGGCATGGGTGGCACAGGGATCGCCGCGGATTGCGTATGCGGGTTTCCAAATTGCCTTCGCGTTTCTGCTGTGTGTACTGCAGGGTGCGGCGCCCGCGTTCGACCTGACCATCGCGCGGGACCGCATCATCGGCATCCTGCTGGGCAATGTGGTGGTGTACCTCATGTTCACGCGGGTCTGGCCGGTGAGCATTGCCGGCCAGGCAGATGCAGCGTTGGCGGCACTGCTGCGCCAGTGGGAGACCGTCCTGCGTACAGCACGCGCCGGGCAAAGGCGGACGCTGGCGGCGCAGGCCATGTCACAGCACGGAGCGCTGGAAGCGAATGTTGCGCTGCTCCGCTACGAACCCGCCTGGGTGCGCCCCGCACCGGAATGGATTGCACAGCGCCGCCGTGCGCTGGTCGAGCTTGACGCACTCGAAGGTCCGTTGTTCCTGATCGCCGAGCGCATCCCCGGTGATGCGCCCTCGCAAGCACGATTGCGCAGCGTGGCTGAGCGTGCCGGTATCAGCGAGTTTGCGATCGACACTGGAGCCATCACCACACCCGATACCACGCGCGATGCGCTGTTGGCGCTGGCTGACGAGCGCCTGGCGAGTATCGCGCGGGAGACCCCTGATGCCGTATCGAAGGAGTTGCTGACGCATGCGCCAGCCTGATCTGTTGGCCGTTTTCCTCAGCCTGGCCATTACCGTGACAGCCGGGTGTGCGACGTCTGCACTGGACATGGCGCCCGAGCGCCCCGACCGCCCATGGCAGCCGCGTACGACAGACACCGGCGAGATCGTCCCCGGTGCGCCAGCACTGCCCACGCCCTCAAACGAGGTCAAGGGCGGCTACACATTGCCGGCCAATACTGCGGCGGCTGTGATCCCGCCGGTGGCCACGTTCGACGCCACGCACGCCTATGCGCTGCCCGAGCTGATCGACGTTGCCGAATCGAACAATCAGTTGACGCGCGTTGCGTGGAACGATGCCCGCAATGCGGCGCTGGTGGCAGGCATGGCAAAGAGCGCCTATCTGCCGTATCTCTCCGCCACGGCCATGGCCGGGTATCAGACAGGGCATGGTTCATCGTCGACGCTGCTTGGCACGGCTGGCACCGATACCACGGTGCATGGAACGGTGTCGGTGCTGTCACTGCAATGGTTATTGTTCGACTTTGGTGGCCGCGCAGCGCGCCTGGATGCGGCCGAGCAACTCTCAGTTGCCGCCAACATCGGTTTCACGGCGGTGCACCAGCAGGTCATCTATGACGTGACTGTCGCGTTCTACGCCTATGAAGCGGCGCGCGCCCGTGCCGCGACGGCCGCGCAAGGGCTGAACAACGCCGAGGCGATTCTGGTGGCCGCCAAGGCACGCTACAAGCAGGGAATCGGCACGGTGGTCGAAGTCGCGCAGGCCACGCAGAACCGTGCGCAGGCCAACCTGGCGCAAGTCCAGGCGCAGGGGGCAGAGAGCGACCGGTATCTGGCGTTGCTTTCTGCGGTGGGCATCTCGCCACTGTCCAAGCCGAAGATTGCTGACTTGCCAATCCGCACGCTCAACCCGGCGTTGCGCACGCCGGTCGACCAGATCGTCGCGGATGCCATCGCCCGGCGCCCCGATGTGCTGAGCGCCTACGCGGCGGAAAAGGCGAGCCAGTCGCGCATCCGGGCGGCGGAATCGGAGTTCATGCCCAAGGTGTTTGTCTCGGCTTCCACGTCGTACAACGCTGGACGCGCAGCTGTCACGGCCATCCCGCCGGTTGGCCAGCAGGCACCGACGGTCAACCTCAATGGCAGTCGCTATGGCGTTGGTGCGTTCGTGGGCGTGACCATTCCGCTGTATGACGGCGGTTTGCGTTCAGCCGTGCTGGCACAGGCGCGCAACGATGCCGAAAGCACCTCGGCCAAGCGCGTGCGCACGACGCAGGAGGCCGTGCGCCAGATCGTTGCCGGACAAAACACGCTGCAGACCAGCCTCGCCTCGCATGAAGCCGCACAGGCACTGGTGGCGGCGGCCCAGACGACGTACGACGCCGCACTGGCTGCGTATCGCCACGGCGTTGGGGCGATCACGGACGTACTGCTGGCGCAGAACCAGTTGCTGCTGGCCAAGAACGCCTACGTCGACAGCTACAGCGGTGCGCGTACCGCCGCGGCTACGCTGGCACTCGCCACCGGCGCGATCGGCGCAACGCAGGACACGGCGCCGCGCTGACGGCCTCCATTGCACGGAGACCGTCATGCGCATGCGTTACACCGTCTCGCCCGTCTTGCGCTGATCGACCCGCTTCCCGCGCGCCAACACCGGCACAAGCGCAGCCCCGGTATGGCTGGCCTTGACCTGCGCCAGTGCCTCCGGCCCGCATGCGGCAACGATGGTGCCACCTTCATCGCCGCCCTCGGGACCAAGATCCAGAATCCAGTCAGCCTCGGCAATCACGTCGAGGTCGTGCTCGATCACGATCACGCTATGGCCGCCATCCGCCAGGCGATGCAGCACGCGGATCAGCTTGGCTACGTCGGCCATGTGCAGGCCCACGGTGGGCTCGTCCAGCACGTACAGTGTGTGCGGCGCCTTCTGGCCACGACGGGTAACGTCGTCGCGCACCTTGGACAGCTCGGTGACCAGCTTGATGCGCTGCGCCTCGCCGCCCGACAGCGTGGGCGACGGCTGGCCGAGCGTCAGGTAACCCAGGCCAACGTCCTTCATCAACTGCAGCGGGTGGGCGATGCTGTTCATCGCGCTGAAGAACTCCACCGCCTCGTCGATCTCCATGGTCAGCACATCGCCGATGTTCTTGCCGCGCCAGGTGACGGCAAGCGTTTCTGCGTTGAAGCGCTGGCCGTGGCACACGTCGCACGGCACCTTCACATCGGGCAGGAAGCTCATGGCGATGGTGCGCACGCCCTGGCCCTCGCAGGCAGGGCAGCGGCCATCGCCGGTGTTGAACGAGAAGCGTGAGGCGGTGTAACCGCGTGCACGGGCTTCCAGCGTGTCGGCAAAGAGCTTGCGGATGGTGTCCCACACGCCAATGTACGTGGCCGGGCACGAGCGCGGGGTCTTGCCGATCGGGGTCTGGTCGACTTCCAGCACGCGGTCGATGGCTTCCCAGCCAGTCACGCCGTCGCAGCCATGCCAGTCGTGTTTGACGTCAAGCTTGCGCGGTGCCTTGGCATCTGGCACCTCAGCCTGCGCCGCCTTGCGCGCACGCCGAGTGGCAGGCGAAGACAGCACGGAACGGCCCACCGCATCCAGCAGGTTGGTCATGAGCACGTCGCGCGCCAGTGTCGATTTGCCCGAACCGGAGACGCCCGTAATCGCCACCAGGCGTGACAGCGGCATCGTGGCTGTGACATTGCGCAGGTTGTGCAGCTTGGCACCGTGCACCGTCAGCCATGGCTCGGGCACGGCCTGCGTGCCTGCGCGCGGCGCCGTCACTTCACGGCGCGGCTGCAGCGGGTGCTCAATCGGCTGGGCCAGGAAGCGGCCGGTCAACGAATCCGGCTGCGACGCCAGATCCTGCACCCCGCCTTGCGCCACCAGCGTGCCGCCACGCTTACCGGCACCGGGGCCGATGTCGATGATGTGGTCGGCGCGGCGGATGGTGTCTTCATCGTGTTCCACCACGACCAGCGTGTTGCCCTTGTCGCCCAGCTTGCGCAGGGCATCCAGCAGGATCTGGTTGTCACGCGGATGCAGACCGATGGTCGGCTCGTCCAGCACGTAGCACACGCCCTGCAGATTGCTGCCGAGCTGCGCTGCCAGCCGGATGCGCTGCGCCTCACCGCCGGACAGGCTGGGCGCGGCGCGGTCCAGGCTCAGATAACCCAGGCCGACTTCTTCCAGGAACGACAGACGGCTGTGGATCTCGGCCACCACGTCACGCGCGATGTCAGCTTCGCGGCCCGCGAGGTCCAGCCCTTCGATCCAGCGGCGCGTCTGGCTCACGGTCCATTGCGCAATGTCAACGATGGGCTTGTCGGAGAACGTCACCGCGCGTGCCGTCGGGTTCAGGCGCGTGCCGTGGCAATCGGGGCAGGGCAGGTCGGTCATGCCATCCGGGTCCACTTCTTCCGAAGGCAGCGTCTGCTCGCGGCCACGGTCATCGCCGCCGAGTATCGTGTCGTCAAATGCGGCACGCTGCTCACGCGTGAGCGCCAGGCCGGTGCCAACGCAGCTCGGGCACCATCCGTGCTTGCTGTTGTAAGAGAACATGCGCGGGTCCAGCTCAGGGTAGCTGGTGCCGCAGGTCGAGCACGCACGCTTGGTGGAAAACACCTTTACGTTGCCCACGTGTGCCGTGCCGCCATTGCTCATGGCGTTCTGCAAGCCATCGAGCGGCGCAAGCACGTGCATGATGCCCTTGCCGTACTCCAGCGCCTGCTCCATCAACGTGCGCAGCGCGGCTTCGTTTTCCGGGGAGACAACGATGTCGCCCACCGGCAGCTCCAGCGTGTGTTCGCGGAAGCGGTCCAGGCGGGGCCACGGATCAACGGTCAGGAATTCGCCATCAACACGCAGGTGCGTATAGCCGCGCGCCTTGGCCCATTTAGCGAGATCGGTGTACACACCCTTGCGGTTCACCACCAGCGGGGCGAGCAGCCCAATATGCTCGCCACGGTGGTCGCGCATGAGCTGGGCAAAGATGGCCTCAGGGCTCTGCGCCGACACGGGCGTGCCGTCGTGGATACAGTGCTGTACCCCCAGCTTCACATACAGCAAGCGCAGGAAGTGCCAGACCTCGGAGGTCGTGGCCACCGTGCTCTTGCGGCCGCCGCGCGACAGGCGCTGCTCGATCGCCACTGTGGGCGGAATGCCATACACCGCATCCACCTCCGGCCGGCCCGCCGGTTGCACGATTGAACGCGCATAGGCGTTGAGCGATTCGAGATAGCGACGCTGCCCTTCGTGGAACAGGATGTCGAACGCCAGCGTCGATTTGCCCGAACCGGACACCCCCGTGACGACGTTGAACTTGCCGTGCGGGATGTCGACGTTCATCGCCTTCAGGTTGTGCTCGTGTGCATTGACGATGCGGACCACGTTCTCACCCTGGACTTCCACCACGGCGGCGCGCTGTGCGCGGCGTGCAGCCAGTGCGCTCTGCAGCGGCACGCCATCGTCCGCCGCTTGGGGCTGTCCGATGTTTGCCTCGTACAGCTTGAGCGCGGCACCCGTATGCGATGCGGCGCAGGCCTTCACCTGCTCGGTCGTGCCCGCACATACCAGCAAGCCACCCGCGTCACCGCCCTCGGGGCCGAGGTCAATGATCCAATCGGCGGCGCGGATCACGTCCAGGTTGTGCTCGATCACGATCAGCGAATGCCCGGCATCGAGCAGCTTGCCGAACGCGCGCATCAACTTGGCGATGTCGTCAAAGTGCAGGCCGGTGGTCGGCTCGTCGAACATGAACAGGCGGCCGGCGTTGGCAGGCACATCCTGCTTGACGCGCTTGCGGGCTGCCGCCTGGGCAGCCTGAGCCGCTTCGGCCAGGAAACCGGCCAGTTTCAGGCGCTGGGCTTCACCGCCGGACAGCGTCGGCACCGGCTGGCCCAGTTTTACGTATTCCAGCCCCACGTCGACAATGGGCTGCAGCACACGCAGCACGTCGGCGTCGTTGGCAAATACGCTGGCAGCTTCGCTCACCGTCAGCTCCAGCACATCGGCAACTGACAGCTTGTGCGCGCCGCGCTCAAGCTTCACCTCGAGGATTTCCGCGCGATAGCGCGTGCCGTCGCAATCCGGGCAGCGCAGGTAGATGTCGCTGAGGAACTGCATCTCGACGTGCTCGAAGCCTGAGCCACCGCAGGTCGGGCAACGTCCGTCGCCGGAGTTGAAGCTGAATGTGCCGGCCGTGTAGCCGCGCTGCAGTGCCATTGGCACCTTGGCAAACAGCTTGCGGATCTCATCAAACGCACCCACGTAGCTGGCCGGATTCGAGCGCGCGGTCTTGCCGATGGGCGATTGGTCAACAAAGACCACATCGCTAATCTGATCGGCGCCGCGCAGTGCGCGAAACGCGCCAGGCGATTCCGTTGCCTTGCCGAAATGCCGCGCCAGGGCAGGGTGGAGCACGTCCTGAATCAGCGTCGACTTGCCGGAGCCGGATACGCCCGTCACGCACACCAAGCGTTGCAACGGCACTTCGATCGTCACGTCTTGCAGGTTGTGCTGGCTCGCGCCTTCCAGCACGAGACGCGGCGCACCGTTGATGGGTCGTGCCTGCCAATCGGTAGCATTGGCCACGCGGCGCTGGCCGGACAGGTAAGCGCCGGTAAGCGTGTCCGCCTTGCGGATCGCCGCCGGTGTGCCGTCGAAGACGATGGTGCCGCCGCGCTCGCCAGGGCCGGGGCCCATGTCGATCAGGCGATCGGCGGCCAGCATCACGGACGGATCGTGCTCCACCACCACCAGCGTGTTGCCTGCATCACGCAGCCGTTTCATGGCTTCAACAATGCGATCCAGATCGCGCGGGTGCAGACCGATACTCGGCTCGTCAAGCACGAATAGCGTGTTGACGAGCGACGTGCCGAGCGCGGTGGTCAGGTTGATCCGCTGTACCTCGCCGCCGGAAAGCGTTCGGCTCTGACGATCCAGCGTCAGGTAGCCGATCCCCACGTCGCACAGATAGGCCAGGCGCGTGCGCACCTCATCCAGCAGCAGCTTGAGCGCATCATCGAGCAGCACGGAGGGCAGCGTCAGTTCATCGAAGAAACGGCGGATGCGCGCGATCGGCAGCAACATCACGTCGTGCACGGTCAGGCCGGGCAGGGCTTCAAGCTGGGCGCGGCTCCACGCGACGCCGTGCGGCATAAAGCGGTGTTCAGGCGCCAGCACGGCGTCGGCGTTTTCCTTGCTGCCGAGGCGCCATTGCATGGATTCGGTTTTCAGGCGCGCGCCGCCGCAGGTCTCGCACGTTGTATAGCTACGGTACTTGGAGAGCAGCACGCGAATATGCATCTTGTACGCCTTCGACTCCAGATAGTCGAAGAAGCGGCGCACGCCGTACCACTGCTTGTTCCAGCCACCGCGCTTGAACGTCGGATCGCCGTTGATAACCCAGTTGCGTTGCGCTTCGGTCAGTTCCGCCCACGGCGTGTCGCGCGGGATATCGGCGGCGGCCGAGTAACGCATCAGATCGTCCTGGCACTCCTTCCAGGCCGGAGTCTGCATCGGCTTGATGGCGCCTTCACGCAGTGTCTTGCGCTCGTCCGGAATCACCAGACCCAGATCGACGCCGATCACGCGGCCAAAGCCACGGCACGTATCGCACGCGCCATAAGCCGAGTTGAACGAGAATAGCGCGGGTTGCGGGTCAGCGTAGCGCAGGTCGCTCTCGGGGCAGTGCAGGCCGGTGGAAAAGCGCCAGACTTCGGGCTCCGCAGCCTCATCTGCGGGCAGCACATACACGCTGACGCGCCCGCCACCGCGCTTGAGCGACGACTCAATGGCCTCCAGCGCGCGGGCACGTTCGGTGCCCTGCAGGCGGAAACGGTCTGCCACCACGTCGAGCAACTTGCGCTCGCCGCTCACGCGTTCAGCCTGCACACGCGTATAGCCGCTGACAGACAGCCACTGCGCGACTTCTTCCGCGCTCGTATTGGCCGGCAGCTCCACCGGAAAGGTCACCACCAGGCGCGGATCTGCCTCGCGCGTGCGTGCCAGCAGTTCGTTGTAGATGGTCTCTGGCGTGTCATGGCGCACCGGCAGGGCGGTATCGCGATCGAACAACTGGGCCGCGCGCGCAAACAGCAGCTTGAGGTGATCGTTCAGCTCCGTCATCGTGCCAACCGTGGAGCGCGAGCTGCGCACCGGATTGGTCTGGTCGATGGCGATGGCCGGCGGCACGCCTTCCACATGGTCGACCTGCGGGCGGTCCATGCGGTCCAGGAACTGGCGCGCGTAGGCGCTGAACGTCTCGACGTAGCGGCGCTGGCCCTCGGCATAGAGGGTGTCGAATACCAGACTCGACTTGCCTGACCCGGACGGGCCGGTCACCACGGTCATCTCGCCCGTGCGCAGGTCCAGATCGAGGTTCTTGAGGTTGTGCTGACGGGCTCCGCGCAGGCGAATAACACCGGAAGACATGAGGGTGTTCCTTGGAAAACGTGAGGAGTGCCGGCACAGCTGGCCAGATTGGCGCCGGTCGGCAATCAGAATTCGGGCCGTAAACTGTAGCGGATTCTTAAGAATCGGTTCACTTACGTTACGAGTCGCGGGCGCGAGAGTAACGCAAGGCTCCTGACAACGTTTTGTCAGGAGGTTTCAGTGGGGAGGGAGAGATTGCAGGCCGGCGGCGTCTGATCAGCCGGCGGCAAGCCCGTAGGAGGATTGTTGCTTGCCCGACACTTCCGATACGGGCAGTCGGGGGGTGAACCGGTGGTGCTCCACAACGCCACCCTTGACGAAGACAAGCGTCTCTTCCTGGATTTCCTCCCAGGCGTCGGCCAAGTCGATCAAAGGTTCGGACAGCACAAGTACCGCATCATCGCCCGCATCTGTAATCCGGGAGTTGTCCGGGTAAAGCTCGTGCAGATGCCGGAACGACGTGCTGTGGAAGAGGGATCGCGAATCCCGCTCGCTGGAGTAGCGCGCCGCGATGATCTGCTCACCGTCGGTCACGCAGACAGTCATGTTCACTGGGTGCTCCACGCCATGCCGGTGCCCAACGTGCTCAATCAGTCCCACCATCTGTTCCAGCGCGCCGCGTGGCTCTCGCTGCAGACCAAACGTGAGCGCGAGGAAGAACATGACTTCGGAGTCCGTCGACCCCTCGATCCAGCGAAACAGCTCGGGCGCGACCTCCATCATCAGGTCACGCCGCAGCGTCGGGTATTCGCGAATCAGCCCGTTGTGGGCAAACAGCCAGCGACCATATCGGAACGGGTGGCAGTTGGTTTCCTGCGTGGGAGTGTCCGTGGCGGCGCGAACATGCGCCACGAACAACGGCGACCGGATAGCACGAGCAGCTTCGCGCAGGTTTGTGTCGTTCCAGGCTGGGTGCAGGCACCGATACCGAAACGGCACCTCGGAGTGGTTTCCATACCACCCAATGCCGAAGCCATCCCCATTGGTAGTGGTATGCCCCAGACGCGACCGCAGGCTCTGGTCGATCAGCGAATGGGTCGGTCGAAACAGCACCGTCTCCATCTGAATAGGGTTGCCAGAGTAGGCCAGCCAGCGACACATGATGCGTTACCGTAGGGTGGGTATTTGGAAAGTGAGTCTAGGCAATGCGGTCGGGAATGCACAGAAAAAGTGTTGCGCGCTCGCACACCCTGGGCACTCCCGCAACGCAGCGGTTTATCGCTGCGCCAATGCCTCGCCGCCGTGCCGGGTGGGCGTATTCCCGGCGTCTTGTGTTGCGTCATGCACGATATGTAGCTCGCGCATGCGGACGGGCAGGGTGCAGCGCGCGTCCTTGAGCGTCGTACGAACTTGCTGTGCCAGCTTCCAGCGCATTTCCCAGAAATGCTCGGTCTTGGCCCAGACCCGCAGGTTCAGCACCGCCACGCTGTCGTCAAAGCGCATGACCATTGCCATCGGGGCGGGATCCGGCAACACCAGCGGCTCGCTGCTGGCTAGCGCCTTGAGCGCCTCGATCGCGCCGGTAATGTCATCGTGCAGCGACACCTCGGTTTCCAGGTCCAGCCGGCGAGTCGGGTTGCGCGTGTAATTGCGCACCGAGTTGCTCCAGAGCGCGCTGTTTGGCACGTACTCGCAAATGCCGTCTGGTTTGGCCAGTCGCGTCATGAACAGGCCGACTTCCTCCACAGTACCGGCCACCTGGCCACCACCGCCTTCGATGTAGTCATCCACCCGAAACGGACGCAGCGCAAGCAGCATGATGCCCGCGGCAATGTTCTGGAGCGTGCCTTGCAAAGCCAAACCAATGGCCAGACCCGCTGCGCCCAGCACAGCAATGATGCTTGCCGTTTCAATACCTAGCCGGGACAGCGCCCCGACGACAGCAAGGATGCGGATACCCCAGACGCTGATGTCACAGAGGATTGGCGTGAGCGTGGCGTCAAGCTTGGCTTGGCGGCTCATCATCCGGCTCAACCAACGGCCGATGAGTTTTGACAGCCACCAGCCACCGAAGAGAATCAGCAGCGCGGTACACAGGCTGATCGCGAAATGACTGAAGGATCCCCAGAGAATGGGGTCCAGGTAAGTGTGAAGGTTTTCCATCGTTCAATGCGTGTGACGTGACCTTGTGGTGGGAACCAGACTTTGGTGCTTGGTTCCCGTTAATTTTTATCGTGTAATTTGTGTTATGTTAAATCGCGTCGACGTCTGTGGGCTCGTCTACAGCAGGCGCTGCGTGCAATCCAGGCACGCGCGGAACCGGCACCCGCGTGACCGGCAGCACATCAGCAAGTCCAGCACCTCCCTCTTTGAAACGCCTGCCTCGAGCAGGCGTTTTTTCTTCTTCTCGATCTTTCTGTAATAGCGCCGCCGCGGCGCATCTTGGATGCCACGGCGCAGATACCGGATATGCCAGTACAGGTTCCGAATCTCTCGCGCCAAGGCCCGCTTCTCATCGTCGGACACATCACCCCTGCGTGTTATCTTTACGCAACACTATCAACGGGGTGCGCGATGCGCAACATCAACCTCTGGACGATTGTCATCTGCCTGGCCGGCGGGCTGTACGTCTACAAGTACTACCCGCGAGACGGGGCCAAAGTCGAAATCGCGCTACCCAGCATCACGCCTCAACCGACGCCCGTAACGCCGCCGCCAGAGCCGCCAAAGCCTGCGCCAGTGGTCACGGCACAGCCTCAGTACCAACCAGCTCCAGCGCCGGCACCACAGCCTGCTCAGCAGGTCGGCAGCATTGATCCCTGGACCGCCGAGCTGGCGCGCCAGGCGGATGCGCGAATCGCAAGGCAACGACGAGAATGGGCCGCCCAAGACCAGCAGGCCGCCCAGGTGCAGACGGCACAAGCAACTGCAGCTGGTGCTACGTGCGCCGCCTGGCGGAATGAAAAGGAAGCTGCGGTTGCAAACCTGCGCCGCGGTGGCGACGCTCAGTGGATGAACTTCTGGAATCAGCGCTTCCACGCTGCAAATGATGCGCTGTATCGCAACCACTGCTGAAAAGCGGGCTTGCAAAAGAGGGGGTGTTTGGATGTGGGTAGCCTTGTATGTACGTACCTGGTCGTACCCGCTGCTCGGTCCCGCCAGCCGCGCTGGCCGCGCGACAACCGCCCGAAGCACAGTTTGATACGGGGACTAAGCCGCCCAGCAAAGGCGCGGACACTCCCGACGCTAGATGCTGTTACTTCGGTACGTAAGGCACATAGCGACCCTGGATCGCCTCGCTCACGAAATGCCAGGCACCAATGCCCAAATCAGTAATGCCGTTTGCAGGCGCCGAGTTGAAAAGCTCAGATCTACCGGCCCGTTTCTTCCCCTTACAAGCCAAGGCAAGCAGCTGCAGCACGAGCTGCAAGACAACGCGATCAGAAGAATTACCGTTACTCGACGTAACGGATTTTTGAGCTGCCTTCAACTGGGCAATCTCAGCCACCAGCTCTTGACGCTGATCCTCTTTGAAAACAGCCAGGTCATAAGCCTTGCCCCGCTCTTCGATCGTCAGATCCAGCTCTTTACGCAGCTTGCCGTTGCGGGCCAGCTCAGCAGCGTGAGACTTCTGCAGGTGAGCGACAGTCTTGCGCAGCTCGTCAATCTCAGCCTGGTCGTCACCATCATCCAAACGCTGCTTCATCGCACGAAGCGGCAGCAGCTCATCGGTGAGCTCATCAATCGTCTCGTGAGCCTCAGCCAGGTCAGCACGAAGCGCCTCCACCTCCAGGCGGCACTCATCGTAGGCGTCAACATCGGAAAGCATTTCCGTTACGGTCATGCGCTTAGTAACGGATTTAGCATCCACCGGCTGCTGAGCCTTGCGACGAGCTCGAAACGCAGCCTGGCGTTCTGCATTGCTCATCGCGTGCGCCTTGCGCGGACGACCACGGCCCCGCTTCTGCTCTACACCAGGCAGTTCGCCAGTCACGTTATCCGTTACGTCACGCATATTAGAGACCCCGCTTGGCAGAGCGGAAATTTTCCACAACCAACCCGACCACAGCGAGGCAAAGCAATACGCCGGCCCCAACGCGACAACACCAAGCTGCGTACTCAACAGCATCCACCGTTACGCCCAACTCAACATGGAGCTTCGTCCCGAAAAACAGCACCATGTACGAAATGACCATCGCCCACAAACTCAGAATCGCCGGACCCAAGCACCACATAGCCACCCCCTTATCAATGATTCTATTTTACGTTACTAGTAACGGATATTCAATTACTGTTACACTTTTTTGGTAACGAAAATTACGTCCGACCACCAAGGACGGTGTGCACCTTATTGCGCGGCTGGACCAAACCATCACTGCCATACCCCGGCCAAGGCTGCTCTATGCCGTTATCACGGGCCGCAGAGCGATCTGGAGCAGCCTCTGCACTCCTGACCGCCACCACAGCGTCAGAATCGCTGCTAGAGCCTCCTGAGCCCGCCATACTGGCGATCGCACGGTTGTCAGCTTCGCTAACCTTGCCGAACGGCTCCAACGGCCAGCTCGTCACCGCGATATGCACGCCCGCCTTAGACAGAACCACGTGCTCTCCGTAGGCCGACCTGGCAACGCCCCAGCCGAACTCTTCGAGCTGGGCAGCACTCAAGCGCTCCTTCAACCTGAAACTCTCGTCGTACCACTCCACCACCAGGCGCGCCCCCCTCGCCCCCCACACCAGGCCAGACAACCGCGGCCGCCATTTCTGCGAAATTGCAGCCACGTAGTCATCAGCCATCGCATCCTGCTTTTGCGACTCGGCAACCGGAGCACTCTTGCCCTGGACCGGCTGAGCCTGGCTGACGTTAGCCTGCACAGCGGACGCAGGCGCGGCAGCAGGTGCGGGCGTACTAGACACCGTTACGGTCTTCTCGACCTTGTGACCTGCGTTGAGACTCTTCTCCAGGCCGCCGCCCTTGAAAGCGTGCCAGAGGAACCAGACAGCGCCGACCAGGCCAATCACCATCAGCGGCACAAACTTGCGCAGCACAGGGTTGCTCCACACGTTGGTGCGCGCATCCTTGTACGTCTCAGTGTTGCTGGTGCTGTCCTGATGGCTCTTGTAGGTGCCGAAGTACTTCGGGTCGTACACCTCACTGCCCTTGTTAATCTGCGTGAACTTGATCTTGGTGCCGTTGTGCTGGCCCTTGTACGCGGTCCACTTGTACTTCTTGTCGTTGCCGCGCGCGTTCATCTTCTCAAACACGATCTTCTGGTCGACACGGTTAACCCAGACCGGATGCACGCCACCAGCGCCCTGGAGCACCTGGCACATCAACACAACATCCAGACCGCGATGACGGTGCTCAGCAATGGCCTTGATCTGGTCCTGGCCCATCGACCGCGACGTGCCATGCGGCCAGAAGTTCTGTGCCTCATCCAAGATCACCAGGCTATCGTTCTCAACCAGCTCGTTCCACTGAAGCACCTGGTCTTCCGGAATCTCATGCAGCAGCTCTTTCACCCGATCCTGCTCGATGCCAGCTACCTCAGCAATCTTGGCATGGTCCAAACCGTTGATCCGGGCAAATACCTTGCGCCCCTTCTGCAACGCCGGAATCAACCGCTTCACCACCGCTTCCCACGTCTTGCCTGCACCAGGCAGACCCTCATGAACGATCAGCATGTCATCACCATTGGAAAAGCGTCACGACCTTGCGGGCCATACGGAACGCGAAGGCAGCACCAAGCAGGCTGATGCCCTGCCCGATATTGAAAACGCCGAAGAAATAGAGCACGTCACCACCGAGCGAGCCAAACAGGGTCTGTAGGCTCACGCCAGTCAGAAACGTGGGCGTGGGCAGATAGCTCAGCACGTAAGAAAAGCCCTGCAACAGGAGGTCCAGGGCATCAATGAACAGATCCTCAGTGATCTGCCAGATCGCAACGAAGATCGCGACAAAGATGTCGTCCAACCACTTCGCAAAGGCGCTGATCGCGTTGATGACCGCATCAAACATGGCTCACCTCACAGGAACGCAATACGAAACGCAGCCCAGGCGGCAACGATCAACACAACGGTGCCGGCGAGGCTATAAAACGTCGCCATGGAGCTACCGCACACATACGGCGTCATGTCCAAAGGACCACTCCAGCGCGTTGCCGGAACAGACCAATGCGGACAGCTTCCACCACTGATAGAGACCGTGAAGAAGCCGACTGACGCGGTGTACCAGGGCATTGCCTGCACACGCGAAACGAAGGCCTGCAGCACCTGGCCAAAGGTCTTGTCCTTCTTGGTGTAGAGGCTCGCAGACGTACCATTAAACGTCGCGGTCGTAGGCTGAGGCTTATCTTGCTGATTTTGATTCGCAGGATTGCCAGCGGTCGCTGGAGGCGCCTGATCGGTTGTGGTGGTGGTGGTCGTGGTCGTGCTGCCGTCAGGATTCGTGACCGTGGTCGACGTCGTGGTCGTCGTCGTTGTCTGCCCCTCAACCGGGTTCGTCCGGTCATTCGTCCCAGTGACGGTGGTGGTTTTCGTCGTCGTGTTCGTCGTCGTGGTCTTGCTGCCATCGGCATTGACCTTGGTGGACGAATCAGTGGTGGGCGCTGTCGTCACAGTCGCAGACGGACACGACGTGCTATTCACTGCGCAACCATTGTTCGTCCAGGATGACCCACCCGTAGAAAACGACACGCCGAAGCCAGTACGCGAATCGCTGTACAGCGCGTAACAAGGGTCGGACGTTGACCCATTCGTCAACGCCAACGTAGGCCCGCAGTTCATGTCGTTGTAGATCGACGGCCACGTAGCGGGAGTAGCGGCCAGAGCAGACTTCACTTGAGCATCGGAAGCGGGCTGTTTTGCAGCATTGGGATCAGGGACGCAACCACTACCAGAGGAGACGTAGCCACTGACACACGAACCAACCTGATAGACGCCATAACCCATCGAACCACCATTCAAATCAGGCCTCTCAGGCCAATTCCACGTGCCAGCGCAATACGCGCTAGACCCACTAACTTGCACGCTATTCAGCGTCGCGTGATTAGGAGCAGCACCAGCAGCGCAAGCAGCAGCAGCACTATCAGAGAAGCCACCAACCCCATACCACTGATAGCCACTAAAGCCGACATCACCAGCATTAGCGGAAACCGCAGGAGCGACAACGTTACCGTTCGAGTCGATTCCCAACCCGTTCGAGCTAGGAATCATGCCAATCAGCGTCATCAACGCAGCGCCCTGAATCACACGACTACGAATGGCGGCCATGCCAGCCGCAGCAATGGCATCACCAGCAATCGCAATCGCACCAGTAGCAGGAATCGCAACAGCAGCCGCACCCACAGCGGCAACACCAATGGTGATAGGAACCAGCACGCTCATGACGCCCGCAGACGGCGTTTGCGGCACACCATTACCGCTCTGCCTCACCGACACATCCACGCCCATGCTGTTGCCCTGGATGCACATCTGCCCGGGCATCGTGCAGCCGGTAGTTGCAACCTTCTGCGCATGAGCAGTGCCCGCCATCAACAGAAACGCCAAGCTCAGCGTGAGCCCACCACGAACCCAGCGATCAACGCCGCTGCGCAAAGCGCCCCAATTCCACCCCAAAACAGCAGCCATAGCATGTGACCTCCGTAAACGAAAAAGGCCCGCTGCCGAAGCATGCGGGCCGTGCAACCACGTCTGCGATCAGCCGAAGAAGCTGCCGACCTTCTTGACGGCCCACTTGGCGAACCCCGGGCCGATGTAGATCACGCCGAAAGCAACGATCGCAGCCACCACGGTCGACGCATCGACCGAACCGGTCATCGAGCTCATATCGATCGACGTACCAGCTGCGTTGGCAGCACCGCCAGCAGCAACCGAAACGACGCCAGCAGCGGCCTTCAGCTTGTTTTTCATGCTCATGATTTCAACTCCTGTCAAAGAAAGATGCAGCCTTGGCTACCAGCACCGCGATTAGAAACACGTATGCGGGTAACGAAAAACCAGCGCTGAATGCGGCTGCAAAATCATCAGCACTCGGATACGTGAACGCGCCAGACAACGCCATCACGTTCGCGTATTCATTCGGCTGCAGCAGCAGGAAACCGCTGCAGCTATCTGGCGCGTCAGTCGTGGAGACCAACGTGCCGTTTGACCAAACAACGCACTGCGCCACAGTCAGCCCCGACGACGGTCGATGAAGTCGGACACGCGACTCGCAACGCGCATGCGCCCTTCATGCCCGCTGAAGCGCTCGGCAAACTCCTCAACCGAACCGCTGCGGTACACCGCCACATCGTCAAAAAAATCGCCCACCTCGTACACGGCCCAGCGCACGAAATCGACAACCAACCACACAGCACCGAACGACACGATCACGGCCACAACCGTAGTCACGTCAAGGCTCGACACCATTGCCGAAAGATCAAGACTCATGTCCGCTTCCTCACCGCCACGATGTACTTGTGCGCGAAGCGTTGGCGGTCTAAACGACGCGCTGCGTGCACAGAGAAATAGGCAAGGAAGCGGAGCAGCATCGAAGCCTCGCCTGATTACTGCTCAACCACGTCGAGCACGTGATCCACCGGCACGATGGTTTCCACGTCGCCGGTGTGCTTGTTCTTGAACTCGTAGGGCTTGCGTTGATAGCCACCCAACGTGCAAAGCACCGTCACCTCATCACCACGCTCCCCGAGCTTCTGCTTGCCTCGCACTTCAACCACCTGCGGACGGCTATAGGCGTCGGGCGCCGGTGTCATGATTCGCGTGTAGCGCGTGCCCTCGTGCGAGCGCATCTGCTCGATGCGCCCACGAATGACGACCTGCATCGGCTTGATCGAAGTAGGCTTCCCAGCGCCCACGGTGTTTTCCTGTGACATGACTGCTCCTTAAGCGGCTAACCGCAACGTTTCCCGGCTAACCTGAAATTCCTCGCGGTTGCGCGCCGGGAGGTGGCACAGCCGTGGGTCCGTCCGTACCGGACTGAAATCGTGGGGAAGCACGGCATCGTTGGCCACCACGTGAACATCGGTGCAGAGCCAAGACACACCGGCCTCTTCCAACTGCTTGCGACAGCGATAGAACGTTGCCTTCGCAACGTGCTCACGAGCGAAGTCATCGCCGTGCTGCGCAAGCAGGCTCCAGAACCCGTGCAGGCGCAGACCCAGCGCGTCGCCATACATGCCCTTGAGGCGATGGAGCACCGCCCGCGTATCTCGAACCGTCGTCATCGCTTGCTTCCCCTCACGCAGGAGCTTCTCGATCTCGGTGTCAAAGACGCCCTCCAGATAGGCGTCCGTCACCTCATCCACTCGCGGATGCTTCCCAAAGTCGTACTGGAGCTTGTCGCTGTGCACTTCCACCTCGGCACGCAGGCGGTTATCCGCCAGGCGCTGGAGCGCTGCGACCTTGCGCTCTGCAAGCACGCGGCTACGTTCTTCGTCGTGACCATGCCGATGCTTGAAAACCTGCGAGAAGAAGCCCCGCAGGCGACCACGGTCGTGCACCTGAAACTCAGTGCCCTTGTGATAGAACTTGACCGTGGTGGTCTTGCCCGCGAAGTACACCGCCATGGAGTACTTAGCTGCGCCCTTCTTACGGCGCGGAAAGCTGATGAGCTGCAGGCCGTCGAAGAACTCTTTGCACGCAGCCTTCGAGAGGCGATAGACGGATGCCACGTCGACGCGGTGAACCGTCCACCAGTCAGCCACTGGTAGATCAGTCTCCAAGAGATCCTCAACCAGGGCGACGAAGTCTCGGCACGCCTGCAGGAAGTTCGCAGGCCCGCCGTACACGTTGTGACCGTGCTTGATCTTGTGCACGGAGGCCTCGATCAGGATGTACGGATCGCACGGCACGAGCTCAGGGCGACCGTTCTTGTTGACCACCCACTCCTCGTTCTTCGGGATCACCGAGATGCGTGAATCCCATGAGCCGAGCAACTCGCCCGTGAACAGCTCATAGAGGATTTCGCCGCTGGCGCAATCCATGCCAGAGCGCAAAAGGCACTGCCGCTTGATGCGCTCGACAACCGTGTTGCCGAGGTACGGAGAGCGCAGCCGGACGGTGTCGTAGGCCATACGCTCAGAACCCCTCGCCAAAATCCGAGGAAGTCTCATCCGTGAGACTGTCAGGCGGTGCTACC
>NZ_JAELUI010000496.1 GCF_016429285.1 Ralstonia sp. ASV6
CCCCCCGCCCCCCCCCCCCCCCCCCCCCCCCCCCCCCCCCCCCCCCCCCCCCCCGCCCCGCGCTTTGCCCGCAGTAGACGGCATACGCGCTCAGGCGCCATGTCTCGTGGGCTCGGAGATGTGTATCAGTGACAGTTTCTGGTCTTTACCTGACCTTTGCCCAGGCGTGCCAGGGCCTCCAGTGGTGTTTCAGCCCGCTCCAGACTCATGATGAGCGCCTTTAGCAGGTCTGGTGTAAGTAAATCATCGTCCTGTCTCTTGAACACAACTGACGCTGCCGACGAAGGCCGAGGAGTGTGGAGGGGGGGGGGGGGGGGGGGGGAGGAGGGGGGGGGGGGGGGGGGGGGGGGGGGGGGGGGGGGGGGGGGGGGGGGGGGGGGGGGGG
>NZ_JAELUI010000497.1 GCF_016429285.1 Ralstonia sp. ASV6
CCCTTCCACCGCTCGCGCGGACGATGCCGACGACGACCGAGACTCCGACGCCGAAACCATTGTTCTTCCCGGCAAGGATGGCCACTCGCCGTCCAAAGCCCGCAACGTGAGGCAAGAAGACAAGGGCGAGAGTGATGGCGGCGCTTCGAAAGACAAAGGGAAATCGAACGTCCCGAAATCGAAAACGGACGATGATAAGGACGCTGACGCTGATGCCGACGCTGATGCCGACGGCGACGACCTCGACGACGGCATTCAGGTCGCGACAACGGTAAGGTGGAAACGCCTCTCCAATGCAGGTCCCAAACCTTCTAACAAGGACGCTCAGTCTCACGACAAAGATGGCGCCTCGAGCGGTCTGAGCTCTGCGCCCAACTCTCCAACAC
>NZ_JAELUI010000498.1 GCF_016429285.1 Ralstonia sp. ASV6
CCCCCCCCCCCCCCCCCCCCCCCCCCCCCCCCCCCCCCCCCCCCCCCCCCCCCCCCCCCCCCCCCCCCCCCCCCACATCTACACTCCACGGCCTTCGTCGGCAGCGTCAGATGTGTATAAGAGACAGACCGACACGCACTTCCTCTACATGCGCGGTATTCCCTTTTTCTCCAGCTTCTTGGAAATCAGCCTGCCCATCCTCAGGGCAAATCTGCCAGACGAAGCGATCGTCGAATGGTTTGGCGCTGTCTCTTATAAACATCTCCGAGCCCACGAGACATGGCGCCTGATCTCGTATGGGGTGGGGGGCGGGGGGAGGGGGGGGGGGGGGGGGGGGGGGGGGGGGGGGGGGGGGGGGGGGGGGGGGGGGGGGGGGGGG
>NZ_JAELUI010000499.1 GCF_016429285.1 Ralstonia sp. ASV6
CCCCCCCCCCCCCCCCCCCCCCCCCCCCCCCCCCCCCCCCCCCCCCCCCCCCCCCCCTACACCCTGACCCCCCCACCACCGACATCTCCACTCCACGGCCTTCGTCGGCAGCGTCAGATGTGTATAAGAGACAGAGACTAGTCCGAACTGCGGCAAACCTCATCACCACAGGAACATTTCTCATTAAACTGATGGGCTGGAAAGGAGTCACGGCTGGTGTAATCGCATCACTGATACCCGTCCCATTAATCCTGTCTCTTATACACATCTCCGAGCCCACGAGACATGGCGCCTGATCTCGTATGCCGTCTTCTTCTTGAAAAACAGGGGGGGGGGGGGGGGGGGGGGGGGGGGGGGGGGGGGGGGGGGGGGGGGGGGGGGGGGG
>NZ_JAELUI010000500.1 GCF_016429285.1 Ralstonia sp. ASV6
GTTCTGGAAAGTTGTCCACAGAGAATTGTAAACCACTCTAGTGGAGGCCGGAGAATGTCCTGCAGCCTCTCCCCTTTGACGAGTCCAAGAGCCGCCTAACGGCTTTCCTCCCGTGCAGGTAGCTTCCTCAGCGGCAACTCTGCTGAATTGACTGGCCCACTTGCCTAATACGGATCCCCAGCCCAATTTGATTGGCAACCACCTGGAGCGCTAATTCTTGTAACGTACAAGGTCGGCCAAAATCCACCCCAAAACATCCATTTCTGGCTTAGTTATGGCCGAACCAAGATGATATATATTAAGGGCATATAATTGGCGTCATTTCGAGCAGGTTTTGGCTGTAGCGGTTCTGGCCCATTCGCTGCTGGCTGGAAGAGTACGACCG
>NZ_JAELUI010000501.1 GCF_016429285.1 Ralstonia sp. ASV6
CCCCCCCCCCCCCCCCCCCCCCCCCCCCCCCCCCCCCCCCCCCCCCCCCCCCCCCCCTCTCTCCTCATCCGCCGACCACCCCCACCTACACTCCACGGCCTTCGTCGGCAGCGTCAGATGTGTATAAGAGACAGGTATGTGGCAGCCCCCTTTGCACATGGGGCGGAGGAATAGCATACTGATACCGTTCTAGCTTTCCATATCGAATCTCCCGGCCAAAACGATGTTTTACAAGGTGGTACACCACCCGGCTGTCTCTTATACACATCTCCGAGCCCACGAGACATGGCGCCTGATCTCGTATGCCGACTTCTTCTTGAAAAGAGGGGGGGGGGGGGGGGGGGGGGGGGGGGGGGGGGGGGGGGGGGGGGGGGGGGGGGGGGGG
>NZ_JAELUI010000502.1 GCF_016429285.1 Ralstonia sp. ASV6
GCTGGTAGCACACCTCGTATCGGCGACCGCGACTGGGCAGACATCTGGGAAGACAGCCCTGAATACCAAGTAGCAAAGAAGGAGATTGAAGGAATCATCCAGGAACGCAAGGGTGTTGCCCAGCAGGAGTCCCGCCCAGAGTTGGAAAAGGAATACGCCTCACCGCAGTGGCATCAGCTCAAGGTCGTGTGCGCCCGCATGAACCGATCTTTCTGGCGCTCGCCCAACTACCTCTTTACGAGGATGTTTAACCATTTTTCCGTTGCCTTCATCACCGGTTTGACGTACCTCAATCTCGACGACTCGCGGTCATCGCTGCAGTACAAAGTCTTTGTCATGTTCCAGGTCACCGTCCTGCCTGCGCTGATCATCAATCAGGTGCAAG
>NZ_JAELUI010000503.1 GCF_016429285.1 Ralstonia sp. ASV6
GCCGCCAACACCCAGCCCAATGGCAAAACAACTCTGCCAGATCGAA
The DNA here is from genome assembly GCF_016429285.1 of Ralstonia sp. ASV6. Classification (GTDB taxonomy): domain Bacteria; phylum Pseudomonadota; class Gammaproteobacteria; order Burkholderiales; family Burkholderiaceae; genus Ralstonia; species Ralstonia flaminis. The sequence continues at coordinate 47 of NZ_JAELUI010000503.1, forward strand.
CGGCACCTGCTCGAGAGTCTTCAGAGAGCCAACACGCACCTTCAAACGGCTCGCCGCCAGAGGTCTATCGCAAAGGTCTCGTGTCGTCCGCTCAGCGTTTCCCACCGCCAAATGCTTCGACTTCCAATCCCACAGCCGCGCGCCAAAGCAACGAATCGTATACCGCCTTGCAGGCTGACTCGGAGAGCAACAAGTCGAGAACAGCATCCATCACGCCTACACCACAACAGGGCGAGCTTCTGCAGCCAAAATCTTCACCTCACCGCTTCTCATCCCCTCCAGCGTATCAACCTGGCAACAGCAACCTCAACTCCTCTCCGTCTGGCCATCTGCTGCCG
>NZ_JAELUI010000504.1 GCF_016429285.1 Ralstonia sp. ASV6
CCCTTTTCCTAACCAAAACAACAGACTCTGATAGTCCCCGCCACAATTTCTCTTGCCATCTTCATAGTCCTCACCTTCATCGTCTTTCCGATTTGGCGCCGCTACCGAAACCGCTATAGCCAATACCTCCCCCTCGACACAATCTCCGACCAAACTGCTTCGCTGCGTCATCGCATAACCGCTCGCCTTACGACTCTCACACTGCCGTCGACATGGAGGCGCGACAGAGGCAGGGTCTCTGCCAATGGCGGCATGTCAGATAACGATATGGAAGATGGTGAGGAGCTGAATGATGTGGACGCTGCCACGCTTCATGCGCTGGAGCGGAGGGTTGGCGAGTCACGGCTACCAGATAATACGAGGAGGCTGAGTAGAGAGTAAGCG
>NZ_JAELUI010000505.1 GCF_016429285.1 Ralstonia sp. ASV6
CCCCCCCCCCCCCCCCCCCCCCCCCCCCCCCCCCCCCCCCCCCCCCCCCCCCCCCCCCCCGTTTGCCAGCAGCCGACGGCATACGAGATCAGGCGCCATGTCTCGTGGGCTCGGAGATGTGTATAAGAGACAGGCTCGGAGATGTGTATAAGAGACAGGGGCGGCCGCCAGCGGCAAAGATTTTCTGGCGGACTTCTTCGGTGTCGTCGACCACGTAGTCGGTGATGCCGTGCACCAGCGCGTGGGCCGGGGGGGGGGGGGGGGGGGGGTGACGCTGCCGACGAAGGCCGTGGAGTGTAGGGGGGGGGGGGGGGGGGGGGGAGGGGGGGGGGGGGGGGGGGGGGGGGGGGGGGGGGGGGGGGGGGGGGGGGGGGGGGGGG
>NZ_JAELUI010000052.1 GCF_016429285.1 Ralstonia sp. ASV6
GGCGAGAGAGCAGGTATTTCAGGTGGCTGTAGCGCTCCACCAGAAAATCGCGCAATACGGCGCGGCCGCCGTCAGCCATGACGCCCCCCCGCTGAAATGACGGAGACCGACACGGCCGGCGCAACACAGCCCCAGCTCTGCCCCGATGCACGCGGCATCACAACAAAGGTGAATGGCTGTGCTACAGACGCCGGCACGGCCTCGCCTACCGACACGCCCTGCAGCGCGTTCACCACCAGCCGATCGAGCACCGCATCGCCGGTGGAATCGAGCAAATGCACCGGGCCAATGCTGCCCTGCGCATCCACCCACAAGCGCAATGCGATGCGATGCCGGCCTTGGGCAAGGATTGGGTTCGCGCAGAACGCATCGCGTATCCGATGCTGGATCAGGCCGTAGTACCGGCGTTGCGCGGGCTGGTTGGCGGTATCGGTATCGTTTGCCTCCGCGCTGGCCTGGGCGCGCACGGGCAACAGCACCAGCGTGTCGGCACCGGTGTAGCGCGGGGCCAGGCCACTGCCCTCCAGCAAGCGCAGCAACGCCATATGCGGCGTCATGGCGCCGCGCACGGCAGGCGCAGCACGGCCCGCCGTCAACGCGCTGTCATACAGCAAGGACATGCCGGTGACGGCGCTGTAGTGCTCCAGCGCACGCTGCAGCGGCTGCGGCTCGATATCGAACCAGCGCTCGACATCCAGAGGCGGCGCTCCGGCAATGACGGCCGGCTCCGGCTCGACAGGGTCGGCAGACACGGCAGGATGGAAAACGCAGACGCCGATCATCGCGATGCACCAAGGCAGTATCCGCCGCGCACCACCCGATGCGACGTTTCCAGCCATACCCGGTCAGTGAGAGACGCGTGCTACATCGCCCGGTGTGCGGGCGTGTTTCACAACGCGCAAGTGTGAAGTAAGCGCGTAGGGTAGTAATGCAACGTGACTGTTCTGTTACAGCACCCGTTGGAGGGGGTGCAGAGCAAGTGCACGCTCAGGCGTTTGAATCGCCCCCATGCGGGCTGGGGGTGCGTGGGGAGACCACTGCCGCGGCGTGGTCGATCGGGCCATCCGGAAAGAAAAAAGGCGGCCAGACCAGGGCCGCCGAAGGAGACACCGCCGCGCTCAGTGCGCCACGGCGTTGAAATTGGGCGGCCGCCGATCGACGAACGCCCGGAACGCTTCATGCGCCTCGGGAGATTGCAGCCGCTTGGCAAAGCAGGCACTCTCCGCATCCATCTGCTGGGTGAGCAACTCGGCATCACGCATCAAACGCTTGGTTTCGGTCAGTGCACCCAGCGGCTGACGTGCCAGACGCTGCGCGATCGCCTGTGCTTCATCGCCGAGCTTGTCGAGCGGCACCACCCGGTTCGCCAAACCCCACGCGAGCGCGGATTGCGCGCTCACCGCATCACCCAGCGCAAACATCTCGAACGCGCGCACGTGGCCCAGGCGCGCAGGCATCAGCAGGCTCGATGCCGCTTCCGGCACCAGCGCCAAGTTGACGAACGGCGTGGAGAGCTGCGCGTTCTCCGCCAGCAGCACGAAGTCGCAATGCAGCAGCATGGTGGTGCCAATGCCAACCGCACGTCCCTGCACCGCTGCCACCAGCGGGCGCGTGGCGCGCGCCAGTGCATGGATGAAGCGGATAACGTTGCGCACGCCGCCGTTACCGCCGCCGGCCATCGCCACGGAAGCGAATTCGCCGATGTCGTTGCCGGCCGAGAACATGTCGCCCTCAGCGCGCAGCAGTACCACGCGCACGGTGTTGTCGTGCTCGGCAGCGTCCAGCGCATCGGCCAGCGCGCCGTACATGGCATCGGTGATGGCGTTCTTCTTGTCGGCGCGTGCCAGGGTGAGCGTCAGCACGCCATCGGCGTTGTTGCTCTGGATGTGTTCACTCATTGCTCGTCTCCTGTGGGGAACTTGGTTTGCAGGCTGGCCAGCCAGCGTGCGACGACGTCGATCTCGGCGTCGGTAAAACCTTCGGTCAGGCGTGCGTTCAGTTCGGTCAGGCCGCCGCGCGTTTCGGCCAATGCAGCCCGGCCGGCGGGGGTCAACCAGAGTTGCCAGGCGCGGCCATCCTTGGCGTCGGCGCGGCGCTCGATGAGGCCGGCGTCGGCGGAGCGATCCACGAGGCCGCTCATGGCGGAAGGGCCGAGGTCGAGCGCAGCGCCGGCTTCGCGCATCAGCGCGCCGTCGTTCTTATCCAAGAAGAACAGCAGGCCGGATTGCGCAGCGGTCACGCCCTCGCCGGTGCGCGTTTGAATCCATCGCTGCAGGCGGCGTTGCCCGACGTTGATCAGATAAACAAGGCGGCGATCGGGTGCCGTCATGCGGCCTCCGCGGCGTCAGGCACACGTGCGGCCGCTGCCTGTGCGGCAAGCCAATCGGCCAGACCGGGCCAGAGCGTGTCGACAAACTTCGGGCGGAAGAAGCCCATGTGTCCGACGGCGCCGCCCGCCTCTGCCCGTGCGATCTGGCGACGCTCGACCCAGGTGTTGGTGAAGTGCTGCGTCAACGCGTTGATGGCAGGCGGCGTGGCCCAAGGATCGTCGTCAAAGCCGTAGACGAGCACCGGGTTCGTCACGCGGTTGAAGCGCTCGACGGCACCGAGTGTCGGATCATCGAAAAAGTAGCGCTGCATGCCGGCCCACGCGCCCCATTCAATGGCAACGCCGCCCGGCAGATCTTCGCCCAGTCCCATGCGTTTGCCGGGCACGTAGCCCATCAGCCGCGCCAGTGCCGGGCCGACACCGCGCAGGATCAGCTCGACACGCCAGCGCTCACCCCGCTGGCGGATGAAGCGCGAGTTGCCCGTGTGGCAGGCCACCAGCACCGCGCCTGCCAGACCCCAGCCCGCACCGCACATGCCAATACCATGGCCACCCACCGAGTGCCCGACCGCCAGTTGCGGCAGGTCTGGATACTCCGCCCGCGCCCAGCGCGTCACGCCTTCCGCATCGAGCAGCATCCAGTCGCGCATGCGCGCAGCGAAACCGCGCAAGGTCTTCGGCCGGGATGCGCCGATGCCGCGGTAGTCGTACGTAATGGCGTGGAAGCCACGTGCGGCCAGGAACTGCGCAAAGGCCTGATAGATGCGTTGCGGCACCCCTGTGGCCGGGTGCATGACGACCACGCCCTGCGGCGTGCCGGCAGCTGCCCAGAACGTGGCGCCCAGGGGGTAGCCGTCCGTGGCGGGAATGGTTTGCGGCGTGCTGTCCATCGTATTCATTTAGTTCGCATGCGAAGTTATTTACTTTGTATGCGAACTAAATGGGTGTGTCAACCACCAAAAGATAAAGTACTTGCTTAACTATTCAGAGTCGCTATAGTTAACAACATGCTTAACCATGACACTTCTCTCGATCTCGCCTTCCAGGCGCTGGCAGACGGCAACCGGCGCGCGATGCTGGTTCAGCTCGTGCGCGGCCCGGCTTCTGTCAGCGAGCTTGCACAGCCGCTCGATATCTCGTTGCCGGCTGTCATGCAGCACTTGTCGGTGCTGGAGAACTCCGGTCTCGTGCGATCGGAAAAGGTGGGCCGCGTGCGCACCTGCCGCATCGAACCCGGAGCCCTGAGCCTGGCAGAGCAGTGGATCAACCAACGGCGCCTGGAGTGGGAACAACACTTCGACCGTCTCGGCGCCTATCTGGAAACCCTCAAAACCCAAGGAGACCCGCATGACGACGACCATTGACAGCCCCACCGCCACGACCCTGCGCCCGCTCGTGATCTCGCGCACCTTTCCTGTATCGCGCGACTGGGTCTTCACGGCGTGGAGCACCGCTGAACACATCAAACGCTGGTTCTGCCCGACGCACTACACCGTGCCGGACGCGACGGTCGAGTTTCGCGTGGGCGGCAAGTTTGACGTGTGCATGCGCTCGCCCGAAGGGCAAGACCACTGGTCGCGCGGCCACTTTGTCGAGATCGTGCCCAACGCGCGCCTGGTGATCGACATGAACGTAGTGGACGGCGACAACCGCCCGCTGATGAACGCCCACACCGTCGTCACCTTCGCCGAAGAATGCGGTGGCACGCGCATGGAAGTCACGCAAACCCACACGCCGCTCGCCCCGATTGCCGAGATGATGATCAAGGGCGCGCCAGAAGGCTGGAAGCAAACGCTGGACAAGCTGGAGCGCGAAGCCGCACGTGTGCCGCTGGCCGATGGCATCAAGCGCTCGGTCGTGCATGCCACCTTCACCGTCGAGCGCACGTACGATGCACCGCGCTCACGCGTGTTCAAAGCGCTGACGGACCCGGCCGCCAAGGCCAAGTGGTTTGCCGGCGGCAACGGCTACACCCTGCTGGTGCGCGAAATGGATGCTACCCCCGGCGGCCGTGAAGTCGTCAAAGGGCGATGGGACAGCGGTGTGGTGTCGAGCTTCGAGGCGACGTATCACGACGTGATCCCCGACGAGCGCGTCGTCTACTCGTACGTGATGCACCTCGATGATCGCAAGATCTCCGCCTCGCTCGCCACGCTGGAACTGCGCCCGGCCAAGGATGGCTCGGGCGGCACGCACCTCGTCATGACCGAACAAGGCGCCTTCCTTGACGGCTATGACGATGCCGGTTCGCGCGAGCGCGGCTCGCAGTTCCTGCTGGACATGCTGGGCGACTCGCTCAAGGACTGAGCATACGCAGCACGTCGCGCGCGACGGTCGCCAGGGTGATCGCCGCGCCGACGATGAGCGTCATGCCCCACAGCACGCCACCCACATAGGCGAACAGGACTTGACGCGTGGTCATGACGCGCCTCAGCTCTTGTCCGCCACGTACTGCGCGATGCCGTGGCCGAACGACCAGTTCTCGGGCAGCACTTCCACCAGGTTGATAAACACGTCTTCGGGCCGTAGGCCAGGGCTCTCTTGCAGCACCTCGACGATGCGGCGGTAGAGCGCCTGCTTTTGCTCGCGCGTGCGCGTGTTGCTGACGGTGAGCTGGAGAAGAATCGCATCGTCGCTGCGCGCGATACCGAAGTACGTGGGGCTGACGCTGAAGGTGCTGGCGTCGTGCTCGGTGATCGCCATGAAGCGATCGTCTTCCGGCACGTTGAAGGTCTCGCGCATGGCGCGATAGACGCCGTCGAAAATGGCCTGGTGGTAGGCGGCTGGCTTGCCGCGCCGCAATGACACTTGAACGAGAGGCATGGTGGACTCCGTGTTTGGTGATGAACCGTGCTCACAGCATGCCTCGGGTTGTTCATTTCAAAAAGACATCCTAAGATATTTCAATCATTCGATTTCAAAATGATTGAATCATGAAGATGCTCGATCTGGAGGCCGTCCAAGCCTTCGTGTTGACCGCCGACCTGAAGAGCTTCACGCGTGCCGCTGAGGCAATGGATTCCACGCAATCCGCCGTGAGCCTGAAGATCAAGCGGCTGGAAGATGCACTGGGCCGCCGCCTGCTGGAGCGCACGCCACGGCTGGTGCGGCTGTCACAGGACGGCAGCGCCTTTCTCGGGCCGGCACGTGATCTGGTGGCCGCGCATGAAGGTGCGATCGGCTCGTTCGGGGTGGAGCGGCGCCGGCTGTCAGTCGGCATGAGCCACCACATCGTCGGCGCAGAATTGCCGCGCCTGCTGCGCCAGATGCGTCGGGCCGAACCTACCCTGACGCTGGAAATCCGCATCGACAGCTCGCGGGAAATCCTCGACGCATTTGAAGACGGCGCACTGGATGCGGCCGTGATCCTGCGCCACGACAGCCGCCGCACCGATGGCGAAGTCCTCATGGAAGAGCCCTTCGGCTGGATGGCCGCCCCCGACTTCGAACACCGCAGCGGAGAACCGCTCTACCTTGCCACCCAGGCCGAACCGTGCCGCGTGCGGGAGATGGCCGTCACCGTACTGGATGCGGCGGGCATTGCGTGGCAGGAAGTGTTTGTCGGCGGCGGCGTGGGCACGATCGGCGCAGCCGTCGCTGCCGGGTTGGCCGTGGCCGCGCTCAGCCGGCGCGTAGCACCGCCCGGCACCATCGACGTGGGCGAATCGCTCGGCCTGCCGCCGCTGCCACCGCGCAGCGTGGTGCTGCATTCTCGGGTGGCCGATCCGGTGGCAAGAAAGGCGCTGCGCACCTTTTCCACCACCCTGCGCGCAACGGCCGGGCGATAACGCGGCAGGCGCACATTTGCGCAATCGCTGCACCACGCGGCGCCCTTCGGGCGGCTATGCTTTCCGGCATGAAACCCCGCACCATTCGCGACTACCACCGCCGCATCGCCCGCGTAATCGAGGCGATCCTGGCGGATCCCGCCGCCCCGCACACCGTGCTGAGCCTGGCGGAGGTCGCACACCTGTCGCCATTTCATTTCCACCGCATCTACCGCGCGCTCACAGGTGAGGGTGTGTTCGAGACGGTACAGCGCGTGCGGCTGGCGCAGGCGGCCCAGCGCCTGACCGGAGCGGAGGATTCCGTCACCGACGTCGCGCTCAATGTCGGCTATGGCAGCCCACAGGCATTTGCCCGTGCCTTTCGTGAATTCACGGGCATCAGCCCGCGCGCCTTTCAAACCCGGCAGCAAGAATTAGCCGTACCGACCACGGAGGCCACGGGTCTGCCGCCGCTCGAACTGGTCGAGCAGCCGCCCCTGAGCGCGCTGTGTCTGCGGCACGAAGGCCCGATCGCGACCATCCGCCAGACCTTCATCGCGCTGTGGGAGGCGCTTGGCATCGAGAGCACGTCGCCGGATGCGCCTGATCGCATCGGCATCTGCTATGGCGATCCGGAAACGCCCGGCTCGTTTGAGTACTTTGCCGGCGTCATCCTGGATGCACCACGCGCGATCACAAACGGCCTGCAGCCGGTACGCGTTGAAGGCGGCATCTATGCCTCACACCGGCTCATCGGCCCCTATGCGCTGATCGCCCCCACCATGCAGGTACTCTACGGCCGCAGCCTGCCCAGCTACGGCTTCGAGCCGGACGACCGCCCCACGCTGGAGCTGTATCGCAGCAGTGCGCGCCAACACCTGCCGCGCGCCTGCGTGACTGACCTGATGATCCCCATCCGCAAGGAGTAAAGATGCTGCGTCGTTGCCTGACCGCCGCCATGGCGGTCTTTGTCGTGAGCGCTGCCTGTGCAGCCGAGCCCGCTGCGCCCTATCACGTGGGCGAAACCTCCCGCGTATTCCATCCACAAGTCGAACGGCATTGGCGTGGCGCACGCACCGAAGCGCTCGTCACCAACATCTGGTATCCAGTGGAGGCTTCTGTTCCTGAAACGCCGCGCGACATCGGCGAGCCGGGCCACCCGTTGTTTCGCGCACACCCTGCTGCCCATGACGCACCGCTTGCGGGTACGCAAAACACCTACCCGCTACTCGTGCTCTCGCATGGCACGGGGGGCACCGCAGACAGCCTCGACTGGCTGGCTGCCGCTCTGGCCGCGCAAGGCTACATCGTCGCGGGCACGAACCACCCCGGTAACAACGCATTGGAGCCACTCACGCACGACGGTTTCATGCTCTGGTGGGAACGCGCAACGGATGTGAGCGAAGTCATCGATGGCGTGCTGGCCGACGCGGCACTTGGCGCACATGTCGACCGCGACCGGATCGGCGCAATAGGGTTTTCGTTGGGGGGCTATACGGTGCTGGAGCTGGCAGGCGCACGGACCAACTTCGCGGCGCTCATGGCGTTCTGCGGTTCGCCGCAGGCCGATGCGATCTGCCACCCACCGGAGATGCGCCGCGTAGAGACTGGCCCGCAGCCCACCGCATCGAAGACGCCGCAAACAGAGGCCTCGATTGCACGCTCGGGAGCGTCCTACCGGGACGAACGCATCAAGGCGGTCTTCGCCATCGCGCCGGCGCTGGGCATGGCGATGGACCCGAACTCGCTTGGCAACATCACTGTCCCCATCTCACTGATGGCTGGTGATGCCGATGTGACAGTCCCCGTGGAAACCAATGTGCGCCGCATCGCCGGGCTGCTGCCCAAGGCGGATCTGCTGCTGGTGCCGGGCGCCTCGCACTACACCTTCATCGACACCTGCGTGCCGGGCGCGGCAGCGCATCTGCCGGCGTGGCTCTGCCAGGACAACCCAGGCGTGGACCGTGATGATGTGCATGCGCAGGCCGTGCACCGTGCGCTGGAGTTCTTCCGGGCGACGCTGCCGGCCAAGACCTGAGCGCCACCCGCAGGCTGCTTATTGCTTCTGAAGGGCCACGCTGCCGATCGAATAGCCCGCACCAAACGAGCAGATCAGACCCAGGTCCCCCGACTTCATGTCGGTGCGATGGCGGTGGAACGCAATGATCGAACCTGCCGACGCCGTATTGGCAAACTCATCCAGAATGACCGGCGCTTCGTCCGCCGAGGCGTCGTGTCCCAGCAGACGCTTGCCGATCAACTGATTCATCGCCAGGTTGGCCTGATGCAGCCAGAAACGGCGCACATCCGCCGGCGTGTGCCCCAGTTGCTGCAGATGGCCGGCGATATGCTCGGCCGCCATCGGGCAGACTTCCTTGAACACCTTGCGGCCTTCCTGGCGGAAGAGCTGGTCGCGGTCGTCCGGATTGCGGTCTTCGCTGCGCGAGAGATAGCCGGCGTTGTTGCGGATGTTGTTCGAGAAGCTGGTCGCACACTTGGTGCCCAGCACACGCCAGGCGTCGGTCGAGCGGGTCTCATCTGCGCGCTCCACCAGCACGGCCGTACATACATCACCGAAAATGAAGTGGCAGTCGCGGTCTTTCCAGTCCAGGTGGCCAGAGGTGATCTCGGGGCTCACCACCAGCGCGGCACGCGCGGTGCCGCTACGCACGGCATTGATGGCCTGCTCCAGCCCAAAGGTGGCTGACGAGCACGCAACGTTCATGTCGAACGCATAACCGCCCGCGCCGATGCCGTTCTGAATTTCGACGCCCAGGGCCGGATACGGACGCTGGAAGTTGGAGGTTGCGCAGAGCAACATGTCGACGTCGGCAGCGTCGCGGCCGGCAGCTGCCAGGGCCTCGCGCGCGGCCGCCACACCGATCTCGGCCTGCAAGGACAGCGCATCATCCGGGCGTTGCGTCAGGTGCGGACGCATGCGCGCCGGGTCCAGCACGCCGGTCTTTTCGATCACATAGCGCTGGCGGATGCCCGAAGCCTTCTCGATGAATTCCGCCGACGATTCCGACAACGGTGCCAGTTCGCCCGCAGCAATGGCCGCTGCGTGCTCAGCGTTGTAGCGCTGTGCGTAGGCGTTATAGGAAGCGACCAGCTCCTCGTTAGTGATGACCTCCGGCGCGACCCACAGGCCCGTGCCGCTGATAACAACGTCGTGCATACCCGGTGTTTGTGAAATTTGTGTGGCGGGGACGATAGCACATTGGGTGGGGGGTGGGCCGGGCTGGGGTGTTGTCGTTTACATCTAGTCCAAGCGGCGACGTGCTCCCGTAGCCGCTTTACGGCTAGGTTTGCCCCAGCGAGTCGCCGCAGCCTTCCGCACGGCCTCATTCACCGCGTAAGGCACAGACCTAGTGGCCTGCCGCAACTCAGGCTGGTCCATGATGACTTCTGCTTGCACGCCAATGACCTGCTTCGGCTGCACCTCGTGTCCAGCATCAGCATCCGCCACCAAGCGATAACCGCCACCGCGAACTGTCTCGATCAGACCATCGCAAGCGGTGCCAGCCAGTGCCGCACGCAACTTGCGCACGTGTACGTCGACCGTCCGCTCACCGATGAAGATGTGCTCACCCCAGACTCGATCGAGCAGTTGCGCGCGGGAATGCACGCGGTTCGGGTGCATCACCAGAAAGTGCAACAGGCGGAATTCCAACGGACTGAGCGAGATCGACCGCATCCCTGCCTCAGTTTGTGCGCTCACGCCAAGCGTGAGTGAGTCAAGCTGCAGCCCATGGACCTGCTGGATTTCATCGGCCGGTGGTTTTGGCATGCGACGACGCAAGACAGCACGAATGCGGGCTTGCAGCTCACCCATGTCACAAGGCTTGACCATGTAGTCGTCAGCGCCCGCATCGAGCGCCGCGATCTTGGTGTGGTTATCGTCAAAGTGCGAGAGCACGATGACCGGCAGGCTGCACATATGCTTGCTGGTACGCAACGCTTGCAACGTATCGATCAGTTTGCTCTTCGGTTGTGCCCAATCGATCACCAGCAAATCGAGCGAAGCTGCATAAGCGGTGGCCGATGCCCGGTCAACACTGTCAACCCGTTGCACAACATGTCCAACGCCACGCAGGGACAACAACAGTCGTTCCCGCTCCGCTTGGTCTTGTTCGACCAGCAATATCTGCTTACCCACGCTTTAAGTCTCCCCACTAACCAGTTTCGACAGGCTTTGGCGTTGGCAGCGATGGACGCCTCGAAGACAGCGCATGGGCGAGCTAGCTGTTCGCCCCATCCCACACTGTCAGCGCATTGAATGCTTCGTCTGCCCACGCCAAGCACGTGCCGAGATATTCGGCCTTGCGGGCTTCATCCAGGGTAAAGAAGTGTTCCAGACCGTAGGTGTGCAGCATGGCCAGGAACGAGCGGAGCTTGGAAAGCTTGTCGAACAGTTCGGCATGCGCATCCAGGCGCAATGCAATGTACGAAATCGGAATGCAGATCAGAGATGGGATAGGTCACGCTCGGTCTCCTTTGAACGAGAACTGCGCGCCACCGCAAATGAGGGTGGGCGAGCACGGACGAGGTGGAACACCGATGCATACCAGTCGGGGCGGCCGAAGCCGCTCTCGCCCGGCTCGCCCATAGAGACGAAGCCAGGCCATAGCAAATGAGGACAAGAGTCTATGCTCGACTCTTGCCCGTTACTCACGAGGGTTCCACGCCTCGATCCCTTTCTCTATGGCACCGAAAGGGATGGGCAAGAGTCCAGCGATGAATGGCTGGAGCCTACAAGGCTGCCTAGCCAAAATCAGAATTATCGCAGACTGGGTTGTTCGGCTCCCCTCCCAGCACCACACCTAGGCCACAGCCAACCACGCTGGTCACGGCGCTCAACCCTCCAATCACCGCAGCCACGCCGGAATACCGACGGGGCATCGCATTCTTGTTCATGCTGAGCTGGTTGAAGGGTTGGTTGGGTTGAGGGCCAGCGCCATCATGCGCGCTGATACTGCGGGGCGCTCCACATGCCGGATTAGGGTTCAGGCCGCGAGCGGTCAACGCCGCGAATTGCCCATGCTACTGCCCGATGTCCTGGGCAACTGAGGCGAGCGCGGTATCAATCCGGATCGCTGTTCGCACCCCGCGCACGATGTAGGTTTTCTGCTTGTCGACATCGCCGGGCTTACGCATCCAAAGTTGGGCAAATAGCCCATCCTTGGCGGAATATCGCCCGAACCAGTTGATGACCTGCCCGACGTGGCACTGGGAGCCAACCCAGATCGGTATGTCCCCGACAATCTCATAGCTGTAGTGACCCGGGCCAAAACCGAAGTAGCTCCCCGTGTCCGTCACGCCTGCCGGAATAGGACAGAGGGGCTCCTGTTCCGATCCGGCATCGTGTGCCTTCTCCTTATCGACACCGCGAAGCGCCTGCGTCAGCGCTGTAGCCAGCGGCTTGTCCAGCATGGTTGCCGCGCGTTCGCCTTCGGCCCTCTGAACCCTCGGCACCGTCAGCCGATAGCGATAGTGAATCGTCAGTTTCGGCACCGTCCCGACAATCGAGAGTGGCCGCAACAGATAGACGTTGTCTTCTCCATAGCGACTGTTTCGGTAAGCAACGTAGGTGCGCCCGCGCAAGCTGATCCAGTTCGCCGACTGATTGCTGCCTCGCGCATTCTCAGAGTAGAGAGCGTCTTGGACGGACGACATGCCCGCATCATCGCCCACCACCACTGGGCTTTCCTCTGCCGCCATGGACAAGTAGGCACCTTCAAACTTCCCGCCGTGCCGACGCAAGACACTCGTGTATGTGAACAGCCCTGTCCCGCCAATATAGGAGTGGATTGCCAGATCGCGCTCCGCGTTGCCGTCGATATGAAGCAAGGTATAAGACGCAGAACCGTTCTCGCCGCCGCCGTCGACCTTAGAAGCCTGCAGCGCGCGCCACTCGTCTTCCGTCACGCCCTTCGGTCGCTTTTTGGGAAAGTGCGAGACGCTATCGTCCTCGCCACCCACATTCGAGAATTCCGTGATCTCTGTCTTGATCCTGAACTGGTCGATCGCCTTTTCCAGTGGGAACTCGGAGTCAGTCTTCCGCATCGCTTCCACGGCTTGCCGCAAATCCTCAAGCGCTTGCTGATCGATAGCGTCCGGCTGATATGCAATGGCAACACACAACTGCGCTTGCAGTTCACCGATGCGTTCTCGATATTTGCCGGTCAGGCAGTTCACGTCGGCGTTGCACTGGTCTCGGATTTTCATCCAGCCCAACTGGGCTTGGCGCAGGGCGCTGCGTTGCCTGGGCTGCGCCCGAATGAGCTTGCCGTAGAGCGACGACAGTCTGCCATCTAGCCTGTGCAACGTGTCGTCGGCGCAGATTGCGGTTTGCGTGCTGCCCTCAACTCGGCTGCAATCCAGCCCAGCAGCAAACGCGGGCTGTGCAGCGGCCATCGGCAGGGCCAGCAGGGCCAGGGCGGATAGGAATTTATAGTCGTTGCGTTTCACGTTGATATTTCCGTCGCTGAAGGTAGCTGTCTGCTCTTGAGCCAGCTTGCGCCAAGGACCGGCACCTGACGGCAACCCCCCCTGGTATCCGGCCCGCCTTGTCCAACCTCCAGGTCGTTGCCATTCCCATCCGTTCCAACGCCGATTGCGCTGTAGGAGTACGCGGTTTGGTACGCCGTACCATCGAAGCGATGTAGGTGTGCTGGTGCTCGCCCATGCTGACCCGAGCCACCGCGAGAAGGTCCGGCATGCCATTGCAGTTGCTTTCCAGCACGCCGGAAGGTCCATCGTCGATGGCGAGTAAAGGCTCATACTTGCCGTTTCTGATGCGATAGAGCCATTCGGACGCATTGACTTGGTTGCCGACCATTTCACAGGTTCCGAACAGAAACTTGCCGTGCCGGCCGCTAGCCGACTGCATGACGACCTCGATGGTTGGCAGAATCTGCGAGACCGACCAGCTTGAGCACATCGTGCTGGGCCTGCACGTCGATGTTGTGCTGCCCCGCAGTGATCTGTAGGCGAGACCTTTACTGCCGCCACACCGCTCACGGTGACCGCCTGCTACACCCTTACTGCTGCGGCTTTGCCCACAGCGGACTCTTATTGTCCGAGGCCAGCACCTGCGCGAGCACGTCAGCATCGGCATCGCGCGCCGGCGCTGTGTTGTTCTTGCGGGAGCGCACGATCTTGGAGCGCTTCTTTCCGTGCTTCTTCGCCTGAGCTTTGGCCTTTGTGCTGACTTGAGCTAGGTTGGCAGAGGCTTGTGATGTCGTGGTCAGTTGAGCGCCGATGCTGGCGTTCATCCAGACGGCGGTGAGAAGGGTCACAGCGATTTTGTATTGCATCGTTCTAAGAGATAAACTAATTGATTTCTAGAGTTTTTAACCTGCGACGATTCGTAAAGATGCAAGGTCACAAACTGACGCCTTTTGCAAAACAACGTCAACCCACAACACCTTTTCTCGGCAACTGAAATTAATTCGAAAATCGGATAGTTGACAAAGATTTTACAACCTCATCCATGGCACCAAATGGGATCGCCAATGGTCGCCCCGAGTTCTCAGCAGCCCCCATCAGAACATTATCACCACTCAAAGCGCAGAATCGCAAAGCAGCCAATTTCTTACGACTCTTCGATGCCTTATATCCAATCAAAAATCCAACCCAATTCGCCCCGGATATCTCCGCGAACACATAACTCTCGCCCTTTTTGAGAATTGGCCTTGGAATCCACTTCCCATCTTTCAGATCTGCTGGGCAACGCAAATCATTACCCTCACGCACATCGTTTAAAGCTGGACTAACTTCCGCCCCCTCGATCGCTTTCCGCCCCAAAGTTTGTGCTGAGAAATTCTCAGCGCTTTCACACATCATCCCCAGCCACTTGTCTTGACGAGACCCTTTCTTCTCAAAATTCCATGAAGCGCCAAAACTCGTCTCTGCCTGTTGCAGATGTGCCTCCCCGCCCTCCTTCGATCCGGAGTAATAAACAACCAGATCCGGGTCATTGAACGTCATGCGTTGACCAGGGAGAAGATCAATGGAAAACCGACACTTTCCCAAGTCCACGGCAAACTTGCTTGGGCCGCTCGCTGTCGCAACTTCTCCAGGGGCGTTCCCCACTGTCACCAATGACTGACTTAGGCACGGTGCTTGAAAGATGAGCCCAGCGATCGCCAGAACCCATGCATTCGCATAGCTCACTCCACCTCCCTCCGTTCAAAGCCTTGAGGTATATCACGCGTAACACCATCGGATACAAAGTCCATGCTCCAGATTTCGTTGATGCCGTGCGATGCTCTTTGGCTGGCGCAGCCGCACCGACCTGTTGCGCTTGGGGCGCGGCGACTGCAAAAACGACCATGATGATCAGTTCGGCAGTAAGGTGACGTTGCATCGTTCGAACATATCGGCGGCCTTGTCAGTCGGCACACCTCATGCAGGCTCGGCAGCTTAGGCGTCCATCGCTACTCATTTGCGCATCGACTATATCTACCGTCGTGATTGAAGTTACTGCTAGCTTTGCACCACGTAGGGTTGTACGTGCCGATTAATGTTCGGTAGAAATTGATCATCACAATTTCCCAACAAATCGCAGAGAATTCATCATATTCAAAAATAGATCGTAACTTAACCCATTCTCAAGACTGAACTCTCGCTTCCTCAGAAGGCAAACACCTGTAAGCTGAGCTGTCATTGCATCATTACCTACCATGACATGAACGCAGCGATACGCCTTTGTAAACTCTCTCAATGGCTTGCAACCCGGACGTACTTTCCCAAATGTCTCCTCTGCAACCCACCCGTGCCAGTTAGCCCCGTGAATTGGCGTGATCTTTGTATCGGTTACCGGCCCACAGTTTGACTCGCCATACGCTGCCGCACGCCGTAACGCAAGAGCACCGCTTCCGTTTGCGAAAAATATTCCATCACCATCATCGCTGATTTTCTTATCGATACCGACATTCTCGATCACAAAGCTGATACGCGCCCCCCCAGAATTTTGATTCGGATCATATTGAATATCCATATCCAAAACAGCCTGCCCACCATTCTCATACGATCCCGTGCACCCAAAGCCCATTGGCTGATCATATACATATCTAAGATCCGGAACACGCATTGACATCCCGCATTGCCGCTCAACATCCGGATCCATGACATTGGTTGCTACGCTCTTGATCTTTACGGCATCCGCTGCCGATTGAGCGTTGGCACCTACGCAAATGAGAAATGCACAAACAAATGCAATCCAACGAATCACTGGAGGTCCTCCACCTGGCGACGTAAGCCACTCTCGACCGGCATGGTTGGCATGTCATTCAAAATGAAATACGCATAGCGGAAAAACTGTTGACGCGCCGGCAAGCCACCAGCCCCTCCAACTGAGCCGAAGCAAGATTGGACATCCTGGTTGCTAGAACCATGGTCTGCCTTACGGTTAATTTGAGTTTTAACCCAAAAGTACCCCGCCGAATCCGCAGCAATCTCCGAATCAGACTGCAACAACCCTGGGTTCGGGTCAGTTGTAAAATCTCGATGGCGATATTCCTGGTATTGACGATAGCCCTTTCGCCAAGTGAGATGAATCAAGCCACGCCCCCTGAAGCGAGGACCATCGCCAAGCTGAACATTTTCGCCCCCCACGGCCTTGTTATGAACCTCACCCGGGCGTTGCGCAATGTATGTGGCGCGATCTCTATTCTTTAAGAAGCCAAGAGTTTGAAGCCAGCTGTGCTTGTGATCAAAATCATATGCCGCATCTTCAGGAGTATAGTTTTCATACATTTTTCTGAAATAATTATCATCTCCGTTTTCGCTAGTTGAACGCAGGGCACCGGTCTCCTTAAATATCTGCCCAAGGAAATGCGCTTTTCTAAGACTACTGTCAATTCCGTACTTCCTAGACATGCGATTCAACGCCAACCATATCCCAGATGGAAATTTCCCGGCCGTATTATTATTACCCTCGGTGAATCTCTTTTTGCTTTCCGCCCAAGAGATCTGGCCGCCCGCATCCGACATCGAGCTGCGCGGCAAAAGTTGAACCTGCTCTCGCAAGCTCAACCATCCGCATTTTCTAAAATGGTAGACAAACTGAAGCGGGTGCAAATGCCACACCGACCGCTCCAGTTCCCCCGTCTTATCCCAAAAAGCCAGTTTCTGGACATGAGCCTCAAAAGCCTGCCAACTTTCTTCGGTCTCCAGGGGCTCTCCCGGTTGCCGCAATTTTGCGTACCTGGCATCGAGATCCCCAGCATCCCATTCACTCGGATGCTTGACCACCAGATGCCGCAACTTCTGCTTCCCCGCATCGCTGACGTCTTCGAGAAGCTGCAAGGCACGCGGATCATCCACAAATGCATCATCCGGACTAGCAATCTGCCCCTCCTCCACCTTCTCCCAACCTCGCCAATATGGGAAATCGGCATCTGACAGCGCAACGATGTCGGTTTGAGCCAGATCGATGTAGCCAGTCGCACCATCGCTGTAGCGCACCAGTTGCCAGTTCTGATTCGTGTTTGTTGTATCACTCGACAAGATACGCCCGAAGCGCAACCATTCAAAGCCGGCGCTCGGACAGTCCGCATATAGAGCGCTGGCAAGCCGGAACAATTCATATTCGTAATTGACCTGCTTCACCGATGTACCCAGCTGCACATAAGTGTCGCCTTGTTTCACACAGGTGGTCGTAGTGCGCATACCTCTGCCCAACTGAACGCTAACGATCAACTGGTCGCTGTTTGTTCCGGCTTGACCAAGGTCGAGCGGAAAGAATTGGCCTCCGCCCAAGGGAATGCGGTGAGGATGAACCGCGTTCGGGTGCCGCGCCACAAAAGTTTTGCCGGCTGGGATAACGAAATGCGCATCCCCATAAAAGTCAACACTAGCAGTCTGGTCTGCAGCCGATGCATTGGCTTTCCAGAAGTGCTGCAGATGCTCGTCCGTCGTGAATATTTCAAAGTGCACACGCCTATCCGTCTGACCGTACTGCAAACCTGGGTAGCCAAGAATATCCTTGCGATAAACGCGCGCCAGCCCCCGTTCCGTCGCTGTGCTCATCGGCGGCGACTTGGCGTCGGGGCCCATCGCACCAGCCTGCTTGAAAAGCGGGATGAGGCTGCTGACCTGATCCTCCGGCATGCCTGTACGGCACGCCAGATGCATGTATAGGGAATAGAACACAACAGGCGTGTTCTCACCGCTCTCAGTCTCGTGCTTGATCAAGACAAAACTGGTGTCATACGGCTGGCCTTGGTACTGCTCACTAGCTGAGGCCTGTCGATAAGCGACGATCGTTCCGTCGGCAATGGCACGAATCGGGGTGGCGTTCGTCGCCTCCAAATGCAAACCACCGTGCCACACCTTGTATTGCCCAATCGTGTTCGCCGGATACTGCCCGGCAGGGCTTGTTGCCCGTGCCAGCATACGAGCTAGCACGGCTTCCTCAGTATCGTCCGCCTGCGGCGTTTCCAGAATGGGGTAGCTGATCAGCATGAAAGCTAGGCAAGAAAATCAGGAGAACGGGAACGCGCCCTTGAGGTTGAACGGAGACTGCGGGAAGTTCGGCAAGCTGTAACTCGTGCCCTGTGGCCCCTGAAACGTCCGCTGCGCCGCCTTATACGTAATCGGCCCAGCACACTCCACGGTAATGTTCCCCCCCTCAAGCGTGATCGACGCCCCGCCCGCCGTAGCAATGCGAATCCGCTTGGCCGCCGCAAAGTCCACGTTCATGTTGGCCGACACCAGCTTCAGGTCCTGCTTGGCCATCAGCTTGAGCACGTCGTGCTGGGCCTGCACGTCGATGTTGTCCTGCCCCGCGGTGATCTGCAGCCCGATGTTGTTGTCACCGGCCTTGGACAAACCCGCCGCTACGCCAATCGCCTGACCGGCATGCATACGCGCCTGCTTGCCAATGGCGAGGTTGGTGTCCTGCCCGCTGCCCAGGGCGATGCTCTCGCCGTTGGAGAACTGCAAGTCTTGCCCCGCCACCATCACCAGGCCAGCCCGGCCGGCAAGGTGCGCCATGGCTTCGCCCTGCTGCGGCACCTTGCCTTGCGTGGCGGTGTTGCCGGCGCTGGCGTCTTGCTTGGCGGCATCCAATGCCTTGCCGTCGACCATGCCTGCCGCAGCCTTGGCCTGCTTGCCCAGCGGTGCGTCGTCATCCTTGGCGGTAGCGAGTGCCGCGGTCTGGTGCGTGACAGCACCTTGCCCAAGCGATGCGGTCAGCGCCTTGGCTTGCTTGATGAGCGCAATGCCCGCCGCGTTGTCGCCGGTGGGTAGCGCTTTGCCACTGGCGGCATCCCGATAGGTGGTGAGCAGCAAACCCGCCTGACCACGCACGGCGGCGTGCCCATCGGTACGCAACTCGAAGCCCTGACCACGGAAGGTGCCGCGCCTGTTGTCTTGCTGATGGACGAGGTGACCCAGGTTGAGCTGGCTGTACTGCTGCGTGGTGGCGAGCTGCGTGCGCAACTGGCCGTCGCTGTCGTCAAAGACGAGTTGGTTGTAGCCGCTGCCGCCATGTTCGGCGCTCTTGAAGCCGGTGTGTGCGGCGGCATTGCGGTGGCCTTCGGCTTCGGTGCCCATGCCGTGCCACGCTGGGCTGTGACCACCAGCCACGTTGCCTTGCGCACTGGCGGCGCTGTCGCTGCCTTGCTTGTAAAGTGCGGCGCCATCGCTCTGGCCAGATGCGCCTTGCCCACCCGGCGTGGGCGCGATACCGGCCTCGCCCTGCCCGTTGTACAGCGCGCCAATCACGACGGGTTGGTCGATATCATCTTCGCTGAACTTGACGAGCACTTCCTGGCCGATGCGTGGCAGCCACTGCCAGCCCATGCCTGAACCAGCCTGGCGCTGCGCGACGCGCACCCAACGGGTGCTGCGGTCGTCAGCGCGCTCACCTTGTTGCCATGGGAAGCGAACGCGGATTTCGCCGGCGGGGGTCGTGTGGTGTTCGCCATCGCCACCCGCCTGAGTCTGGCCGTCGGGGCCAACCACGATGGCGCTATGCGCACCCTGCGCGGTGGGCGCTGCATAGAGCTGGTAGGCGGCCGTGGTATCCACCAAAATTCAGGCCGCCAAGCTTGCTTGCTTCTTGGCTGACTCTGAGCGATTCATTGGTGATCGGTTGGAGGGCAGCAATTTAGCCGGGTTCGTTGCGGTTTCTGGCTGCACACCTATCGGCTGTATCAGATGGCCTTCGTCTCGCAAAGACGACAGCAGTTGTTCCCGTTCTGCTTGGTCCTGTTCGACCAGCAAAATCTGAATACCCACTTCGAATCTCCCGATGATATTGGCGGCACTCTTCTGTCTCCGGTGCGCTCATGTATGCATTTCTTATTGGCTATTTGCCCCGTCCCACACGGTCAGAGCCTTAAAGGCTTCGTCTGCCCACGTCGAACACGTGCCGAGATACTCCGCCTTGCGGACTTCATCCAGCGTAAAGAAATGTTCTAGGCCATAGGTGTTCAGCATGCCGAGGAATGCGCGCAGCTTGGAGAGTTTGTCGAACAACTCCGCATGCGCTTCCATGCGCAGGGCGATGTAGGCCTCGGGGTGGGAATCAAGGATGGGATGGGTCACGCTCGGTCTCCATTGAACGAAACTATGCGCCACCGCAATGAGGGTGGACGAGCACGGACGAGGTGGAACACCGATGAACACCAGTCGGGGCGGCCGAAGCCGCGCTCGCCCGGCTCGCCCATGAAGACGAAGCCAGGCCATAGCAGACAGAGGGCAAGGTCTATGCTCGACTCTTGCCCGGTGTTCACGAGGGTTCCACGCCTCGATCCCTTTCTCTATGGCACGAAAAGGGATGAGCAAGAGTCTAGCGATGATTGCCTTGGGCTGACAGGGGTGTCGGCCAAAATCAGAATTATCGCAGAGTCGTGCCCATCACCACGGACCGACCACCGTTTCACAACTATTGGCCTGACCTGCTCCACAAGGGATTCTTGCTGTCCGAGGCTAGTACCTGTGCGAGTACGTCGGCGTCTGCATCGCGCGCTGGGGCTGCGTTGTTCTTGCGGGAGCGTGCGAGTTTGGAGGCTTTCTTGCCGTGCTTCTTCGCTTGTGCTTTGCTCTTTGTGCTGGCATGAATAGTGTTGGCTGGGGCTTCAGACGTGGAAACGTGCTGGGCACAGATGCCTGCGTTCATCCAGATGGCGGTGAGAAGGGCGGCGGCGAGTTTGTATTTCATGAAAATTTGAGAAAATTGAATTGTTGTTGACATGAGCACAAGGAAACATGTCATTCAATCCATTCTAATGGAATCAAGAATTTTCATATACCGCTCGATATATGGATTATTTTTATACCCATCAATATTCATAAAGCATGTCAATGCTTCCGCAGATCGCCTGCTGTTTCCATGAATTGAGTAAATGCACGTTGAATAAAGTGGGCGACGCCCAGAAACTCTATCTCCAATTCCGTCTATTCGCGCAACTAATAGCTGCGTTCCTTCGTTGTTTTTAACAACAACGAGGTTGGGCGGGAGCCTATTCCAGAGTTTATTTGGGTACATTTCTTTATTTGCGAAAAGCCCAGTTTTTCCCGCACCAACTTGAGGGCTTTCCAACAAGCGCTGCTCGAAACTTTGGTCGTCAATAATAATAAATTTCGCGTAAGAAAAATATTCATCAAAGGCGTACCCTTTGGCGCCCCTCTTTCGAATTGGAATGCTAACCCCTGCGACCCAATTGAAAGAATCGCGCACGGTTGAATTCCACTCGGGAGCCTGCCCCGCCGGTCCGTTTACCTCTCTCTTCTTCTCACATCCGCCTCCCTCACTGTTCGGGGGGATGGCGAAATAGAACCCACATAGTTTTGCCTCCTCGCCATTCAACGACGTCCATTCTGCACTGGGCAAGTTGACGAGATGAGTAGGACGTGGAATCGAAGACCTATGGTCAATTACGATTTTGCCACTCTTAATTAAAGAAAGCTTGGCTTCTTTGAAACGCTCGGCTTCAGCAATCCACTGAGACACCACCCCCATGGATTCATCTTGATTGTTGGGGCTATATCTCGATGGTGCGGCCTGTTCCGCACAAAAAGCATAGCTTGCGCACAGTGCTGCAAGGAAAGATATTGTGCACTGCCACTGTGTCATTTTTTCTTCCCTTTCTTCTTGGCCGCGTTGGCTTCTTGTTTCTTCTTGGCCGCTTCTTCCTGCTTCTTTTTCTTGGCCTCTTCTTGCTTGCGCTTTTTCTCTGCCTCTTCTGCTTGGTACTCTGCCGATGTATCCGGATTCAGTGGGCTGTATTGCTGAAGTTGCTCCACCTGATCGTTGAGCGCACGCAGAGCATGGGAGAAATAGGTTCCACGATTGGTTATGTGATTTACACCGCCATTGACTGCTTGTGTTACGCCTCTGACGGCCGCAGGAGTCACCCCGTCATCCGCAGCATGCATTGTAGCCGGGCGGAAGAAGCTGTAATACCAGCCCGACGAATCGCAAGTTTCAAATGCGTTATTTCCGATCAACTCTTGATTTGGGGGTACCGTATAATCCTTTGTTTTTCTATATTCACTATAGGCCGAATACTTTTCCAGTCCAGTAATTTGAATCAAACCCCGACCCTTAAAGTTCTCAGCGTCGTCGGCGTTCCTGTTTCCATTTTTCTTGTCGTAGTCGTGATCGAGAAAGTATTGTCTATCTCCATTTTCAACCACGTCCGTCAGCAATCCCGTTTCCTGTGAGATCTGCCCCCAGAAATGTGCTTTGCGCGAAATATCGGCAATACCGTACTTCACAAACGTCCAGTTCAAGTTGCGCCACAGATCAGGAGGCGACGTTTTGGCAGTACTTGGCCCGCGACCAGGTTCATTGTTGCCGCTGATCAATCTTGCGCGCATGTCCGACCAGAGGGTCACCACGGGAGTAGGTTTTGTGCCAGGTTTGTCATCCGTCCACTCATGTTTCAGCGGAGTCAGCTGAGTCATTTCTTCTAATGTCAGCCAGTTCGCTTTCCGGAACTGTTTGACGAACTGCAAGGGGTGGAAGAACCATAGCGTGGAACTGTTGATTCCGTGCCCTGCCAATGCCCCCTTGATGTCATCCCAGAATTGGAATTTCTTAGCAAACGACAAGAACGCCTGATATTCGGCTTCTTTGCCATAGAATGGACGCCCTTTCTGCTTCAAATCGGAGTAGCGGCTGTCGTTATGGCTAGCGTCCCACTCAGATGGTGCTTTGCAAATCAAGTGCCTAAGCCATTGTCTGATCTCTGGATGGCTCGTCAAATATTGCGCCATCTCATCTTCAGACGTTCGTCCATCATGGTTTGCGTCTGCATCAGCTAACAGCTTAGTTAGGTAAGCAACATCAACTTTACCATCGACGTTTGTCTGCTCTTCCTTGACGCGCCGCCAGCCATTAAAGTGTGGAAAGTCCGCATCGGAAAATTTTAGGATGGCTGCTTGGGCGAGATCTACATAACCAATGTCTTCAGTGCCCGTCCCAAACGGGACTGCCAGCCAGCAATCGGCTGCATTCGACTGCGCCTGATCTACGCCAACGATTCGGCCAAAGCGCAAAAGGTCTGCGCCAGCGCTCATGCACGCTGAGTACATCCGCTTTGCACGCTGGTACAGATCGTACTCATAGTCCTTCATCTCAAAGGCTTGGGTGTTGCTGACTAGTGGAACGTATCGTTTTCCCGCTGGACCAGCGTCCTCCTTAAGAACCCGAAAATATCGAGAACCTTTGTGATACCACATCTCAACTACTAGAGGAGCAGCATTCACCCCAGCTTTCTTATCTGGGAAAAAAACCGAATTTAATCCCCGGCTGTCGTAATACTGCCCCGTTGGCGTCTTCTTTTTTCCAACAACCTCTGCTGCGATTGTCTTGTCTGTTTTCCCAATAAACCCGTGTGCGGCCCGGCTCGGAGTAGTTACGAACGCTGTACCGACAGGAATGTAGAAGTACAATTTACCCCATGGCAATCTATCTGACGATTTCTTCTGCGCGACGAGGCTCTCTGTATCGGGAATTTGCTTAAGCTGCTCTTCCGTTGTGAAGATTTCCACTTGCACCTGGCTTCCATCGTACATTTTCCCTGGATAACCGATGATCTCACGACGATAGATGCGAGGTGCTTTTGCCGGGTCGGCGAACGTCAGCAATTGATCGGAGGCGATCGTCCGCAGTGGCCGGCCAAAATCATCTTCATTGGGGCCGCGACGCACTCCCGTCGCCTTCTCGGCCTCTGCACTCGCCAAATGCATGTACAACGAGAAATATGTGAACTTGATAGGTTCAAGTTTGGCCTCTTGCCCATTCGCAGCAGGAATAAGCTTCGCGCCAATCTCTGTATCATGCCTCAGCAAAACAAAGCCGCGTTCACATGCGGAGCCATGTGAGTCCTTGATTGGCTCTTTGGGATAAAGCGCGGCCACTAAAATGCCATCAGCCACTGCACGAATGGCTTGCAGAGTATTGCTGATCGATAGATGAATTCCACCATGCCACCTCCGATCAAAGCTGATCGGATAGGTGCCATGCATCGCCTGCTGCTCCATCGCAATGGCGTCGGTCTCGCTCAGTGGCCGATTGGGCACATTTACTGGCGCGGGCTGGTCGATGAGTTCTTTTGCGAACTCATCGTCCTCAGTCTCGGAAAGCTCGCCGGGGCGATTCTCCATGCGATTCTTCGACTGATCGCTCTTGGGAAGAGCGGCAGGTTTCCACTCCTTCTGGCCGACAAATACTTCGCCGGCTTCCTTGCCTTGGGGCAGGATTGGGTACGAAATCAACATAATAGTTACAGGGAGAAGCGGTAGGTACCAGGCAAATTGATGTCGGAACTGGTGCTGGCTGGCAATGGATATGGTTGACTCACCGGCCCCTCAAACGTCCGCTGCGCCGCCTTATACGTAATCGGCCCAGCACACTCCACGGTAATGTTCCCCCCCTCAAGCGTGATCGACGCCCCGCCCGCCGTAGCAATGCGAATCCGCTTGGCCGCCGCAAAGTCCACGTTCATGTTGGCCGACACCAGCTTCAGGTCCTGCTTGGCCATCAGCTTGAGCACGTCGTGCTGGGCCTGCACGTCGATGTTGTCCTGCCCCGCGGTGATCTGCAGCCCGATGTTGTTGTCACCGGCCTTGGACAAACCCGCCGCTACGCCAATCGCCTGACCGGCATGCATACGCGCCTGCTTGCCAATGGCGAGGTTGGTGTCCTGCCCGCTGCCCAGGGCGATGCTCTCGCCGTTGGAGAACTGCAAGTCTTGCCCCGCCACCATCACCAGGCCAGCCCGGCCGGCAAGGTGCGCCATGGCTTCGCCCTGCTGCGGCACCTTGCCTTGCGTGGCGGTGTTGCCGGCGCTGGCGTCTTGCTTGGCGGCATCCAATGCCTTGCCGTCGACCATGCCTGCCGCAGCCTTGGCCTGCTTGCCCAGCGGTGCGTCGTCATCCTTGGCGGTAGCGAGTGCCGCGGTCTGGTGCGTGACAGCACCTTGCCCAAGCGATGCGGTCAGCGCCTTGGCTTGCTTGATGAGCGCAATGCCCGCCGCGTTGTCGCCGGTGGGTAGCGCTTTGCCACTGGCGGCATCCCGATAGGTGGTGAGCAGCAAACCCGCCTGACCACGCACGGCGGCGTGCCCATCGGTACGCAACTCGAAGCCCTGACCACGGAAGGTGCCGCGCCTGTTGTCTTGCTGATGGACGAGGTGACCCAGGTTGAGCTGGCTGTACTGCTGCGTGGTGGCGAGCTGCGTGCGCAACTGGCCGTCGCTGTCGTCAAAGACGAGTTGGTTGTAGCCGCTGCCGCCATGTTCGGCGCTCTTGAAGCCGGTGTGTGCGGCGGCATTGCGGTGGCCTTCGGCTTCGGTGCCCATGCCGTGCCACGCTGGGCTGTGACCACCAGCCACGTTGCCTTGCGCACTGGCGGCGCTGTCGCTGCCTTGCTTGTAAAGTGCGGCGCCATCGCTCTGGCCAGATGCGCCTTGCCCACCCGGCGTGGGCGCGATACCGGCCTCGCCCTGCCCGTTGTACAGCGCGCCAATCACGACGGGTTGGTCGATATCATCTTCGCTGAACTTGACGAGCACTTCCTGGCCGATGCGTGGCAGCCACTGCCAGCCCATGCCTGAACCAGCCTGGCGCTGCGCGACGCGCACCCAACGGGTGCTGCGGTCGTCAGCGCGCTCACCTTGTTGCCATGGGAAGCGAACGCGGATTTCGCCGGCGGGGGTCGTGTGGTGTTCGCCATCGCCACCCGCCTGAGTCTGGCCGTCGGGGCCAACCACGATGGCGCTATGCACACCCTGCGCGGTAGGTGCGGAGTACAGCCGCCCCGTCTCGGGTTCTGTCACCGCAGGGCGCCAGGGGCGGCGGGCATCGCTCGCGCGGAACCAGCCGACATAGCCATGCTTGCGTGCGGCGGCAAGCAGATCGCCGGTGGGCGCAAAGCGCTCGACAGGTTCATCCGCCTCCTGAAAACCGAATACGCCGGGGCCGGATTCTGGTGCATCAGGCGGCGTATCGAACAGCAGCGAGGCATCGAGCCCGCCCAACCGCTGGCCCAGCGCGAGATGCGTGTCGGCCGTCAGGTTGTTGATGCCGCAGTGTTCGACCAGATCCATCAGCAGCGGATACGGTGCACTGGCATCCGCATTGGGGTCTTGCGGCAGATGCGGGCAGTCGCGCAACTGCAGTCGCGTGCCGCTGCGCAGCGTGCGCACCGTGCCACGGCCGGAGAACAGCAGCGCACGCGCCTCCAGGCTTTCCATGACCTGCTCGGCAACGCGCTGTGCGTTGGCGGCATCGGGCGCCAGCGATGGGCTGATCGACAGATACGCGTCCGGGCTGCCGGATGCGGCACCTGCGCGTGCCGGTGCATGGCCGCGCACGCTGCTCTTGCCTTCCGGGTCCCACGCGGCCACGGCCACTCCGCCCACCGTCGTGCGGCTGTGGCAGGCGAGTTGTTGGATGGCGTCGCTTTCTTCCTGGCTGTGCGCGCGGTGGTAGCGAATGCCGCCACCGGCAGCCGATTCCGTGTCTTCAGCCAACTGCGTGCTGTCGGCAAAGAACACCAGCGTATGACCACCATGCGCCTGCTCGTCTTCGACCGTGGTGAAGCCAAGCCCGGCTTCTGCCAGCAGGCGTGTGACGAAGTGGTAGTCGGTCTCGCGAAACTGCGCGATGTGGCTGCGCGTGCCGAAGTCGTTCATGCGCGCCTCGGCGCCAGCGGCATAGCGCCACGACGCGTACGGTGCGTATGGGTTCAATACCTGCTCAAAGATGTCCGCCAGCGGCCGGTTCTGGAACACCTGGCTGTGGCGCTGCTGCGTCGCCAGCCAGAACCAGGGCACGACGGTCAGGCGATAGCGCGTCAGGCTGCCGTCTGCGCCCAGCTTTTCAGCCAGGCGGATGAGCCCGGTACGCTTGGCTTGCGTGCCGTTGGCCAAGGTTGTGACCAGCGTCACGCGTTGGCCGAGCAGAGACTTGAGTGCGATGCGTGCGTTGGCACTGACCGCCACCACGCGCCACTCGAACAGCTCAGAGAGCGCCTCGCGGCCGAGCCACGCTTCCACCGCCAGGTCGGCCAGCGGGCCTTCGCCTTCCAGGGCATACAGTCGATGCGCCGGAGCAAAGAGATTCTGGAGAAGGGTCGTTACGTCCATTCGCTGTCCGATACTGCAACGACGGGCGCATCACGTGAGACATGGTGACGTGAAGCCGGCGCGCATGCATTGTGTGGGCGGCGCATTGTCCCGCATTGCGCCAGCCGCCTGATTAACGCCTGGCAACACAAACATCGCCGGGCGATTGCCCTTCCGGACATCCACCGAGCGGCTATTTCCCCTTGTAATTGGGTTGAGTGGCCGGTTGATTGGCGTTTTGTGGCGCAAGCAATGCCGCCAGCAAATCGGCATCCGGATCATCCGGTGTCAATCCGCCTTTACGGTTCTTGGCTTTTGTCGTTGCCTGCGGTTTCGCCTTTGTAATTTGTGCCGCCTTGACTGGCGTATTGGTTGATTTTGCAACCAGCTTGGCGGTTTCCGCCTTGGCTTGCGGCGTATCACCCGATTTGGCCGTCACGGCTTGCTGCACCGTGGTCGAGGTATGGGCATCCTTTGCAGGGGCATCGGCAGTTGCCTTGGCGGTTTGCACATCCTTGCCCGGCTTGTCCAGCGTGTGCTCGTCGTTGGGGGCCACGTTGACGATGGTGGCCGCGGGGGCCGTGGCACTCTCGCTGGCAGCCGCTGCGGGCGTGGCTGCCGTCACCTGCGTGGGCTCGGCTGCGGCCTGCTGTGCGGCTGCAGGCGTGGCAGGCGTCGTGTGTTCGGCCACTTGCGGCGCACTCTGATCGCCCGACGGGTTCAGCGCCACCCACGCCCCGACGCCCGCCACCAGCACCGCGATGACCGCCGCGATGCCATAGCGACGCCCCGCGCTCTTGGGCGGCTTGCCACCCGCCCCGACCCTGCCTTCCAGGCTCGCGAGGATGCGTGTATGGCCAGCCTCATCAGTTTCAGACTGGGAGTTGAAGAGCGTCGGAGGCCCTTCTTTTTTCAAATCGCCGTTATTACTCATCACGGGTCCAGAATTGAAATAGAATGCGCGGCGAGCGTATGCGTATCAAAAACAACGTCCGAGCATCAGGTACGACAAAATATGCCGATTCCGGTTGTGGCTGCTGATTCTAAGTCTGGCCTAGCTGAAAGACAAATGCTTAGGAAAGACACGCGCTTTCTTTATCGTTTGTTAATGAAGCGAAACCTAAAATCGGCTGAATTTTTATCGTTTCATAATATTTTCAATCTCTGAATACAGATATAAATCAGACTGAATTGATATAGACGCCTACGCTCCGCAGGTCAGTATGGTTTTCGTTGTTCTCGCCCTCTACTTCGTCGCCATGGTGGTGGTGGCTGCAGTGTTGCTGTTGCCGTCGGTTCGGCAACGCTGCGCTGCGGTCGTGCGCGCGCAGTGGCAGCGCCTGAGCGCCGGTGCGGCCGTGGTCGGCGCGCGCTCGGCAGGGTCGCTGCGCGGGTCGGTGGACAGTGCAGCGTCGAATGCGTCTGCGTTCAAGCGGTTCGTGGCGCGCCGGAAACTGCTGCTGGCGGGCGCGCTGGGTGTGCTGTCTGTGCCACCCATCGTGGCGCTGGCGCTGCGTGAACAGCAGTCGTTCGAGTTTGACGATGATCAGGTGCGTGAACCGGACCCGCACATCTCTGCGCTGCTCAACGGGGAACGGCTGATCCCGCCGCCGCCGTTGCCGCCCGAGGTGTTCACCACGCGCGAGGTCGAGCTGATCCGCCCGGCAATCCGCGATGCAAGCCGCGACTGGAACCTGCTCGACGCCGATTTCCGCCAGCGTCTGCTGCTCGTCTACAAGATCATGCGCGACGAACACGGTTACGAGATGGCGCTGCTCGAAGGCTTTCGCAGCCCCGATCGGCAAGCCAAGCTGGCGGCGATGGGTAGCAACGTCACGCAGGCCGGGGCGTATCAGAGCTACCACCAGTACGGCCTGGCGGCAGACAGCGCGTTCTTCCGCGACGGCAAGCTGGTGATTAGCGAGAAAGATCCTTGGGCGATGCGCGGCTACGAGTTGTATGGGCAAACGGCGGAATCGGTCGGCCTCGTGTGGGGCGGCCGCTGGAAGATGATGGACTTGGGCCACGTGGAGCTGCGCCGCAAGGGCGTACTCGGCAAGCGCCCCGAGGCGCCAGGCCAATGACGAATCGATGAATCGAACACATACGGGGAGCAAGCAATGACACGTCCCTTCATCCTGCTGGGTGACAAGACGGACCACGGCGGTGTGGTGATCAGCGCGTCGGGCAATACGTCCACGGGCGGCAAGGGCATCGCCTGTGTGGGCGACAAGGTCACCTGCCCCAAGCAGGGGCATGGCGGCACCACGGTCATCGTCACCGGAGACCCGAACGTCATCATCGATGGCAAGCAGGCTGCGCGCCACGGTGATAAGACCGCCTGCGGCGCCACGCTCCTGTCCAGCCAGGGCAACACGGGCAGCATCTGAGAACGACATGGCTGCACGACTCTTCCGGTCCGGGTTGACGCTGCTGGCAGCGTTCGTGGTGGTGTGGATTGCCGTCATCGTGTGGTGGCAGACCACCAACCGCATGCCGAGCACCGCCGACATCGTCACCTACCTGTTCTTGCTGCCGCTGGGCATGGTGATTGGCTATTGGGTCATCAAGCGGGCGCTGGACGGCATCCGCACCAACGTTGCCGCGGGCCGCGAACTCTCGGCCGCAGCGCCCGCTGCTGCCGCCAAGAGCGATGGCACACCGGCCGACCCGCAGGATGCCACGCGCCACTGGCGTGCCGTTCTGCTCGCCAGTGCGCTGCGCGCGCCGGGCGGCAGCGATGCGGCATCACTGGTGGACGCCGTGCAGGCCAGCACCCAGCCGGGCCTGACGGACGTACAAGGCTTTGGCCAACCAATCTTTGCTGCGCCGGTGGATGGCCTCGACATCGAAGACCTGCGCACCGAGCTGACAGAGCGCCATCCAGACGTGGACTGGCTGGACGAACACCTGCGCGCGTTGACGCTCGCCGGGCAGGTTGCCGAAGAACTTGCAGCCCATGCCGTCGCGCAACACCCAGAACCCGCCGGCCCGGATGCCACGCGGCTCGTCATCACCGCCCTGCTGCCGCGCGAGTGGACACCGCAACAACAGGCCGCCGCCGATGCCTGGCTGCGCCAGCGCATTGGCGTGATCTGGCGAGCCGATCACCTCACCCTTGAACCGATCACCGCCAAGGGCGATGTCGATGCGCTACTGCTCCTCGACCGCGCCACGCAGGCTGTGAACCGCACGAGCGACGAGCGCGTGCTGCGCATGCTGGTGGTGGCCGACTCGCTGGTCGGCCCAAGCGCCGTGGAGCAACTGACGCAAAACGAGCAGTTGTTCGAGGCAAATCGCCAGCATGGCCGTGTGCCGGGCGAAGCCGCCGCTGGCGTATTGCTCTGCGCGCCGGCCCTTGCTGCTGCCCCGGTAACCCAATCTGTTGATGACAAGGGTGATGACGCGCCGCCGGCCGCCATCACAATCACCCGTGCCAGCGTGGCTCGCCTGGAAGCGCCCACGCCCGATCGTGGCCAGCCGCAACTGGAAGCCCTTGGCGGGGCGGTACGACACGTGCTGGAGACCCTCGCTGCCGCACCGGCCGGCGCAAACGGAAAGGCGCCTGCCGCTGCCGAGGAGGAACCGCTCGTCGCCAGCGTTGTCACCGACACCGGCATGCACCCCGTGCGCACGGTGGAAGTCGCGCGCATCTTCTCTGAACGCTTTCCCACGCTGGACGTGGCCGCCGATCTGCTGCCCCTGGGCACGCCGTGCGGTTACGTCGGCGCGGCGGGTTCCCTGCTGCCTGTGGTGGTGGCGCACCAGTTGAGCCAGCAAAGCGGCAAGCCCGTGCTGGCCATCACCGCCAACGACATCCAGCAGCGCGGCGCCATTGCCGTAGTGCCGAGCCTGACCTGACCCTGAATTCCGATCTCGAACCCGACCTTGTCCGCCCACGAGCCGAAGGCAACATGCAACGCTTCCTGAACTTCCTGACCAACTCACGCACACTGTCCGTTCTCGGCGTGATCGTGCTGACCATCTTTCTGCTGCTGATTGCGCAGACCTTCGAGATTGGCCTGGTCTGGGCCGGCATCGCGCTGGGTGTGCTGCTGGCGCTGTGGCTGGTGGCCTATCTCTGGAAACGCTGGCGCGCGCGTCAGGCAAGCAAGAAGCTGGAGGGCGTGCTGGAGCAGGCCGCCGCCGACAAGGCCGCCACACCCGACAAACGCGAAGAAGTCGAAGCGCTGCGCGTGCGTCTGGCTGAAGCCGTCAAGACCATCAAGCGCTCCAAGCTCGGGCAGATGTCGGGAGACGCCGCGCTGTATGAGCTGCCGTGGTACATCGTGATCGGCAACCCGGCGGCGGGCAAGAGCACGGCGGTGCTGAATTCGGGCCTGCAGTTTCCGTTTGCCGACAAGGGTGGCGCGGTCATTCAGGGCATTGGCGGTACGCGTAACTGCGACTGGTTCTTCACCACTGAAGGCATCCTGCTCGACACTGCCGGCCGCTACTCGGTGCATGAAGAAGACCGCCGCGAATGGCTCGGCTTTCTTGACCTGCTCAAGCGCTATCGCCCGAAGGCCCCGATTAACGGCATCGTGGTGACGGTAAGCGTGTCGGAACTCACGCAGAACCGCCCCGAGTTCGCCATCAACCTGGCCAAGAACCTGCGCCAGCGCGTGCAGGAACTGACGGAGCGCCTGGAGGTGTTCGCCCCGGTGTACGTGATGTTCACCAAGGCGGATCTGATCACCGGCTTTACCGAATTCTTTGGCGACAGCGAGAAACAGGAGCGCGACCGCGTGTGGGGCGCCTCCCTGCCCTTCGAGCCGGATGCCAAACCCGATGTGGCGGCCATGTTCGACCAGCGCTTTGACGAGCTGTGCGACGGCCTGAAAGAGATCAGCGTGGCGCAGATCGCGCTGCATCAGAAGAACAAGCTCTCGCCGGGGCTGCTGAGCTTCCCGCTGGAGTTTGCGTCGATCAAGCCGACGCTGCGCTCGTTCCTGGTCACGCTGTTTGATGAGAACCCCTTCCAGTACAAGCCCGTGTTCCGCGGCTTCTACTTCACCAGCGCGCTGCAGGAAGGCGCCACCAACAGCGCATCGGCCGAGCGCATCGCACGCCGGTTCGGGCTGTCGACCGACGGCGCAGCACGCAGCCGCGAAGTGTTTTCCAAGAACGGCTTCTTCCTGCGGGACCTGTTCTCCAAGGTGATTTTTGCGGACCGCCAGACGGTGCGTCAGTTTGCGAGCCCCGCCAAGACGCGCCTGCGCATCGCCACCTTCTTCGGACTGGTGCTGGCGCTGGGCCTGATGCTGGGCGGCTGGACGTGGTCGTACATGGGCAACCGCACGCTGACGGCCAATGTGCAGGCCGATCTCGACAAGATCGTGAAGATGCAGCAGAACCGCGTCGACCTGCAGGCACGCCTGGAAGCGCTCGACATGCTGCAAGACCGCATCGAGCAACTCGACCGCTATCGCAACGACCACCCGCTCGCGCTGTCGCTGGGCCTGTACCAGGGCGACACGCTGCAGCACAAGCTGCTGGACGAGTACTACAACGGCCTGCGTCAGGTCATGCTCAAGCCGGTGGGCGGCGCGATCGAAACCTTCCTGGCTGAAGTCAACGCGCACCCGGATCAGCTCGCACCGATGGTGCGCCCGCCCGAAACCGGCGCGGTGATGACCACGTCTGTGACCACGGCCACCGCCACGGTGGGTGCAACCTCGGGTGCCGCCGCCAACGCGCCGGCAAACAACAACCAGGCCACCGCCTCGACCGGTGCCAAGCGCTACACCGATGCCTCGCCCACCAACGTGGAAGACGGCTACAACGCGCTCAAGACCTACCTGATGCTGTCAGACAAGCGTCACGTGGAGGTCGCGCACCTGACCGATCAGATCACACGCTTCTGGCGCGGTTGGCTGGAAGACAACCGGGGCAACATGCCGCGCGAGCAGATGATCCGCTCGGCCGAACGCAACCTGTCGTTCTTCCTGGCGCACGTCAACGACGACAACTGGCCGATGCTGGAAGGCAACCTCTCGCTGGTCGACCAGACGCGCGAGAACCTGCGCCGCGTGGTGCGCGGCATGCCGGCCCGCGAGCGCGCCTATGCCGAGATCAAGGCCCGCGCCTCCACGCGCTACGCCCCGATGACGGTCGCCCGCATCGTCGGTGAGACCGGCGCTGGCGTGGTCGCCGGCAGCTACGCCGTGCCCGGCACCTTCACCAAGGAAGCGTGGCTGGGTTATGTGCAGCCCGCCATCCGCGAAGCCGCCAACAAGGAGCTGCAGACCAAGGACTGGGTGCTCAACGTCGCTGCACGCGACGACCTGACGCTGGAAGGCAGCCCCGAGCAGATCCAGAAGGCGCTGGTCACGATGTACAAGACCGAGTACGCCCGCGAGTGGCAACGCTTCATGCAAGGCGTGGCCATTCAGGACTTCACCGGCTTCGACCAGGCTGTTACCGGCATGAACCTGCTGGGTGACCCGACCAATTCGCCGATCCGCAAGGTGCTCGACACCGCCTACGACCAGACTTCGTGGGACAACCCGTCGATGCTCAATGCGGGCCTCAAGCAAGCCAAGACCGGTGTGCTGGGCTGGTTCAAGCAGCTTTTTGCGCGTCAAACGCCGTCGCAGGTGAACGTCAATGTCGACATGGGCAACGCCGCCGACGCCGGCACGATCCCGATGGGCCCGGTGGGCAAGGAATTCTCTGGCCTGGCGCGTGTGGTGATGGTGCGTGATGACAAGTCCCTGCTGCGCGGCTATATGGATTCGCTGTCGAAGGTGCGCACCCGCTTCAACCTCATCAAGAACCAGGGCGACCCCGGCCCGGGCGCACGCCAGCTCATGCAGCAGACGCTGGATGGCAGCGGCTCGGAACTGGCCGACACGCTCAAGTACGTGGATGAGCAGATGCTGACCGGTATGACCGACAGCGAGCGCGCAACGCTGCGCCCGCTGCTGGTGCGCCCCCTGCTGCAGTCGTATGCGGTGGTGATCCGCCCGGCCACGGCCGAAATCAACAAGGTGTGGAACGCACAGGTCTACCAGCCGTTTGCAACGACGCTGGCAGACAAGTACCCGTTCTCGGCCAACGCCAAGATCGAAGCGAGCGCGGCGGAGATCGGCCAGGTGTTCGGCCCGGATGGCTCGATCGCCAAGTTCGCCAGCACGACCATCGGCCCGTTGTCGGTACGCCGTGGCGACATGCTTGCCGCACGCACGTGGGGGGATCTGGGTCTGTCGTTCGTACCCGAGTTCACGACAGGCTTCACGCGCTGGATCGCGCCGCTCACGGGCGGCGCGGCGGGTGGTGGTGCCGGCGGTGCAGCCGCTGCCGCCCCACAGACGGTGTTCCAGATCCTGCCGGTGCCGTCGCAAGGCGCGACCGAATACACGATCGAGATTGACGGCCAGCAACTGCGCTATCGCAACACGCCGCCGCAGTGGGCCAACTTTGTGTGGCCAAACCCGCAAGGCACGCCGGGTGCAAAGGTCACGGCCACCACGTTTGACGGCCGCACGGTGGAACTGCTCAACGAGCCGGGCCGCTTTGGCTTGGAACGCCTGATTGCCACCGCGCAGCGCAAGCGTCGCCCGGACGGCGCCTTCGATCTGTCGTGGACGAAGGACGGCCTGACGGTTGCCATCAGTCTGCGCATCATCAGCAGCCCGCAGACCGGCGGCACCACGGCTTCTGACTCGCCGCAA
>NZ_JAELUI010000506.1 GCF_016429285.1 Ralstonia sp. ASV6
GATTGAGGTCTTCCAGGACAAACGGAAGACCGGGACGGTATCGTGTCGAGTAGTGCTGGAACTCGATAGCGCCAGCCGTGGGCCAAGAGGGCAGTGGAGTGTTACGAACCATGCGAGGTGACACAAGCCAACTAGGCGCCAGGTACTGCGGGGCACGGCAACTGCCCAGATTAGGAAAGAAGGTGACGACAGGTCACGTGACTGGATCCGGATGGATCTGTGAGATCCATAAGGATCCGGGGATTGGATTTTCTGGGATCCTAGGGATCCAACAGAGATCCAATGAATCAATAGAGAGATGGAAAAGTATATTAAGGACATTCATTACCTAGCTAGATAGAACAGCCCAGCTTCCAGATCTCTAGTGATCAATCTACGCAATAG
>NZ_JAELUI010000507.1 GCF_016429285.1 Ralstonia sp. ASV6
CGTGGAGGCTGCCGACAAAGACTCGCCGCTGAACCAACCCGAGTCGCCAGTCTATGCCCGCCAGCTGCAACCTATAGTCCAGGACTGCGAGTTTGCCCTCAAGCAGCTCGAGACTGTCCTCGAGCGCCATGATGCCGCCCCTGATCGAAAGTCCGCCAACGCCCTTGCAGACCGCATAGCTTCTGTGAGGGCAAAGATTTCTCACGAGGAAATGAATATTGCCATGTTTCTCGA
This sequence comes from Ralstonia sp. ASV6, assembly GCF_016429285.1. Classification (GTDB taxonomy): domain Bacteria; phylum Pseudomonadota; class Gammaproteobacteria; order Burkholderiales; family Burkholderiaceae; genus Ralstonia; species Ralstonia flaminis. The sequence goes on from NZ_JAELUI010000507.1 coordinate 235, forward strand.
CACCGTGCAGTTGCGCCCGTCGCAGACTCCTGCAGCCCCCGTGCAGCAGGACGAGGTCGGCCTGGATGCGATCCAGCAAAAAGTCGACGCCATCGCCACACGGTTGTTTAGCCGCCCCTCAAGAAACTCCTTCTCCACAGGGGATGATAC
>NZ_JAELUI010000508.1 GCF_016429285.1 Ralstonia sp. ASV6
CCCCCCCCCCCCCCCCCCCCCCCCCCCCCCCCCCCCCCCCCCCCCCCCCCCCCCTTCTTAATCATACGCCGACCACCGCGATCTACACTCCACGGCCTTCGTCGGCAGCGTCAGATGTGTATAAGAGACAGAGTCGATGATACGGCCCAAGATGTCAACATCTCGAATGTTGGAAGAGTGTCGTAGTATGTACGAAAGGACAAATAGAGGCGCGGGTCTCTGCTGCTGCATGAATCGCTCACACTTTTCGCTGGCTCTTATGCGCGTCTCCGAGGGGGGGGGGGGGGGCGCCTGATCTAGTGTGGCGTCGTGTGCTTGAAAAATGGGGGGGGGGGGGGGGGGGGGGGGGGGGGGGGGGGGGGGGGGGGGGGGGGGGGGGGGG
>NZ_JAELUI010000509.1 GCF_016429285.1 Ralstonia sp. ASV6
TTATAAAAGTTCAGCAAAACACTAAGCAGCAGTCTTTTTCTGCCACGCGGAGGCACGCCGGGCACCCCTATTCGTAGGCCGACCTTTCTTCGCCTTGTTCTTTTTCTTGGCCTTGAGGTCCTTGGGCAGCGCATCTCTAGCGGAAGCTCTGCGACCTTCAAAAACAACCTTCTCTGGTGCCTTGATGCCGATCGGCAGTGTATTAGCACCACTCTGCTTGCGGCCAAACAGCTTCTTTGCACGGCCGGCGGCGGACTTTTGCTCAGGAGTCATCTTGGGGTTGTAGACGGAGTTGGAGTTGCGCTTTGAGGAAGAATCGGTGTTGAGGGCCTTGGCCTTGCTTCGCTCGATGGCTTGGGTGGTTTTGCGGGGATCCTTGGCGC
>NZ_JAELUI010000510.1 GCF_016429285.1 Ralstonia sp. ASV6
GCCAGGCGTCGCGGCCAGGCTCATGTTGTAGCTGCCGCCCGAGTATTCATTGTCACGGCCCGTCAGCTCCTCCTCGTAGTAGCCATATGTATCGGCCTCTGTGCCGACACGGGCATCCCAAGCCTCGTCCGGGTCGAGGGGCCCGAAGCCGCGAGGACCCGTGCCGGCCGCGCCGCCGCCTCCATATGAGGGCTCGTATGCGCCGGCCGCGGAGCGATTGCTGCGGTTCTTAAACTTGCGAATCTGAGCGTTGAACCAGCCGACGACGCCACCGGTCGCTGGTCGCGGCGGACCGTAGGGGGTGTCGCCTTTGTGCCATGGTAGATATGATTTGAGGCTGGGCGCTGGTAGCTGTGTTGGGCAAAAAAAAAAGAACCAAGAG
>NZ_JAELUI010000511.1 GCF_016429285.1 Ralstonia sp. ASV6
CCCCCCCCCCCCCCCCCCCCCCCCCCCCCCCCCCCCCCCCCCCCCCCCCCCCCCCCTTCAACGCCCCCCCCACCACCGACAACTACACTCCACGGCCTTCGTCGGCAGCGTCAGATGTGTATAAGAGACAGGGTGCATGTCGAGCCTGATCCTGTGCAGCGGCTGGTCCATGTCGGAAGACATGGCGGACTCGTCGCCCAGCAGCGTCCAGGCCCTGGCGGCGGCTTCGCGACGGCCGATCAGCAAGACGCCTGTCTCTTATACACATCTCCGAGCCCACGAGACATGGCGCCTGATATAGTATGACGTCTTCGGCTTGAAAAGAGGGGTGGGGGGGGGGGGGGGGGGGGGGGGGGGGGGGGGGGGGGGGGGGGGGGGGGGG
>NZ_JAELUI010000512.1 GCF_016429285.1 Ralstonia sp. ASV6
TTTTAAGTCCCAAGCTAGGGACCCCACCCCCCAAGAAAAGCGCCGACCGTAAAGCTCATGCAAGGAGTATCAGTGACAAGTTAACAATTTCTTCCGTTGGTTTACAGTAGCAATTTAACGACGATTATATCAATGATTGGGATCTCCGCAGCTTGCAGGAGGCCAGTCCACTTTCCAAGTTGCCGGTCAGACATGTAAAGAAGAGCGGCCAGCTTCCCTAACCTCGGTCGCCTGTGGTGTGTTGTCTACGTCTCACGTTCTCCCGGTTGCCGCTGAACATGAGAACGAACATTTTAGGGCCTACACGATTCGTCGTTTTGTATTCGCTACGCGCGCCGGCAGACTGCTGAGCGGGAGGCAAAACTTCCAAGTACAAGACTAC
>NZ_JAELUI010000513.1 GCF_016429285.1 Ralstonia sp. ASV6
TCATCCTCGATATCAGGAATACCGTGGTGTTCAGGGTCGCCACCAAGACCGGCACGCGTGATAGCGTCGCTGTCGAGGTTTGCAGTGGTCGACATGCTGACGGTCGTTGTAGTCTCAGCGCTTACACGGGAAACAAGGTGAGACAAGGCCTGGGTTGTTGGCTCCAGCCAGGTAAGGAGGAGAGAAGTGAAGGTTAAAAGGGCCTTCGGTAGAGAGAGGAGGGTATCGCCGCAACGAGGAAGGGAAGCAGAGGGAGCAAGTTGAGGTGTGACAGGGCTAAAGATGTTTAAATAGTTACGAGAGCGGCGCACTTCTGGCTGGAAAAGAGCTAACAAGACGAGGCACAACAAGTGCGGCGAGTCGCGTACCCCGTTCCCGTTG
>NZ_JAELUI010000514.1 GCF_016429285.1 Ralstonia sp. ASV6
ATCCCACGCAGTATAGTAATCTTTTTTTTTTCCTTTCTTCATATTTACATGTAAAACATACCCACAGTATACGCACATAAACTGCATATAAATTCCAAGGACTTTTTCTTGAGATTCTAATCGCGTTTCTTAAGACTTTGAAGGCAGCCTAATTAAATCCAGACGGAAATAAGCGTTTCAAGCGATGAGCATTTGCCGCACATAGAGCGACGTTCCAGAAGGTTCGCATCAATGACACCAGGCTATAAAAGCCTCGGCGACAGGGGTTGTCGTAGTAATACTACCAGGGCGGCAGAGGTGGCACCCGAATGTTAAATAGACGGTAGAGAAAACAGTCTATAATAACAACTGCCGATAGGTCGCGATGTGGTGTACAGTAAG
>NZ_JAELUI010000515.1 GCF_016429285.1 Ralstonia sp. ASV6
CTACATGCCCACGCATCAATCCCGGCTTCTCACTGCCAACAACGTGTCGCACAAAATGCGTGCGGCCTCCAGGATGACAAATATTCGAGGTCCGCTACTAAAACTATTAATTTGGAATAGTCTGTTTACACGTTTCCCCTTCAAGTCCATCTTTTAGTAGGCTACTTGGACTATTTGTCCGCGATTGTGTACTTTGTAAATCGTACTGTGGCCGTGGCTCTACACCGGCTTACAGCAAGCTGATTGCGTACCATCTGTAACCTTACTGGCCCAGCTTGCATGACCGTTTCTTCCCAGACCTCTCAGCTTCAAATTCTGCCTTGTTAAAGTTGCCAACCGTGTAAAAAGACATTGTGTCTCTGGTTAATTCGGCTATAGAT
>NZ_JAELUI010000053.1 GCF_016429285.1 Ralstonia sp. ASV6
CGCCGCGCTCTGCCCACCCGGGCCAGTGGATGCGGAGGCTGACAGCGTGGCGTCGGCCGCCACGATGGCACGCAGCGTGGTGGCCAGTTGCACCGCGTTGGCGTTCTTGAGCGGTACTACCCAGATGTTGCCTGGGCGTGCATTCGGCACGTCCAGCTTGGCGATCAGCTGTTTGGCCTGCGCCAGGCGCGCGGCGCTGGAGGCACGCACCATCACGCTGTTCGAGCGCGGCTCGGCCACCACCGAGGTGCGCAGGCTCGGGTCCGACAGCGCCGCGCCAGCACCGGCCGCGGCACCGCCACCACCTGATGGGTCGAGCAGCTTCTGCAGCGTGGCGGCCACGTCGATGGCCACGGCGTTCTTCAGTTGGATCAGTTCGGTCTCGCCAGCCGCCGGGGTGTCGATCGACGCGATGATGCGGCCGATGCGGCGCAGGTTGTCGGCGTAGTCGGTAATGACCAGCGTGTTGTTGGCCGGGTACGCGGTGATGGTGTTGTTGGGCGCGATCATCGGCCGCAACACCGGCACCAGGTTGTTGGCCGATTCATGCTGCAGGCGGAACACCTGCGTGACGACCTGCTCGCCACCGCGCCCACCTGCGGCACCCACCGAGGTGGGCGAGCCCTGCAGCTTGGCGTCGGCTTCCGGCACGACCTTGGTAAAGCCGTTGCCCTCGACGATCGCGTAGCCCTGCATGCGCAGGATCGAGCCCAGCGATTCCAGTGCCTGCGAGCGCGTCACCGGCTTCTCGGTGACGAGGTTGACCGTGCCTTTCACGCGGGGGTCGACGATGAAGTTCTTGCCGGTGGCCTGGCCCACGGCTTTCACCACCGATTCGAGATCGGCATTGACGAAATTGAGCGAGACCTCATCGCCCGTGTTACCGGGGTTACCGTTTTGGGAAGCCGGCGCACTGGCGGGCGGCGCAGCAAAGACGGGCATCGAGCCGGCCACCATCGTTGCGCAGCACGCCAGGACGATAGCGCGGACGGTGAGTCGGGAAGAGGCGTTGTGCATGGTCTCGTTCATGGTTGTCGGCACGCTGGCTCGCGCGCCGGCTTAAGAATCAAAAGCGTAGTCGATAGTGCGACCCGTCGCGCGGGCCCAGCAGGCTCAACAAGCCAATCAATTGTGGTTCCGACTCCGGCGTGGCACTGGCCACACCGTCAAAATGCGCGCCCTGTCCGAGCGTTCCCTGGCCCTGCAGCGACAGCGGTCCGGCCAGCGTCGACAGGGCCAGTTGCATGGGCCCGCCGGCGGCGCCACCGAACGACAGCACGGCCTGGTAACTGCCCAGCGGCCGTACCCGGCTGAGGCTGGATGATACCTGCTCAACCGTGACAGTCAGCGCGCCTTGAACCGTGTCCGGCTGGCCTTTTCCACGGCCAAATTGGCCCGACAGCGGCGTCCATTTTGCGCGCAGCCGGCCATCCAGCTTGAGCGTGTTGAACGGTGCGCCGATGCCCTCCAGCAGCGACGCCGGCAGCGTCATCGCGCCGGCCTCGGCTTGCCAGGCACCCGGCGAGACCGTCAGCACCACCGGCTGCTCCAGCGCGCGGTCGTGCGCGACGTGCGCCCGCAGGGTGCCGGTCAGCAGCGGCAGCATGTCGACCGACCACGACAGCCGCCCCGGCAGCACGGTCGCATCGGCGCCGCCGTTGCCGGCTGCGAGCGCAAGCGTGGCGCTGCCATGCCAGATACTGCCTTGCGGATCGGCCAGCAGCACACGCTGCCCGGTCGCCGACGCCACCCGTTCAGCGGCCCACGCCGCTGGATACTGCGATACGACAGTCGCCCCCACAGCCAGCAGTGCAACACCGCACCACAGCAGGCGCCAGCCCAGGCTGGTGTGTTCAGACGCGTCGCGGCGGCGCAGGCGCAGCGGCGGTAGTGATTCGATCGCCATTGGTGCTGCGTCAGCGGCTCGCGGCGGCGGGGCCTTGCAGCGTTGCCGTCACGTTGACCAGGGCGGTGGCGCCCACGTACTTGATGTTCGCGTCGATCACCTTCATGCGCTGCGCTTGCCGCACTTCCTGCAGCCACTCAGCAACAGCGCCGAAGGGCACCTTGTCCAGTTGCACCTGCACGCTCTCGCCCGACAGCGCCATCCGCGTGGCCTTCAGGCCGTGGTTGGTGAGGCTCGTGTTGAGCGCCTGCTGCAGCTCTGCGCCATGTGGCACCGGCGCGGCGGCAATGGCCGACAGCCCGCGTGCTTCCTGGCCGAGCGTTTCCATCTCGGCCAGTTGGCTGCGCATCTGCGGCAGGGCTTTCTCGATGCGGCGCTGGCCTTCGAAGGCCGGGTCCCACAGCGCCAGATAGATGATGACCAGCACGAGGACTGCGCCGCCGCCGGCAAGAATGCGGCGTTCGCGTGGCTCGCGCTGCATCCAGAAGGTCGTGGCCGCGTCGCGCACCGAATCCGGCACACCGATGCGCGGCAGGCGGCGGGCGCCAGAAGCGGAGGAGGGGGAGGAAGTCGCCATGGAGGAGTCGTTATTGGGCGATGGAGACCGTCCAGCGCGAGCCCTGGATGGTCGCCTCGGCGCCGCGTGGGGCCTCGGCGGTGTCCATGTTCAGGCCGACGTTGCGGGCGGCGGTGCGCAGCGCGTTGGTGTCGGTGCCGTCCTTGAGTGTGACCGTGAGCGCGCGGCCGTGGTAGTCCAGCGCGAGCAGCGCGTCGGGCGCGAGACCTGTGGCAGCCTGGGCAAAGCGATCGGCCAGCGGCAGGAAGTCTTCCGGTGCGGATTTGCCGGCGGCCAGGCGCAGTTGCTCAACCTGGCGGCGCATCTGCGCGGGCGGGTCGAGAATCACCGGCGTATTCGGGAAAGCCGTCTGCAGTTGCGTGCGCATGGCGGCATCAAGACGCTTCTGCTCGGCACGCAGCGTGAGCCAGCGCGCATTCATGCCGACCAACTGCACGATGACGAGCAGCACGGCCAGCGCGATCGGCAGGCGCCATAGGCTCCAGTCCACGCCAGCCATGCCGCCGTTGGCGAAGTCGAACTGGCAGAGGTCGGCCTCGCCCGAGGCGAGTGCGCTGCGTGCGCCCGATGCCCATGCTGCCCAGTCCAGCGTGGCGGCGGCCGGGTCGGCAGACAGGCTGGGTGCCAACTCGCGCAGGGCGGGCGACACCATCAGCCTGGCCGGGGTGGGTGCAATGGCCAGCCAGTTGGCGACGTTGGCGGGCAGCAGGCGCAGGCCGTAGCCCTCTGCAGGGCCGGTGCGGACGGTGATGTCGACAGCAGCAGGCGCATCCGGATCGGACGGCGGCGCAGCATCCAGTGCAATGGTGGCCGGAGCGACTACCGCCGCGGCAGGGTCTGCAGCTTCCGCGGCGGCGGGGGTTTCGAGCGACGGCTCTGTACGCTCCGCCTCGTTGGCGGCTTCCGCAGAGAGCGCGATGGCCGCAGGTGTTTCAAACGGCAGGCAAAGCTGCGCAGGCAGCAAGTGACACGTGCGGTGCTTGTGCGCGCCAAAGTTGTCGAGGATGAAGCGGACCCACGCGCGGTCGGTAATCATCAGCGTGCGCGACTGCGGCTCACGCGGGGCACGCCAGCCTCGCACCGGCGCGGCACTCAGGCGCGGGCCCAGGGCGATGTGGCACTGCTGCGCGTCCTGCACCAGGCGGTCTTCCACCAGGTTGGGCAGGGCCAGGCGCAGTTTGGGCAGGGCCAGCGGCGGTACGCTGGCGGGCACCAGCAAGACGTCGGCGGCTGGCAGCAACAGGATCAGGCGGTCGGCCGCGGGCAGCTCGTCGGTACGCGAGGTGCCTTCGCGCAGGATGCGCTGGGCGCCCTGTGCGCCTTCCTCGCGCACCAGTGCAAACGGCACGGACACGAGCGCACCCGCTTGCCAGCGTTCGGGCGATTGAATGGGCCGGTGCGGCAGGCGCACGTACAGGGAGGTCGTCAAACCGCTCCTCTATTGAGAGTGTTGATGCGAGCTACCGGAATCACCGGGAAAGCCGCCGGACTGCGCAAGACCCGCGATGCTGAACGATGCGGATGACAATACGGCGAAGGCTAGGGTCTGTCTACTGACGGAATGTCCGCAGTTAGAGGGGTGTTGCGGCGCCGTCATGACGGAATTCCGTCGATGCGGCGGACCCAGACAATACGGGTCGCGTTATTGTTGACCGGATCGCCACGTGAAACAAGCGCCACTTGACCAAGCTGTGCCCGCTCGTGGCGGGCCATGCCGTAGACCAGGAAATAGTGCGTCTGTACGTCGAGCAGGTTGGATGCGGCCGTGGTGTCCACACCGGGCGCCAGGCCGCGCAACTGGTTGGTGACGTCGCCGATGTTGCGGAAGTAGGCGCGGTCGCGCGCCTGCACCAGCGCCCGCGCGCGGTCCACGCTCAGGCCGGGAATGACGGCAGCCAACACTTCGGCGCTGGCGGTGTTGGCGTTGATCTGGGTGCGCGTGGGCAGCACGATCACGTAGGGGCGCAGCTTGCGGACGGCATCTGCCGTGTAGCCGGGGATGGACAGCAGGCCATCCACATCATCGAGTGGGCGCGGGCCGTTGCCGCCGCTCCCACCGCCACTGTCATCGCCGCTGCCTTGCTGGCCGCCTGAGCTGCCCTCGACCGACTGGATACCGCCCAGCATCTGCGCCAGGGTCGTCGCGGTGAGGTTGGCCAGGTTCGGGTCGAGGTTCAGCGATTGCAACAGCAAGCCGTAAGCTTTGATGCCATCCTTGTCGCGGCCGGTGACGACGGTGCGCGTGCCCAGCGTCTGCACTGTCAGCAGGTTCATCAGGTTGAAGCGCGCCTGGGCATCGAAGATGCGGCCCGAGAGGTACGACTCCTCGCCGGCCGTATCCGTGCGCAGCGAGCTGCCGAGGAAGTCCGACAGCTTGGTCTCCTGAATGGGCACGGCCCAGATTTCGCCCAGGTGGTCGACAGCGCCGGTGCGGCGCAGGTCGTCGCGCAGGATCAGGCGCGCCCAGTCGATGCCCGCCCGCGCGATCCACGTGGCCTGGGCCTTCAGGCGCTGGTTTTCCACCGCGCGAATTTCCACCTGCTGGCGCCACAGCATGCCCGAGACGATCACCACGGCCAGCGTGACCACCAGCAGCGCGGTGACGATGGCCGCGCCACGCTGGCGCGTACCACGGTGCAGAGGCTTGGACGAGCATCGCGCCATGTCAGAGTCCCGTCATGCAGATGCGCGTGAAGCGCTGCGGCGCACCTTGCGGCGTCATGCGCACGAGCAGCGCCAGTTCCACCGCGCGCACCGAGGCAGCCGGCACCACCACGCCATTGTTGGCGGACGGCGCCGAGGCGCTGGGCGTGGAGGCCGACGGCACGCCCGTCAGCGTGGTCGTATTGCTGCCGCCCGGAAACAGCGCTGCCGACAGCGCGCCGGTGTTGTCCATCCAGTCGCCGGGTTCGATCCAGGCGCGGGCACTGATGCCGTCGATATTGGTGGCGAGCTGGTAGCGCGCCGCATTGCCGCCGCCCTGGCGCAGGTTGTCGAGCGCGTTGCGCAGGTCGCCGCGGTTGGTGATGGGCTGGCTTTGCAGGCGTTCGAGCCGGCTGTCGACGATGCGGTAGAGCACCACCTGCCACGCGGGCGGCTGGCCGTCGTCGCGGCGGTCGCGCACCAGCAGCACGCGGTTGGCGTCCACCTCGATCGGCGAGCGCGACAAGGTATTCGGATCGGCCAGTTGCGTGCAGTCGGCATCGAACTGGGCGTAGGCGGTCTTGAGGGCTTCGATGCGTTCGTCGCGCTGGGCTAGCGCTTCGTGCGTGCGCGTCATGCTGTCCAGCCCGCGCCAGGCCAGCACGGCCAGGATGGCCAGCAGCGTGATGGCCACCAGCAGCTCGAGCAAGGTGAAGCCGCGCGCAGTACGGCGGGCGGGGCGCTCAGAAGACATTGCGCGCATCGTTGGGCAACAGGGTGACCAGCCAGGCCAGACGCACGGATTTGGCGGCATCCGCATACACCGACACCTCCACGCGGCGGAACACCGGGTTGGGCGTGGTGGCGACGGTCTCTTCGCACCACAGTTCGGTATCGCCCTGCGGGCACGAGAAGCCGCGCGAGCCGGGGTCGGGGAAGGCGCGTGCCAGGCGGAGGTTGGCGAGGTCGTTCTCAGCGCTCCAGGTGGCGATCATGCGCGTCTGCAAGGATTCGCTGGCCGAGGTCATGCTGCCCATGGCGCGCATGGTGGCGGTGAGCGCCACGGCCACAATGGTCAGCGCCACCAGCACTTCCAGCAGGGTGAAGCCACGACGCGCGCGCGCGCGGCCGAGGTGGCGGGCGGGTTTGACTGAGGGCGTCATTGTGCTTCGGTCAGTACGCGTGGGCCGCCGTCGGACACGATGTCCACGCGTGCACCCTGGGAGGTCAGCGCCACGCGCCACGGCAGGCCGATCGCCTCGCGGCCGAACACCAGCCGCTGTGGTGCGCCGGGCACCGTCGCGGCACCGGCGACGATCTGCACGCTGTCCATGCCCTGCCGCCAGTGGCCCGGCGCCAGCACGTCACGCGTGAGCAGGCGCCAGCCGTTGGGCGTTGATTCATAGAAGCGCCAGCCCTGTGCGTCGCCTTCCCATGCCACCGGGCGCGAGGTCAACTGTGCTTCTTCCTGGCCAAGTTCGATCAGGCGGGCCATCTTCTGCGCGTCATCGTTCAATTGCGAGCGCGGATTGGGCGTGGCGTTCACGGCCACCACGCCCAGCACGATGCCGATGATGACCACCACCACCAGCAACTCCAGCAGCGTGAAGCCGCCGATGTGCCGAAATGCGTGCCGGCGGGGCAGCGGATGGCCGTTCATGTTGATGTGGCGGATGGGGCGATGGCTTAGTTGTCCCAGTTGCCGATGTCGGCGTCGTTGCCTGTGCCGCCCGGCTGGCCGTCGGCGCCAAAGCTGAAGATGTCCACTTCACCGCGCACGCCCGGGTTCAGGTACTGGTACGGGTGGCCCCACGGGTCCTTCGGCAGACGCTCCAGATAGCCGCCGGCCTTCCAGTTGTTGGGGATGGGCTCGGTGGTCGGCTTGGCAACCAGCGCGCCAATCCCCTGCTCGGTGGTCGGGTAGCGGCCGTTATCCAGGCGATAGAGCTTGAGCGCCTGCGAGATGGAGGCAATGTCCTGCTTGGCGGCAATGATGCGCGCCTCGTCGGGGCGGCTCATGATCTTCGGCACCACCAGCGCGGCAAGAATGCCCAGGATCACCACCACCACCATGATTTCGATCAGGGTGAAGCCACGCGCGGCGCGAGCGCCCAAGGCGGCGCCTGCACGTTGGCGGAAAGAGGAGCGGAGTTGGCCTTGCATCATGGCGAGAGAGTTGGCAATAAGAGTGGGAACACAGTATATCCGTGACATATGACCATAGATTGTGCGGCGGGGTCGTGCCGCGCATACGTTTAGAACGGGCCCTCCAAGCTGTTCATCGAACCGGCATGAAGGGCGGATAGAATCAGTGAATTCTCACGGCGCATCACCACGTTTCATGAACGCTCAACAGTCGTCCCGCCTGCTCAGTCTTGTACTGTTTGCTGCCCTGTGTGCGCTGTTGACGCACTGGGTTCTGACACTGTCGTCGCTGCGCTCGCTGTCCGTGCCGCGCGAGGCCCGCGTTGCGCAGACCGACGCGCTGGAGACCGGCGCCTCGGTCACGCTCTTCGGCGGCGGCCCGCAGACCGGCCCGCGCGACGTGCAGGTGGCCGGCGTGGTGGCCGATCTGGCCGACGGCACGGGCGCTGCCATCGTCTCGGTGGACGGCGGCCCGCCGCAGGCCGTGCGTGCCGGCAAGTCGCTGTCCTCCAACCTGAAGCTGGTGGAGATCAAGGCGCGCTCCGTGGTGATCGAGCGCAACGGCGCACGCCAGGAGATCCCGCTGCCGGCCAGCGCCGTCGTGGCCGGCATCTCGCCCGCCAACCGCAACGCACCGTCTCAACCGCTGCCGCCGTCGGGCGCCGCTGCTCCGCTGGCAACGCCTGTTGCACCGCCGGCACCCGCCGTGCCCAACAACCCGGCCAATACCACGATGCCGGGCGCCATGCTGCCCATCGCTCCGGCGCAGATGAACATGGGCGATGAGGCTGCCAGCCAGGGCGGCATCACCGGCCCGCGCCATCGGGCTGCCGCTGCCGCCCGCAAGGGCGACGCCGCCCCGCAACCCGGCGCAGACCAGTAAGCCCACAGCCCCTCCGGAACAGCGCCTGGCGTGACCGGGCGCGCATATTACAGCGCGTGTGATCGGGGTAACAGCGTGTAAAACCCGGCAACGTGACGGCATTGTCGGGTTCTAATCCGTTACACAGTCCATGTGAAAAGGAGCTGACCATGACCAACAAACGTGCTGTCCACGCTTTCCTCGCAACTTCGGCCCTGTTCCTGGCCATGTCGGGCATGAACGCCCGCGCCCAGGACGCCAGCGCACCCGCCGCGCAGGCACCCGCAGCCGCCCAGGCCCCGAGTACCTCCGCCCGTGCTGCAAAGCCGGCTCACCGTGGCGGCTTCAAGGCCCTCGACACCAACGGCGACGGCCAGATCTCCCGCGACGAGGCCAAGGGCCACGCCTGGCTGGAAAAGAACTTCGACCAGATCGACACCAACCACGACGGCCAGATCAGCAAGGAAGAGCTGGCCGCCTGGCGCAAGGCCCATCACGGTGAAATGCGCGAAAAGATGGCCCAGCGCTTCGACGCCAAGTTCAAGGCCGCCGACAAGAACGGCGACGGCGCCCTGACGAAGGACGAAATGCAGGCCGGCATGCCGCGCCTGGCCAAGAACTTCGACCAGATCGATGCCAACCACGACGGCAAGGTCACGGAAGACGAGATCCGTGCGTACATGAAGGCGCACCACGACGCCCGCAAGGCACAGAAGAACACGCCGGCCGCAGCAGCCATGCCGGGCGGCCCGTCGGCCACCAAGGGCGAATAAGCGCGCTCTCGCATTGCATGCAGCCAACGGCGCCTTCGGGCGCCGTTTTTATTGCCTGCGCCACTTGCACCGCCAATCCACATCATCAGCCCGGCGCGATACCGCAATGCGTCGGTTTGGCTACAGTGGAATGTCACTGAACCATGCAACAGAGGTATCGACCATGAAGACCAGCGCGCGCAACCACTTCTCGGGCGAAATCACCGCTATCCAGTCGGGCGCCGTCAATGACGAAGTGACCCTCAAGGTCGGCAACGCATCGGTCGTGGCGGTCATCACGCAGGAGAGCAGCAAGTCGCTCGGGTTGGCGGTGGGCGGTAAGGCTTGCGCGCTTATCAAGGCCTCTTCCGTGATCGTGATGGTGGATGCGGACCCGGCCAAGGTGTCGGCGCGCAACATGTTCGTCGGCACGGTGTCGAGCGTCAAGGCCGGTGCCGTCAATTCGGACGTGACCATCTCGGCCGGTGGGCTGGAGATTGCCGCCATCATCACCAACGACAGCGTGGCGCGCCTGGGGCTGGCGACCGGCAAGCCGGCAGCGGCCGTCATCAAGGCGTCGAGCGTGATTCTGGCGGTGGACTGATCCGCGCGATGCCCATACCGCAACTGGCCGCGTTGAACCGACTGCTTGCCGGAGCACGTGATCCGCATGCGCCTGATACGGGGCTGTTTGCACGCTTGATTGCGGCGCGGCTTGAGGCGGGTGATCTGACGGCGCTCGGCCTCGGCCATGCAGATTTTGCTGCGCTGATGACGCGGCACTTTCCCGGCGCCACGATTGCCGACGCGCTACCCGAGCAGCCGCTGGCTGACGCGCCACCGTTTGTGGACGAACTGATTGCGTTGCTGCAGCAGTTTGATCACCCCATGACACCGGCGCATGCCGCCGATACACGCTGCCTCGCCATCATCCTGGCTGCCGCATGCTTGCGGCCGGATCATCTCTGGCGCGACCTCGGCCTCTCCGGCCGGGACGACGTGACCGATCTGCTCACGCGCCACTATCCCGCGCTTGTCGCGCACAACACGGCCAACCTGCGCTGGAAGGCGTTCCTCGCCCAGGAAGTGGCGCTGGCACACGGCCGTCTGCCGGGCCCCGCACCCGGTTGCCCCGGCTGCGAAGATTTCGGCCACTGCTTCCCCGTGCTCACCGCAGACAACACGCGGCGCACATGAAAAAACACCCCGGTGGCGAACCAACGGGGTGTGGAGGAAGCAAACCTGACGTGAGGGTCGTCAGGCCGGCTGATCGTCGGCCTTGAGTACGCCGCGGCGCATCTGGTCGAGTTCAATCGACTCGAACAGCGCCTTGAAGTTACCCTCGCCAAAACCTTGGTTGCCCTTGCGCTGGATGAACTCGAAGAAGATCGGCCCAAGCTGGTTTTCCGAGAAAATCTGCAGCAGCAGGTCGCCCGGGGCACCGTCAATCAGGATCTTGCGCTTCTTCAGTTCCGCCACGTCTTCGCCATGGCCGGGGATGCGCTTGTCGACCAGTTCGTAATACGTGTCGATGGTGTCCAGCAGCTTGATGCCGTTGCCGCGCAGCGCGTCCACCGTGGCCGACAGGTTGGTCGAACCCAGCGCGATGTGTTGGATGCCCTCACCGTGGTACATGTCCAGATACTCCTGGATCTGACCGGCCTTCTCCGTCCCTTCCTCGTTGATGGGGATGCGGATGTTGCCGCACGGGCTCGTCATCGCCTTGCTCTTCACGCCCGTGACCTGGCCTTCGATGTCGAAGTAGCGCACTTCACGGAAGTTGAAGAAGCGTTCGTAAAACTCGGCCCATTCCTTCATCCGGCCACGGTAGACGTTGTGCGTCAGGTGGTCGATGTAGGTCAGGCCGTGCCCGGTGGGGTTCGGGTTGGCGCCAGCAATCGGCACGAAATCGACGTCGTAGATGCTGATGTTGCCGATGTCGCCCGGCTTGGCTTCGTTCTTGCCGGTCCAGCGGTCCACCAGGTAGATCAGCGAATCGCCGATGCCCTTGATGGCCGGGATGTTCAGTTCCATCGGGCCACTGTGGGTGTCGAAACCCCAGGCGCCCAGTTCCAGCGCGCGCTTGTAAGCGAAGGCCGCGTCTTGCACGCGGAATGCGATGGCGCAGATCGACGGGCCGTGCAGGCGCGCAAAGCGCTGCGCGAACGAATCCGGCTCGGCGTTGATGATGAAGTTGATGTCGCCCTGGCGGTACAGCGTCACGTTCTTGTGGCGGTGCTTCGCAATGGCGGTAAAGCCCATGTTCTCGAACAGCTTGCCCATGGCAACGGGGTCCGGCGCGGCGTATTCGATGAACTCGAAACCGGCGGTGCCCATCGGGTTTTCCCAAGGCGTGAATTGCATGGTGATGTCTCCTGCAGGGGCGGCGCCTTCACTGCAAGGAGGAGGGCGCTCAGGGCTTTGACGATCCTCGCAGTGTAGAGGTGTCCTTCTACGCAAAAATTGCGAAGTTGTGCCCGTCTTGCTAAATTTGCGCAAGAAAATTGCCGAATAAATTGGTGCGGAGCAACAAAATGAGCAAGGTAGAACTCGACAAGATTGACCGCAAGATCCTGGAAGTCCTCCAGAACAACGGCCGCCTCACCAATCTGGAAGTCGCCGAGCGGGTGAACCTGTCACCCAGCCCGTGTTTGCGACGCATCCGCCGCCTGGAGGAAAGCGGCGTCATCCGCCAGTACGCCGCGCTGCTCGATCCGGGCAAGATCGGCCTGGGGCTGTCGGCCTATATCAATGTGCGGCTTGAGAAACAGGGCGGGGCGCCCAAGGGCAAGGCGCCGGGCGATATCTTTCGCGCCGCCGTCGCCACCTGGCCCGAGGTGGTCACGTGCTATGCCATGACCGGCGAGATGGACTACCTGCTCAAGGTGTTCGTGGAAGACATGGACCACTTTGCGCGGTTCATCCGCGACCAACTGCTCGCGCACCCGGCGGTGATTGATGTGAAGAGCAGTTTTGCGCTGGAGCGGATTAAGGATACGACGGCGTTGCCGGTGGTGGTTTGAGGGGCGGTTAGCGGGGCAACACAGTGGCTTATCCAATAGAACGAAAACTAGTGATTGGGGTGGCGTCCAGCGCGTTGTTTGATCTCGCAGAGTCGGATGAGATCTATAGGACTGAGGGTGTCGAACAATATCGGCTACACCAAGAGAAGAACCTGGATGTACCCTTTCCGAAGGGGGTGGCTTTTCCGTTTATCAGGCGATTCCTTCACATCAATCGAGTTTTCCCCAAGCAATCTCCGGTAGAAGTTGTGCTGTTGTCCCGCAACTCGCCGGAGACTGGGTTACGCGTGTTTCGCTCCATCAAGCACTATGGCCTTGATATCACGCGCGCCGCGTTCATGGCGGGGCGCTCTCCATACGAGTATGTCCCCGCGTTCAATGCATCCTTGTTCCTGACTGCAAACGAGGCAGACGTTCAGCAGTCGATCGACGCGAACTATCCGGCGGGTTTGGTCTTGCCTTCGACGGTCTATGACGATGCACTCGACACTGAACTGAGGGTTGCGTTCGACTTTGACGGGGTCATCGCCGACGATGAAGCGGAGTCCGTATATAAGCGCAATAACGACTTAGACGAATTCCAGGCTCACGAGTCAGCTCATCGGGAGACACCCCATCAGCCGGGGTTGCTGGCCGACCTCTTTATGAAGCTTGCTTTCTTGCAGAAACTCGAAGAAAAGCGAGTGAAGGAAGAGCCGGGCTATCAGAAGCTGGTGCGTACAGCCATCGTGACCGCACGCAATGCGCCGGCACACGAGCGTGTGGTCACCACTTTGAAATCATGGGGAGTATCGCCCGATGAATCCTTCTTTCTTGGTGGCATGGATAAAGCGAGAATACTTTCCATTCTGAAGCCCCACATGTATTTCGATGATCAGCTAAGTCACTTGAAGTCCTCTGTGGCGAATATCCCAATGGTGCACATTCCTTTCGGGATCGCCAATCGCAAGGTCTCGCAATAGCTCTTGCATGGCGCCGTGTGGCGATGTCGCGGCGTTGATCAATGGCTAGGCCGAGGGGCATGTTCGACACACCTGCTCACCAGGATGGTGCTCCGCAATCGTATCGAAAGCGCCTTGCAAAACCTCTGCAGATGCGCCGCGCAGCGGATAGACAAACCGCGAGACATTGCGTCCAGCAAGCTTGCTGTACTCGGCATCGGACACTGCATCCGATCCGCACCAAATCGGCAAATTCGAACCGCTTGCGAGTTGCAACGCGTGCTGCAAACCTTCAGGGGTGATGGCTAAGAAGACCATATCGAATCAGTCGGCCGCCTCAGCCACCACCAAATTCGCATCCCGCACCAACCGCCACTTTCCATCCGCCTCCTTGCGCAAGATGGTGAGCGTCTGCCCCGAGCGCCGCACCACCTTCCCATCAGGCATCGTGATGACAATGCGTAGCGCGTTGCGCAGGTAAGCGATGCCGCCAAACACCTGCACTTCCTGAATATCGCTGGTGCCGTCCACCTGCACATCCTTCATACCGTTCGACATGGCCGCGAAAGCCTCTTTGCCGAAGGGCGCCTGACCGGGCGTGAGGAACAGCACGTCGTCGGTCATCAGGCTGAGCACGGTGGGCAGGTCGCCCGCTTTGCTGGCAGCAAGCCAGGTCTCCACTACGTTGCGGATGGCGCATTCGTCGTCGGTCATGGCGGTGCGGGTGTCGGTGAAAGGGCGGCCTTTTACTCTACACCGCAGGCTCGACCGGCGGCGTTGCGCGGCGTTTCACAAACACCGCCGGCGACAACACCGGAATGTGCCGCGCACGCAGCGTGACCAGCCAGTCGCCGACGGCGCCTTCGCAGGTCAGGCGAAAGTGCTCGGCGTCGATCCACTGCACATCGGCCAGCCAGAAAGTGGCGTAGGGCGCGCCGATGGTGGCGGTGTCGATCACGCGTGACAGGTCGTGCGTGACGAGCGTGATGGAGACAGCTTCTTCAAACGGGCAGTCGTACTCGGTGATGAGCACGAAGCCGAGAACAGTCTTGTACTGCCGCAGCAGGTCGTAGCCGGGGATGGCGAGCGTGGGGTGCGGCACGCCGTCGACGAGCACGCGCGTGCGCGCGGGCCACTGTTCATACGGACCGGTGTGTTTCTCCAGGCTGAAGCGTTGGAGCGGCTGCATGGCGGCGGCGCGTGTGCTTATTCCTTGCGCATGCCGCACAAGGCGACTTGGCGGGCAGGGTCGGCTGAGTCTTTCCAGCCGGGTTCTTCGCGCTTCTGGTAGGCCTCCAGCGTCTGGTAGCCCTTTACGCTCCACGAGAACTCGCTGTAGTGGGAGACCTCGATGACGGCGAGGCCGCAGCGCTTGCGGTGGTCTTCAATCTTGAACGCTGCACGCGGATGGTCGCCTGACAGGTCCTGCTCGATCACCTTGTAGCGCGTTGGGCCGCATTTGAAGAAGCTGGCATTCCACTCGATGGTCTTGGGTCGGACGAACAGCGCGCCGTAGCACGCACGGCCGTCACCACGGAAGGTTCCGGTCAGCGACTCTGCAGCCATGGCCGATTGCGCGGCCAGCAACGCCACGGCGATCGTAGTGAAAAGAGAGCGACCTACTTGCATGCAGCGGTTCCGTTCTTCGGGATGAGCGTGAGCACGTAATCGAGCTTCCGTATATAGGCGGCGTCGCCGTGGTTGTACAGCACGGCAATGTTTTGCGTTGTCATGGGCCGCCAGCCGGTAATCACCTTACGCATGGCTGCCTTGCGGTACTTCAGCACCTGGCTGGCCGCGTGTTAAGGGCGTTTACGTAGCTTGCTCTGTGCTGGTGAAGAGTCGGGGCTTCCAGGGTTCGGGGTAGAAGCAGAGCTCCAGCGTGTGTCCATCGGGGTCCGCAAAGTAGGCGACATCGGTGATCCCACGGGCACCAAGGCTCTCGCCGAGCATGCCGCTGTCCATCTCGGAAGGCCACCCGCCATAGGGGATGCGACGTTCCACGAGTCGCGCCAGGACGGCATCGAACGATTCGGGATCCATGTTGAAGGCGAGGTGTTCGTGATGCAGTTCGCTGGCTTGGCGCAGGTTGAGCGTGAAGGCGTCGTTCACGCGCATGATGTCGTACGGCCCGTGTTGGCCCTCATGTCGGAAGCCGAGCACCTGTGAGTAGAACGTGATGGAGCGGGCGAGGTCGCGCACGCGCAGGCTGATGTGATCAAGCGCAATCATGACGAGTCTCCTTCAGCCAACGTGACCGGCGACGACGGAGGTGGAACCGGCCCAGAACACTGCGGCCATGACGTGAAGGGCGATCAGCCGAATCCATCCAAATTGCACGGTGACTCCTGGTTTGAGGTGCAGCGATTGAGAGAGCGGTGCGCAGCCATGGAAGCGATACGACACGCATTCGATATCTATCGAATATCGCTATCAAGCCGATGTCAGTTCCCATCGGATTCCTGCTCGCGCAAGCCATTCAAGATGGCCGCCCACGCCTTTGATGGCGCGTTGCCAGAATAGTTGATCCTCAAGGCGTTGATGCAAGGCGGCCAGCGTCGGTAATGATGCTGCCCCTGGCTGACGATTAGTCCGTCACCTCAAAGGCCGCCGCATCCTGCAGCGCGTCCAGCCGATACGGCGGCTTGGGTTTGGCGGCCAGTGCCGTCATGGCCTGCAGCATCAGCCGCTCGCGCACGCTGGCCAGAAAGTCGGCGCGGTGGCGGCGCAGCACGAAGTCGCGATAGTTATCGTGCTCCAGTGCGCGCCAGGCAGTCTGGCGGGCGGCCTCGGAGCGTGTGCGCGCGGCTTCCAGCGCATCGGTTTCGATGACGGCGTTGCCGTCGGTCAGGCGCGTGTAGCCGTAGCGCGCCATCTCATCGCCGGTGAGCGTTTCGATGAGTGCGATCTCGTCCAGCGATAACTGCTGGTGGAACTTGTCGATGTTCGCGGTGATGGGCGCAAAGCAGTTGGACGTCCACAGCGCGGAGCGCTGCGAGATCTGCCGGGCTTCGGCCGAGCGCGATACGTCCAGCATGTCCGGCAGGAACTCGATCTCCAGGAACGTGCACACGCGGCGCAGCGAGGCTTCCTGATCGGTCAGGAAATCCTCGTAGCGGAGGGTGAGCGTGCGCTCCGGATGCTTGGCGATGAGCGCGTTGGCAGCACGGTGCGCGGCCACCCAGGTCTGCGTGTTCAGCAGCGTGTCGAAGTCGTGGATGATGGCGCGGTTCATGGATGCCACCTGCGCGCGCGGATCGCGCACCACGTTCAGGAAGCGCATGTCGGGCAACAGCGTCATCAGCGCATCGGCGTAGTGCACGCTGTCGAGCGACTTGTCCATGACCACGCGAGCGCCGTGTTGGGTGCCGGCGCGCAGCAACAGTTCCCACACCACGCGGTGCACGCTGCGCGGTTCAGCGCGCAGGGCTTCGAAAATCTCCACCGGGTCGAACACCATGCCGGGCCACTTGACCATGCTGGCCGCCTGCAGCCCGACCACGTCGGTGACGAGGCGGAAGTAGGCGCGGTCGTCTTCCAGGTTGCCGTACAGCGGCACCAACGGCATGAAGTCGACGATATGCAGTGGATACGGTGCGTAGAACGCCGGGTTGAAGTTCAGGCGCAGGCGCAACGCATGGCTGCCGCAGCGGCGCAGCGGAATCATCAGGACGGGGCGCGGGCGGGCGGTCATCGTGTGGTCTCCAGTGTGCGGATGTCCAGCCAGGAGGCCAGATGCGCATGCAAGGCGGCGGTGGCGGCCGTCAGCGGCAGCGCGCCGGTATCGAGCCGCAGTGACGGCGCGGCCGGCAGTTCGTACGGTGCTGACACCCCGGTGAATTGCGGGATCAGTCCTCCGCGTGCGCGGGCGTACAGACCCTTCGGATCACGCGCTTCGCACACGTCGAGCGCGGTGCAGACGTGCACTTCCACAAACCGATCCGCGCCGATGATCTCGCGCGCCATTTCACGATCGCTACGCAGCGGCGAGATGAACGCGGTAATGACGATGAGCCCGACGTCGTTCATCAGCCGCGCCACCTCGGCGGCGCGGCGCAGGTTCTCGGTGCGGTCGGCCTCGGTAAAGCCGAGATCGTGGTTCAGGTGGTGGCGCAGGTTGTCGCCGTCGAGCACCGCGCAATGCCGATGTGCTTCGTACAGGCGTTTCTCCAGCGCGTAGGCGAGGGTGGATTTGCCCGCGCCGCTCAGGCCCGTGAGCCACAGCGTGAGCGGCGCGTGGCCGAACTGGTGGGCTCGGGCATCGTCGGCCAGCGTACTGGGGTGCCAATAGACGTTGCGCGCGGCGGCGCCGGAGACGGCGGTGGTGGGCTTCACGGCAGCCTCCGCGTCAGGCTGGCAGCAATGCGGGCTGGTGATAGCCGACGCGCTGCGCTGGAGCGATGTTCTGCGTCTGGTCGGCCAGCTTGAACACGCTCACCACGCGCACCAGACGGGTGGTCTGCTCGCGCATCGATTCCGCTGCCGCGGCGGCCTCTTCGACGAGGGCAGCGTTCTGCTGCGTGACTTCGTCCATTTGCGCGATGGCGTGGTGAATCTGGTCGATGCCGCCGGCCTGCTCATCGGTGGCACCCATGATCTCGCTCATGATGGCCGTCACGCGCTGGATGCTGGTCACCACGTCCTGCATGGTGGCGCCAGCCTGTTCGACCAGCGCGTTGCCTGCCGCAACCTGGTTGACCGAGTCTCCAATCAGCAGCTTGATCTCTTTGGCGGCAGCGGCCGAGCGCTGCGCCAGCGCGCGCACTTCGCTGGCGACCACGGCAAAGCCGGCACCCTGTTCGCCGGCGCGGGCGGCTTCCACTGCTGCGTTGAGCGCGAGGATGTTGGTCTGGAACGCAATGCTGTCGATCACGCCGATGATCTCGCTCACCTTGCGCGCCGATTCGCTGATCGACCCCATGGTGTTGACCACGCGCGCCACGACCGAACCGCCTTGCGAGGCCACATCGGCCGCCGTGGTGGCGAGCTCGTTGGCGTGCCGCGCGTGGTCGGCGTTCTGCTTGACGGTGGCATTGAGCTCTTCCATCGATGCGGCGCACTCTTCCAGCGCGGAGGCCTGCTCTTGCGTGCGGGTCGACAGATCGAAGTTGCCGCTGGCGATCTGCTCTGAGGCGGTGGCCAGCGTGTCGGTGCTGGTGTGCACCTGCTCGGCAATCGCGGCCAGGCTGTCGCGCATGCGCTTCATGGCGTGCATCAGGCTTGCCTGGTTGTCGCTGCGGGTGTGGATGACCACGGCGAGGTTGCCGCCGGCAATCTGCCCGGCAATCTCGGCCACGGTGCCGGGCTCGCCGCCCAGCTTGCGGATCAGCCCGCGCGTGATGAGCGTGCTGGCCGTCAGACTGACCAGCAGCGCCAGACCGCTGAACACCAGCAGCCAGTTGCGGCTTTCGGTGTAGCTTGTGCGGGCTTTGGCGGTGTTCTCGTCGTTGAGCTTCTCTTCAAAGGCCTGCAGCTTGGCGAGCAGATCCCACCAGGTGCGCTGCACCGGGCGGAACTCGAAGCGCAGCAGCTTGTAGGCCTCGTCCTTCTTGCCGTCCAGGATCAACGCCTTGGTGCGCGCGATAAAGGGCGCGGCCAGTTCAGCCTGGCGCTTGATCTGCGTGAACATGGCGCGCTCGTCTGCCGTGGTATCGGGGATGGTGTCGAACATGCGGCCGAGATGGTTTTCAGCCTCGGCGTATTCACGTTCCTGGCTTTCAATGCGGTTCAGTTCGAGCTGGATTTCGTCGCGCTGCTCCAGCAGCACGATATTGCGGAAGGCCAGCGCACGCTCGGTCACGCTGTTATGCATTTGCGCGGCCAGTTTGGCCTCCACGGCGTTGATCTCCGTGGTTTCTTCCAGCAGGCGCCGAAAATCCGACATGCGTTGCAGGCTGAATACCGTGAGGAGAACAAGCAGGCTCATCATCAGGCCGAATCCCAACGCCAGTTGGGTCGCTACCTTCATGTGTGAGAAACGCATGGTTGTCCCCGTCGCGTTTGATTAACGACTGCTGTAACGAACCATTTGACGGGAGCTTGAGTGGACTAAATCAAAATCCTGAAAATCAATATCTGCGCGTCGAATGAGAATCACAAAATTACGCCCTGGATAAATGCGTGATTTTCAACAGATATGCGTTGAATTAATTGACGTGCATTGGGTTGCGCAAAACATTGCCGGGTTGCGCAAATAAAAATGCCCGGTCAAAGCCGGGCGTTTTTTCATCTGGGTAACGGTGCGATCAGACCGTGCGCTTTTGCGGCACCAGCGAGCGCCAGAAGCGCTGGCCGAAGCGGCGTGCATCGCGCAGGTTGCGCTTGAGCAGGTAGTCCAGATCGGCCACTTGCTCGTCAATGGCCTCGGTTAGCAGGCTCATCGTGTCGGCGGGCGGCAGCTCCAGGTAGGCGTCGGCTTCGCCGTACGCATACTGCACGCGCATGCCGGCCTTCTTGGCGATGTGCATCATGGCTGCGTTGCGCGACAGGCAGTGCATGTACAGCGTCCGCACCTTGGTGTTCTGGCCATGCATGGCGGCGCGTTGGAACAGCGCACTGCCCACACCCTTGCCACGTGCGGATTCCGACACCGACACGCCAAACTCCGCCACGCGCCCTTGCGGGTTGTCGCGCAGGTAGGCAAGGTGGCCGACGCCGACCAGTTCCAGGCGCTCGTTGTAGACGCCAAAGACCTTGTCGTGGTCGAAGTCGATGCTGTCGACGTACGCTTCGATGACGTGATCGCCCACCACCTGGCCGAAACGCAGCAGGCGGTCTTCCTGACCCAGTGCGAGCAGGTGTTTGAGCAGGCGCGAGCGGTGGTGCGCAGCAAGCTCGCGCACCAGCACGGTGGAGCGCGGCGCACCTTGCGCGGCTTCCGTCTTGTCGATGTCGTCCTGGGTGACGACGCCGATGGCCTTGCTCAGTTCGAGCGGGTTCACGACAACGTTTCCTATTCTGAATGCGCCCTTGTTTGCAGGGCGACGGGGTGATGAAGGGGAGACGCGGGTGGCGCCTCCGAGGCACGCAGTTGGGTGCAACTGGGTGTTGTGCAATGCACCATGCTATTGTAGGGCAATCAGGGATTTCCCGTAAGGCTCGCGTCAGGCTTTCACCAGAATTTCCCGGCAAATCATTGATTTATCGCAGAGGGGCGCTCCTTCCGGGCCTGTGGTGTACTCACAACGGCCATTGTTGTGCTGCACAAAAAAGCGCTGCAGGAATCGCTTGATTTGCGCAAAGGCATCCGGTGGCTTCCATCACCTGCGGGGCCCTGTAACGCCGCTCAACAATAGCCGTGCGAAGATGCGCGTTCAAGACGCCCCGTCTACTGACTTTCCATGACTCCATCGCGCATTCTTGTGATTTACGCGCATCCTGCGCCACGCCGTTCGCGCGCCAACAAGCCACTTGCGCGTGCGCTGGCCAGCCTGCCGGGCGTGGCCATGCATGACCTCTACTGGCACTACCCCGATTTCGATATCGATGTGCGCATCGAGCAGGCCGCGGTGGAGGCGGCCGAGCTGGTCGTCTTCCAGTTTCCGGTGCAGTGGTACGCCACGCCGTCGCTGCTCAAGGAGTGGCTGGACGTGGTGCTGGAAATGGGCTGGGCCTACGGGCCGGGCGGCACCGCCTTGCGCGGCAAGCATCTGATGGTGCTGGCCACGACGGGCGGCCGTGCTCACTCGTATAGCCAGGCCGGCACCCACGGCTACACGTTCGACATGTTCCTGCTGCCGCTGCAGCGGACCGCCGCGCTGTGCGGCATGCAGTGGGAGCCGCCCCACGTGCTGCACGACGCTGATGATGCGTCGCCGGAGGTCATTGACGCCCATATCGCCCAGGTGCGCGCCGCGCTGCAGCCGTGGCTGCCGGACGACGCTGATTTCCCGGCCTGACGTTCCCGATTCTCCGATTCGCTGTTTCTTGCCAGCCCATGCAATCGCACGACCTGCTCGTCAACTTCGTCATCTATCTGGCTGCGGCCGTGGCAGCCGTGCCGCTGGCGCGACGGCTTGGCCTGGGTTCGGTGCTCGGTTATCTGCTGGCCGGGGTGATCGTCGGCCCGTGGGGGCTGCGACTCATCACGAACGTGCAGTCGATCCTGGATTTCTCCGAGTTCGGCGTCGTCCTGATGATGTTCGTGATCGGGCTGGAGCTGGAGCCGGCAAGGCTGTGGTCGCTCCGGCGCAGCATCTTCGGATACGGCGGGCTGCAGTTGGCCGTGTGCGCGCTGATGGTTGGGCTGGCGGTGATGGCGGTCGGCCACCCGTGGCGTGCGGCGGTGGTGGCAGGGCTGGGGCTGGCGTTGTCGTCCACGGCTATTGCGCTGGCCACACTGACTGAACGTAACCTGATGCGCACGCCGGCGGGTTCGGCCAGCTTTGGCATCCTACTGTTCCAGGACATTGCGGCCATCCCGATGATCGCCTTGCTGCCGCTGCTGGCGGTGGATTCAGCAGGGTCGGGCGAGGGTCACCATTGGATGGCGGCGGCCAGGGCGGTGGGCGTCGTGGCGGCGGTCATCTTTGGCGGGCGTACCCTGCTGCGGCCGGTACTGCGTGCGATTGCCCGCACCAACATGCGCGAGATGTTCACCTCGTTCTCGCTGCTGCTGGTGGTGGGCATTGCCCTGCTGATGCACAGCGTGGGGTTGTCGATGGCGCTGGGCGCCTTCATTGCCGGCGTGCTGCTGGCCGATTCCGAGTATCGCCACGCTTTGGAAACCGACATCGAGCCGTTCAAGGGACTGCTGCTCGGACTGTTCTTCCTGGCGGTCGGCATGTCGATCGACTTTGGCGTGCTGATGCGCCAGCCGCTGGCGGTGGTGGTGCTGGTGGTGGTCTTCCTGGTGGTGAAGATTGGCGCACTGCGCTTGCTGGCCACGCGCTTTGGCATTGCGCGCGGGCAGGCGTGGCTGTTTGCGTTCCTGCTCTCACAGGGTGGTGAATTTGCCTTTGTGGTGTTCGGGCCGAGCGTGGCGGGCGAAGTGCTGGGCGCCGAGACGGCCGCCACGCTGAATTTGGTGGTGGCCCTGTCGATGGCGGCCACACCGTTGCTGCTGCTCTTCCACGACAAGATCCTTGTGCCGCGCCTGACCAGCGGCAAGAAGCGCTCGCCTGACGCCATTGAGCCGCAGGACAACCAAGTCATCATTGCCGGCTTTGGCCGCTTCGGGCAGATCGTCGGCCGCATGCTCTACAGCCAAGGCTACAGCGCCACGGTGCTCGACCACGATCCTGATCAGATCGACATGCTGCGCCGCTTCGGCTTCAAGGTTTTCTATGGTGATGCCACGCGCATGGACCTGCTGGAAACCGCTGGTGCCGACAAGGCGCGCATGATGGTTGTCGCCATCGACGACATGGAGACCAACCTGGAAGTGGTCGACCGCGTGCGCGAGCGCTTTCCCCACCTGACGCTGTACGTACGGGCGCGCAACGTGTCGCACGTGTACCAGTTGCGTGACCGCGGTGTGGAGGTGATCGAGCGGGAGATGTTCGAGGGCTCGTTGATGCTCGGCCGCCGCGTGCTGGAGGGCCTGGGCAAGGAGCCTTATGAGGCGCACCGCATTGCCCAGACGTTCCGCCGTCACACGCTCAACTCCATGGACCAGGTCTACCCGGTCTATCGCGATCAGAAGAAGCTCGTGTCGCTCGCCCAGCAGGGCCGCGATGAACTGGCCGAGATGTTCCAGCGCGACCGCACGCAGCGCAAACGCCTGCGTGAATCGGGCATGCCGTGGGGCGAGGGCAACGAACACGACGATGTGGCGGAGTCCCAACCCGACGCCGACCTCGCCAACGAGATCGACGGCAGTGAACCCGCTACGCCGATCGATTGCCCGGCACGCGCTGGCATTCGGCGCGAGGACTGACGCCCCCGCGCCGCCAGCATTCGCCGATCAGCTATAGACGTTGATGCTGCTGCCCACCGCCACCGAAGCGGTGGACTGACCGCCCAGGTTCTGGGCCAGCTGCTGCAGGAAGTTCTGCAACGTCGCCGAGCTGTCGGACGACGAAGCGCCGCCGCTACCCGCCCCCGCGCTGCTGGAGCTGCCACCCGACACGTTGCCCACGAGCTGCTGGAAATCCGACTGCAGCGCCGACAGTGTGCTGTTTGACGACGTATCCCCGCTGTTGAGCTGCGAGATCAGGTTCTGCAGACCCGACGACAGGTCGCTGCCGTAGCTGCCCGAGGTGCCGCTCGCACCGCTTGTACCGCTTGTACCGGAAGTGCTGTCGCTGCCGCTCGCGCTCTTCAGGGCGGCGAACAGGTCGTGCTTGAGCTTGTGGATGTCCTTGCCAACCGACGCGTCGTCGCCATCGGGCGGCGGAGGCGGCGGGGTCGAGCCGTCGGTGGCGTTGGCGGCGGTCGTGCTGCCGGTGCTGCTGACGCCGCTGGTGGCACTGGTCGCGCTTGTCGATGACGTGGATGACGTCGACGAGATTGCCGACGGATCCGAAACGCCAACCTGATTGAGTGCCTGCTGGATCGCTTGCATGAAGTCGCCGCCACCGCCGCCGCCATGATGACGATGGTGGCGCACCGGCGTCGTGCCGGTGGTGCCGGACGTGTCGCTGGTGGCGGTGGCCGTTGTTGCGGTGGTCGCGCTGGTCGACGAGAGGCTGCTCGTCGCGTACAGCGATGTGCTGCTGCTGAGAGAAGAGATGTCCACGTGTGCCCCCGAAGTGGGATGGTTGGTCTGCTTCTGGATTGACGGCCGGAGCCTGCCAGCCTGTAGGCACACACTGAGAAGACGGGGTGAACAAAAAAGGAGCGCTCTGAGGCGCTCCTTCTGGACAGGCTGATCAACGGCCCGATTGCGGTGAACTGAATACCGCGAACTAAGCCGCCACACTCACATTGCGGCGCAGTTCGCATGTGGAGAGCGAGTCGGCTTCGCCACGCAGCAGCAACTGGCCGCTGCCCACCAGTTCGCGGCAGCGCCAGAAGACGAACCAGTCGCTGGCGAGCAGCCCATCGATGGCGCCCATGATGCTGCCAACCACGTCGCGTGCGCTGGCCCAGTCGGTCGGCACGTGCTCCAGGATCACTTCGTCGACGGTGGCATACGACACCGGCACCAGCGTGTTGCCTTTCCACAGCCGCACGTCGGCGTTCTCGCGCACGGTTTGCTGCCACTCGTAGGCCAGGCGACCGATGCGCAGCACCGATACCGGTGCAATGGTCGAAAACCGCCGCGCCAGTCGCGCCCCCGAATACATGCCGATGGCCGTGAGCGGCCCTTGGCCATTGGGCGTTTCCAGCTCGCGGGCGTCCATGCCGACTTCGTTGATCCGCTGCGGCGATTGATGCAGGTGGAACGCCACCCGGCGCAGCATGAGCTGGTCCGACGCACTCTGGCCGTGCCAGATCGCCACTTCGGTCGTGGCATCGCGCACGTCGGCCAGTGACGCAAGTGCGTCGCGCATTTCGGCGGCGAAGTCGATGCTGCTGTTGGGGGCCACGCGCTGCCAGAAACCCGAGCGCGCCATGGCAACGCTATCGACGTCGGCCAGCGGCCCGACGGCGAGGTCGTCGCGCAGCACTACGACGGAATCGGGGCGGCCTGCCTGTGCGAGCGCCTGCTTGAGCGTGGCGCCGGCAACATCGCCGTTGACGACATGGATGTATTGCATGGCGGCAATTGTAGCGACAGTGTTAGTGCTGCGCTTTCGTTTCTTGTGCGTTTTCAGGCAGCACTGCCGATATTCCCTTGCGTTGAATCAGGAGCCCTATCTGAAGAAGGGGGAGGGGCTCCAGGCAACCATCAGGCGAGCGTGCGAAAATCGCGATTTTGTTGCAGACCATAACTACACAGGTGAGGGAACATCCATGAGAGCCAAGTCGATGGTGAGGGGAGTGCGGCCAGTCATGCTGGCGGCGCTAGCGATGGTCGGTGCGTTGGCCGCGGGTCAGGCCGCCGCTGTGCCGCCTGCCGAAATCTACAAGCGCGCCCAGCAGGAAAAGCCCGCACTGATCGACACCATGAAGACGCTGGTGTCGATCGAGTCGGGTAGCAAGGACATCGAAGGCCTGGACAAGATTGCCGGCGTGATCGCCGACCGCCTGCGCCTGCTGGGTGGCGACGTCAAGCTGATCGACCCGAGCGACCACGCGTATCGCATGGCCGACACGCCCGAGAAGATCGGCAAGATGGTGCTGGCGCGCTTCAAAGGTGAAGGCACGCGCAACATCATGCTGATCGCACACATGGATACGGTGTACCTGAAGGGCATGCTCGCGCAGCAGCCATTCCGTATCGACGGCGACCGCGCCTACGGCCTGGGGATCGCCGACGACAAGAACGGCGTGGCCGTCATCCTGCACACCGTGGCAATCCTGCAGGCGGTCAACTTCAAGAAGTACGGCACGCTCACCGTGCTCATCAATGGCGATGAAGAAATCAGCTCGCCGGGCGCGCGTGCCATGCAGGCCAAGCTGGGTGCCGAGCAGGATGCCGTGTTCTCGTGCGAAGGCACGCGTGTGACCTCCGACAAACTGTCGCTGGCCACCAGCGGCATCGGCGCCATCCTGCTGGATGTGAAGGGCAAGGCCTCACACGCAGGTGGTGCACCGGAGCAGGGCCGCAACGCGCTGTACGAGTTGTCGCACCAGGTGCTGCAGATGCGCGA
Organism: Ralstonia sp. ASV6; assembly: GCF_016429285.1. Classification (GTDB taxonomy): domain Bacteria; phylum Pseudomonadota; class Gammaproteobacteria; order Burkholderiales; family Burkholderiaceae; genus Ralstonia; species Ralstonia flaminis. The sequence goes on from NZ_JAELUI010000053.1 coordinate 25,488, forward strand.
TCTGTCCAAGCCGGAGACCGGCCTGAAGGTCAACTGGACGGTGTCGCAGGCGGGGACCAACCGTAACGTGATCCCCGCGGTCGCCAGCGCCCAGGCGGATGTACGTCTGCTGCGTGCGGCCGATGCCGACAAGCTGGAAGAGACCGTCAACGAGCGCATCAAGAACAAGCTGATCCCCGATACGCAGGTGACCGCCAAGTTCGAGCGCCGTCGCCCGCCGCTGGAAGCCACGCCGGCTTCGCGCGCGCTGGCCGAACACGCCCAGAAGATCTACGGCGAGCTTGGCAAGACGCTGGAGATTGATGACAAGGCAGAGGGTGGCGGTACGGATGCGGCCTTTGCCGCCTCGAAAACCAAGGCCCCGGTGATCGAGCGCTTTGGTCTGGCCAGCTTTGGCGCGCACTCGAACGACGCCGAGTATGTGGATCTCAACTCCATCGTGCCGCGCCTGTACCTGCTCACGCGCATGGTGATGGACGTATCGCGCGATCGTGTGGGTGTGACCAAGTAACGATCATCGCGATCCGCACACGCGTAGAAACGGGACGGCTGTCGACAGGCACCGTCCCGTTTTTCTTGGGGGGCACCGCCAATGGCTAAAAAGCCCCGCTGGCGCAACACCAGCGGGGCCGCATGGGCCAAAGGCGTAAGAACGGAGGATGCCCGGAGACCGGCCCTTAATCGGATAACGGATCAAACGTGCGGGATGAAGCGCAGGCTCCGTATCAGCTCGGTACCGGATACCCGTAGACCGAGCCGCCGCCATCACGCGAACGGCCCGCTGGGTCGCTGCGTGCACCTTCTGAGTACGGGTCAAAACGGCCGCTGCGCGCACCTTCTGTGTAGGTGTCGAAGCGCCCGGTGCGGGCGCCGTCGCTATAAACATCAAAGCGTTCGGCACGAGCGGCTTGACCGAACACCTCCACGCGGCTGGCCTGCGCCCAAGCGCTGCCTGCCGCCAGGGCACCTGCCGCCAACAGCGCGGCCATTCCAATCTGCTTGAGTCGCATGGCGAACTCCTTCTTCAACTGATTTTCGATGCTGTTTTAAGGCGTGGTCTTTTGACTGTCCTGCCACGGCCTGAAGCGTAGGTCAGCGGGATGGCTGTATCCACGGTGGTGCGACGAACGGTTTGTTGTGAGCGCCGAAATGATGCAAGTCAGCGTGAATGACGCTGAAAAACACGTTGAAGGCGGGACTGTCGGGGGTGGGGCTCCACCTTTTTGCCTAAACAGGGAGTGTTGGAAGCCTGCGAGCCAGTCTTGGTGCACCACAGCAGGGCGCGACGAGCCGGCAAGCCTTGCCGGAGGCTGTTTTGGTGCGCCGCATTAAGAGCGATGCGCGCTTACCACACTTGGTGGAGCGATTCTGTGAATTGCTTTGCCGCGCATAAGGGCTTTTGTTAAATTTGCGCGGCACTTCCGACACGGAAGCAAAGGAACGGAGGAGCCCAACCTCATGCACACGGGGGCGGGCGGTTTGAGACAACTCTTTTATTACGAGCCCACATGAAAAAGTCTGCCATTCTGGTTGCAGTTGGCGCCCTGTTCGCAGGTTCTGCCTACGCCCAATCGAGCGTGACGCTGTACGGTATTGTCGATACCAGCATTCACTACATCAACAACGCGAACCAAGCTGGCAACAGCGTGACCCAGATGGAAAGCGGTGCTGTGTCGAACAGCCGCTGGGGCCTGAAGGGCTCGGAAGACCTGGGTGGCGGCAACAAAGCACTGTTCGTGCTGGAAAGCGGCTTCAATTCCGATTCGGGCACGATGAGCAGCAAGGGCACGCTGTTCAATCGTCAGTCGTTCGTGGGTCTGCAGAACAAGGACCTGGGCACCATCACGCTGGGTCGTCAGTACAACTTCGGCTTCACGATGGGCGGCAACTTCGACCCGCTGGGCGTGGGTAACTACGACGGCAACTCGTGGGTGTTCTACGGTCTGACCGGCCTGCGTGAATCGAACATGCTGAAGTACGAGAACAAGATCAACGGTCTGTACGTTGGCTTGGGCTACGGCTTCGGCGAAGTGCCGGGTAGCGCCAGCCAGAACCAGTACGTGGGCGCAGCTCTGTCGTATGAATTCGGCCCGGCCCTGATCGGCGGCCTGTACCAGCAACACAAGGATGTGGCTGGCAACAAGCAGACCGTGTGGAGCATTGGCGGTAACTACACCATCGGACCGGCAAAGCTGTACCTCGGCTACATCGACAGCAGCGACGCCACCGGTTGCGTGAACAGCTCGTCGAACTGCGTTGGCAACAGCGCTTTCGGCCTGAACATCTACGGCAACGCCACGACGGGTGCTGGCCTGACCCCGGGTGCCACGAAGCGTCGTGACAAGGTTGGCCTGGGCGGCGTGACGTACCAAGTCACCCCGGCACTGGCTCTGACGGGCGCGTTCTACTACGACAAGATCAGCAACGCTGCTCTGACCGCTGGCAACGACGGCAAGCGCTACACCGCTGTGCTGCTGGCCGAGTACGCTCTGTCCAAGCGCACGCAAGTGTATGGCACGATCGACTACAACAAGGTCAAGGACGCAGCGCTGCCGGAACTGTCGGGTGGCGGCAACGCAACCGGCACTGGCAAGTCGAACCAGACCAGCGCTGGCGTGGGTATCCGCCACATCTTCTAATCGACGCAGTCACTCGATTGGGAACGGAAAAGGCGCCTTCGGGCGCCTTTTCTTTTGCCTTGCCGTCTTGCTTGATATGGCTGGGCAAGACTGCCTGGGCATCCGCCTACAATGGCACTTTCTGAATCCTCCCTTCGTGCGCGCCCATGACTGCTGAACGCTCCGTCCGTCGTCGTCTGATTGCTTCTGCTGCGCTGCTGTGTGCCGGTGTTTCGTTGCTTGCTGCGGTGCCTGTGCGGGCGCAAGACTATCCGGCCAAGCCGATCCGCATCATCGTCGCCTACCCGACTGGCGGGATTTCCGACAACGTGGCACGTGCCCTGGGTGAGAAGCTTTCGGCACAGCTTGGTCAGCCGGTTGTCGTGGAGAACCGCGCCGGCGCAGGTGGCAGCATCGGCATGGATGCGGTGGCCAAGGCTGCGCCCGACGGCTACACGCTGGGGTTTTCTTCGGTGAGCCCGCTTACGCTCAACCCGCATTTCGGCAAACTGCCGTATGACCCGCAGAAGGACGTCGCACCCGTGGCCAACGTCATGTATGCGCCGATGATCCTGCTGGGTACGCCGTCGTTCACGGGCAAGAGCTTTGCCGACATGCTGAGCCAGTCGCGCGCCAAGCCGGGTTCGATCCGCTGGTCAACATCAGGCCTGGGTACGGTGGGGCATCTGGCGCTGGAGCAGATCAAGACGCAGGCGCGCGTTGATATCACGCTGATTCCGTACAAGGGCGGTGGCCAGCAATTGACGGATGCGCTGGGCGGGCAGGTGGAGGTGATGTCGACCAACGTTGGCCCGACGTTGATGCAGCATATCGCCAGCGGCAAGCTGCGCCCCCTTGCGGTGGGTGCGCCGCACCGGCTCGATGCACTGCCAAACGTGCCGACCTTTGCCGAACTTGGCTATGCCAAGGCCAACATGGCATCGACCTTCGGTGTGTTTGCGCCGGCCAAGACGCCTGCACCGGTCATCGCGCGGCTGAACATGGAGATCAACAAGGCACTCGCGGCGCCGGACCTGCGTGATCGCCTCACGCAGGCAGCCGTGGTGCCGGCCGGCGGCACACCTGAGCAGTTTGCCGCCGCCATCCGCGCTGAATACGACAGCAATGGCCGCATCGTGCGCGCTGCGGGCATCAAGGAGCAATAAGGCCCAGGCGCGATCAGGCTGTGAAGCGGTACCCGACGCCGACCTCAGTCAGCAGGTACTCGGGCCGAGCGGGGTCGCGCTCAAGCTTGTGGCGCAGGTGGCCCATGTAGATGCGCAGATAGTGGCTGCTGTCGGAGTGCGCGGGGCCCCAGACTTCGCGCAGCAACTCGCGGTGGGTCATGACAGTGCCGCGCCGGCCTAGCAGCACCGCCAGCAGGCGATACTCGATCGGCGTGAGGTGCACGGCCTCACCGCTGCGGGTGACCAGGCGGCGCGCCAAATCCACCTCCACCTCGCCGAAGCGGATGACGCTGCCGCCGTCTTCACCGCGCTTGGCGTGTCGCCGCAACAGCACGCGTAGACGCGCAATCAGTTCGCCCACGCCAAAGGGTTTGGTGAGGTAGTCATCCGCACCGGCATCGAGCGCGTCGATCTTGTCGCGTTCATCCACGCGGGCCGAGAGCACCAGCACCGGCACCTCCGTCCAGGTGCGCAACTCGCGGATCAACTGCATACCGTCGCCATCTGGCAGGCCAAGGTCGAGGATCACTGCATCCGGCTGGCGTGTGCCGGCCTCGATCAGGCCGCGTTCGACGCGGTCGGCTTCATGGACTTCGCAGCCTTCTTCCTCCAGCGCAGCGCGGACGAAGCGGCGGATATGGGGTTCGTCGTCGATGACGAGGACGGTGGGCGTGAATGTGAACGGCATGGCACGCATTGTAGAGCGGCGCCAGCAAAACAAAAACGGACCCCGCAGGGTCCGTTTGCATTGGCGAATTGCCAGCCGTGCGGCTTAGGCCTTCTTCGCCCAGGCGCTGCACCAGCCCTTGTTGGCAACGTCCTTGCCGGCGAACAGCGGGCAGCCGCCTTGTGCGGCCGTACCGCCTTGGTACAGGGCGCAGTTGCCGCAGTGTTGATCTGCCGCGTGCTTCGGGAACTTGGCCTTGTCGACCTTGGTGGTGTCGGCCTTGTAGCCGAGGGCGGCGGCTTGCGGGTCGGTCTCCGCCACCATCGGTGCTGCCAGTGCCAGATCCGACATCGACATGACGGCGCCTGCGGCGGCCACGATCGGGATGCTCTTCAGGAATTGACGACGATTGGACATGCTGATTCCTTTTGTGGGAGTGTGTTGTATGGCGTCCCATGCTGCGCCGGCGCCCAAGCACCGGCTCGCCCTAGGGGACAGCGGACGGCGTCGGCGCGCCATTTTCCCGCTCGTGCATTCTGGCACAGCAATCGGCTGGAGGCACCTGCGTCTGGTCAATGTTCCCCATACCTGCGTGCAGTAATCACTGACTTCGGTAGTCGGTAATGCGGTCAGCGCATGTGGCCGGTACGCCGTGTGGCCGAGGAATGACGCGGCAATGGGGCTTGCCATCCTCCATCTGGTGGGCTGCCTTCATCGAGGCAGTCGACGCTTGCCCGCCGGGGATGGCAATTTGTCGCACGGGTCAGGCCAGCAGATCGCGCAGCGCCTTGATGAATACGTCGCATTCGTCATCGCTGCCGACGGTGATACGCAGATGCTGGTCGATGCGCGGCAGCTTGAAATGACGCACGAAGATCTCCTGCGCTTTCAGGCGGGCCGCAAGCGTGGCGGCATCGTGTGCCGGATGCCGTGCGAAGACGAAGTTCGCGGCCGACGGCACGACCTCGAACCCCAGCGTTTGCAGGGCTTGCGTCAGCCGATTGCGGCTGGCGATCACGCGTGCGCAGGTGGTGCGGAAGTAGGCGTCGTCTTCGTAAGCCGCCTGGGCCGCCACCTGGGCAAGGCGATCCAGCGGGTACGAATTGAAGCTGTCCTTCACGCGGTTGAGCGCCTCGATCAGTGTCGCGTGGCCAAACGCAAAGCCGACCCGCATGCCAGCCAGCGAGCGGGATTTAGACGTCGTATGCACGACCAGCAGATTCGGATAGCGGTCGACGAGCGTGATTGCCGACTGGGCGCCGAAATCCACATACGCTTCGTCGATCACGACCACCGATGACGGGTTGGCCGCGACGATCCGCTCGATCTCCGCCAGCGGTAGCGCGTGGCCGGTCGGCGCGTTCGGGTTCGGGAACAGCACGCCGCCCGCGTCGCCCAGATAGTCGTCAACGTTGATCGAAAAATCCTCAGCCAGCGGAATCACCTGGCACTGCACGCCGTACAGCCGCGCATAGGTCGGGTAGAAGCTGTACGAGATGTCGGGAAAGCGCAGCGGCTTGTCGTGCTTGAGCAGCGCGTGGAACACGTGCGCCAGCACTTCGTCCGAACCGTTGCCTGCGAACACCTGTTCGGGCTGCAAGCCGTGATGGGCCGCGACCGTCTCGCGCAGCCGGCGCGACAGCGGATCGGGATAGCGGCGCAGGCTGTTGCCCGTGCCGCCCAGTTCGCGGGCGATGGCCTCAACGACGCGCGGCGACGGTGGGTAGGGATTTTCGTTGGTGTTCAGCTTGACCGGATGCGCAAGCGCTGGCTGTTCGCCCGGCACATACGGCACCAGTTGCTGAACCACATCGCTCCAGTAACGGCTCACTGCTCGACTCCTGATGGGTGAGTTCCCGGCGTGCCTGATTGGCGATCAGCGGGATAGGGGATCGCGAAAAACGGCAGGGGACGGGGCTTGATCATGCGTAGCGCCGCGTTTTGGCGGCGGCGCTATAGATTGCGGCAAAAATGCGATTCAGGTGCGGCGTCACCGCAAATTTTTGCGCAATTCGGTGAATGTTTGGCGCGCCCGGCTGGGATCGAACCAGCAACCCCTGCCTTCGGAGGGCAGTACTCTATCCATTGAGCTACGGGCGCACATCGGCACAGAACGCGCCGAAAGAGAAGCCCCGCAGGATACCGTATTTGCATTCGGGCGTCCATCGCGCCCAGGTCGCGGCGCGCGACGCAATGCCGTTTCCAGTGGTTTTTGACGCAGGTCGAAAAGCGCTGCCTAGGGCTCTCCCGCGTGTCAAACGGCTTGGCATTGCGGATATAATCGCCCGTCATTTGCCAGAAAATAAAGCGGGGACAGGTCTGTTCGGGCCAATGGGGCACGTCCCAAGGTCTTCCTGCCCTCATTGCGACCCCACGGGGCCTCACGCACTGCCGGCGATGCTTTCATGACTCGTGCCGGTGGCGCTCTGAGGCTTCAAGAGCGGTTCCACCATCCTGAGAGTTGAGCATGAGCGACGCGCAGCACGACGAACACGAGCCCCTGATCAAGACCCCCAAGCAGTTGATCATCGCGGTGATCGCCGCCTTTGTCGTTCCCATCCTCATCATCATCCTGCTGGCCAACTACGTTGGCCTGGGCGTCAAGGAAGGCGCCGGCAGCTCCGGCATGTCCGAAGAGGCCGTCAATGACCGCATCAAGCCCGTTGCGCAGCTCGAACTGAAAGACCCGAACGCCCCGCGCGTCTTCAAGACGGGCGAACAGCTCTACAAGGAGGTCTGTGCGACCTGCCATGCCGCTGGTGTAGCCGGTGCCCCCAAGTTTGGGGATGCGGCCAGCTGGGGGCCGCGCCTGTCGCAGGGCCTGGACGGCCTGACCAAGGTGGCGCTGGCCGGCAAGGGCGGAATGCCCGCACGCGGCGGCACGTCGCCTGATGACGTGAGCGACTACGAAATCGAACGTGCCATCGTCTACATGGCCAACTCCGGCGGCGGCAAGCTGCAGGAGCCGGCCGCACCGGCAGGTGGCGCCGCTGCACCGGCGGCTGCTCCGGCGCCGGAAGCCGCGGCACCGGCAGCAGCACCCGCTGCCGCAGCAGCACCGGCACCGGCACCGGTTGCTGCGCCGGCCGCTGCCGCTGCACCGCAGGCTTCAACGGGCGACGTCGGCAAGAAGGTCTACGACTCGACCTGCCAGATGTGCCACGCAGCGGGTGTGGCTGGTGCGCCCAAGTTTGGCGACAAGGCTGCCTGGGCGCCGCGCATTGCCGAAGGCAAGGCCAAGATGTACGACATCGCGCTGCACGGCAAGGGCGCGATGCCCCCCAAGGGCACCTACGCCGGCTCCGACGACGACGTGAAGGCCGCCGTCGACTACATGGCCGCCGCAGCCAAGTAAGTCATCACTCTCGTTGCGCGAAGAAGCCCGCTCAGTGCGGGCTTTTTTGTTGCCTGCCAAAGCAGGCGCCCAGTGGCAAGCCGATTGCTCACCTATGCTGGATGTGCGGAGCCGATGCAGCCAGGCGGCATCGCTCCGCACGCGCCCAGGTTGACGCAAACGGAGGTTGCCATGCGAAGGGTTCAAGGGTCATTGACCGACTGCTACTGGGCGGCGTTCGCCCTGATGCTCTGCGCCTCGACTGCCATGGCGGCCGAGAACTGGGTCAAGCTGTCCCCGCTGGCCGACAATGCCGGCACGCTCTACCTAGACAAGGATTCCATCGAGCGCAACAACGATGGCACTGTGCGCGCCACCTCGCGCGACGCCTATGACACGCCACGCAAGCTCGCCGATGGCGTCGCGTATCAATACGATTCGCGCACGTCGGTCTACGACTGCAATAACGAACGCATCCTGCCG
>NZ_JAELUI010000516.1 GCF_016429285.1 Ralstonia sp. ASV6
CCCCCCCCCCCCCCCCCCCCCCCCCCCCCCCCCCCCCCCCCCCCCCCCCCCCTCTCTACCCATCCGCCGCCCACCGAGATCTACACTCCACGGCCGTCGTCGGCAGCGTCAGATGTGTATAAGAGACAGGGTGCAAAGGGAGATCAACGCCCAGATGCAGATCACTCAGGCCTTCAGCCAGCAGGCGGGCCTGGCGGTCAGCAACTATGTTGAGAATCTCGCTCTGCGTGAGTGTGGCGGTGGTGAAACACCTGTCTCTTATACACATCTCCGAGCCCACGAGACATGGCGCCTGATCGCGTATGCCGTCGTCGGCTTGAGAGGGGGGGGGGGGGGGGGGGGGGGGGGGGGGGGGGGGGGGGGGGGGGGGGGGGGGGGGG
>NZ_JAELUI010000517.1 GCF_016429285.1 Ralstonia sp. ASV6
CAGTCATTGTGGCCTCGGGGCGTTTAAGCAGTGTCATTTTCTACTGGTCTTTTCTGGGTGGTTGGGATGTTGTTTAGTTAGTTGTACTCTCACAAGGTCACAGGAGAGGTGCGGTTTAACAAGCATGAAAATATTCGTTTATGTTGAAACTATCTACTGTAGTGCCTCTGAAATATGACTCGCGTATGCAATGTTGTAGTTTTAGAGTATGTAGAAAGTATCCCAGTATTTGTGTGAAAAGCATATCTATCCATAATCTTCTTTCTCGCAACTCCGTTCACCGTACAATTTGTTCATGAATAATTCATAACGACGTCAACTCCCTCCGACTATCTATCTATCTTGTTCTGTCTCATCTTTCCAATTTCTCGAATCTACTG
>NZ_JAELUI010000518.1 GCF_016429285.1 Ralstonia sp. ASV6
CAGCGTTCTCGTAATTCGCTGCCTTATCGCAATTGGCTGCGTTGTCGTAGTTGGCTGCGTTGTCGTAGTTGGCTGCGTTGTCGTAGTTGGCTTGCGTTATTATAGTTGGCTGAATTATTATAATTAACGGAATTGTCGTAATTAGCTGCGTTATCGTAATTGGCTGCATTATCGCAATTGGCTGCGTTGTCGTAGTTGGCTGCGTTGTCGTAGTTGGCTGCGTTGTCGTAGTTGGCTTGCGTTATTATAGTTGGCTGAATTATAATAATTAACGGAATTGTCGTAATTAGCTGCGTTATCGTAATTGGCTGCATTATCGCAATTAGCTGCGTTGTCGTAGTTGGCTGCGTTGTCGTAGTTGGCTGCGTTGTCGTAGTTGG
>NZ_JAELUI010000519.1 GCF_016429285.1 Ralstonia sp. ASV6
GTCGACTTCTTCTCGTAGCGACGAACGGCACGATTCAGCGCATCCAGTTCTGGCTGAATAGCATTGCGGACATCCTTGGTCAACGTAGCTTCCTGATTCGCTTTAGTAGATTCTGATTCGTCATCTTCCTCGGGCAAAACATTGCTTGTAATTGTTTGTGATTCCAATGCTTCAAGTCGGTCGAGAATGGAAGACATCTGCGAGCTTGGGGGTAGCTGGCCACCAAATGGATTGCCATGAACGACACGCTGTAGATGCAGAGTCCTCGCTTGAACGAGTTTAATCATGTGCGACAGAACACGGAGTTCGGATATTAACAGGAAAATAGTCAGGTTGTAGTTGGAAACCAGGCCTTCAGATGGCCTGCTGAGCTGGGAGC
>NZ_JAELUI010000520.1 GCF_016429285.1 Ralstonia sp. ASV6
CCCCCCCCCCCCCCCCCCCCCCCCCCCCCCCCCCCCCCCCCCCCCCCCCCCCCCCCCCCCCCCCCCCCCCCCCCCCCCCCCCTCCACGGCCTTCGTCGGCAGCGTCAGATGTGTATAAGAGACAGGCCATGAACGACGACCAACTGCTGCGCTATTCCCGCCACATCCTGCTCGACGAGATCGGCATCGAGGGGCAGACGCGTCTACTTGAAGCGCATGCGCTCGTCATTGGCGCGGTTCGGCTGACGACTTCATGCTGCAGCAGGCGATCAATGAGTGGGGGGGGGGGGGGGGGGGGGGGGGGGGGGGACGAAGGCCGTGGAGTGTAGAGCTGGGGGGGCGCGGGGGGATGGGGGGGGGGGGGGGGGGGGGGGGG
>NZ_JAELUI010000521.1 GCF_016429285.1 Ralstonia sp. ASV6
CCCCCCCCCCCCCCCCCCCCCCCCCCCCCCCCCCCCCCCCCCCCCCCCCCCCTCTCCCTCCCCCCCCCCCCACCGCCCTCTACACTCCACGGCCTTCGTCGGCAGCGTCAGATGTGTATAAGAGACAGGACCTGTTCAAGTCGCTCAAGGAAGGCACCGCTGCCGCCAACGAAGAGCGCGAGAAGCGTGGCATCCCCGCGCTGGAGATCCAGGGCTGGGTTGAGCGCCCGCACTATGACGCCGCCACGCACCTCCTGAGCCATCGCGACACGTGGCAGCGCATGTCGTGTCTCGTATGCGGGGGGGACGGTGCCGACGAAGGCCGTGGAGTGTAGGTCTGGGGGGGGGGCGGGGGAGGGAGAAGGGGGGGGGGGGGGGG
>NZ_JAELUI010000522.1 GCF_016429285.1 Ralstonia sp. ASV6
CCCCCCCCCCCCCCCCCCCCCCCCCCCCCCCCCCCCCCCCCCCCCCCCCCCCCCCCTCGACCAGCAGAAGACGGCATACGCGATCCGGCGCCATGTCTCGTGGGCTCGGAGATGTGTATCAGAGACAGATCGAAGGCTGGATGCTGATCACCGGCCTGGGGGCTTCGGGTGGCGCGCTATACGGCGGATTTCACGGTACCGACCACCGCCTTCCCCGACCCCGGCGTGGCTCCGGTGATCCAGAAGTACACCTGGGTCTGAGACGGGTCTGACGCTGCCGACGAAGGCCGTGGGGTGTGGGTGTCGGGGGGGGGGGGGGGGTGGGGGGGGGGGGGGGGGGGGGGGGGGGGGGGGGGGGGGGGGGGGGGGGGGGGGGGGG
>NZ_JAELUI010000523.1 GCF_016429285.1 Ralstonia sp. ASV6
GAAGGAGGCCATGTGCTGATGGTTCGCGGCAGAAGGGCTCAAATATAACATCAGATGCCAGGCTTACGGTCGTCAGCTGAGCTTTCGTCCACGAGCGCAATGGAAAGGAGTTGCAGCTCGGCGGTAAGAAGACTAATTGTAGATTTGGAAGTGCGGCGGCAGCTTCCAAATGTTTTGAGTTGATATTAACCTCGCCTAACCCACATAGACCCTGAACTGCTGAGCATGCCAGGGACAATTATGGAGATGAGCCAGGCCCGGTTGCCGGATCCAACTTTGGAGGAACGCATAATCCGGGTTCCATTGCATACCTTCCAACGTTTACAGAGCTTCGTTTCACTTGAAAGTCCAATGGATGGCGAAGACATCTGGTTGACGT
>NZ_JAELUI010000524.1 GCF_016429285.1 Ralstonia sp. ASV6
GCAGTGTAGTGACAACCAATACCGCACAATGGACGAAGTCCACGGCGAAACACCACCACACCAAGCCACCGCAGCAACAACAACAACAGCGCCAACCCAAGGTCCCGCTCATCATCAACGACAGGCCCAAACCTCGCCGTCTCAGGCATATACGACGCAGCCTCCAGTCCCAACGCAGCAAGCAGCATACACACACATGCCGGCATCATATCCTCATCTTCAACAGTACATGCACCAGGGGCAGTATATTCCTGCTGCATCCCCCGTCGTTCCCACGGGCCACGTCTATACTTACAACCCCAGCCCCAGCCCGCTTCACCAGGCATACAACAACATGGCGCAGCAGCATCCGCAACAGCAGCAGACTGCATACATGCTC
>NZ_JAELUI010000054.1 GCF_016429285.1 Ralstonia sp. ASV6
GACCGAAACCACCGCCGCCGACATCTCCTCCGAAGGCATTGCCGACGACATCGCCCAGGCGATCGTCGCGCACCGGCTGCCGCCCGGCACCAAGCTGCGCGAAGAAGCGCTGGCGAAGGTCTACGGCGTCAGCCGCACCAAGATTCGCGCGGCGCTGCTGATGCTGGCCAAGGACAAGCTGATCCGCATGGAGCCGGACCGTGGCGCCTTTGTGGCCAAGCCGGACGAGACCGAGGCACGCGAGGTGTTTGCCGTGCGCCGTGTGCTGGAAGTGGCACTGGTGCGCGAATTCATCGCCAAAGCCACGCCGGCTGATTACAAGCGACTGGAAAAACACCTGGCCGAAGAACACCAGGTGGCGGCCAGTGGCAGCATCGCCGACGTCCCGCGCCGCAACCGCCTGATGGCCGACTTCCACCTGCTGCTGGCTGACGTGGTCGGCAACAGCGTGCTCAAGGAAATGCTGCGCGAGCTCTCCGCGCGCAGCTCGGTCATCACGATGATGTACCAGTCCACCTACGACGCCGTGCGCTCGTCCGACGAGCACACCGCCTTTCTGGAAGCCGCCAAGCGTGGCGACGTGGAAGGCGCCATCGCCCTGATGGAAGAACACATGGCGCACACCGAGGCCTCGCTCAAGTTCGAATCACCGGGCGGCCGCGCGACGGACCTCGTTGCCGCCCTTCTCGCCTGACACGCGCGTGCCGACGTATACGCTGCGTGCGCCAGTCTCTGTCGAGCTGGAAATCAAGAAGAGCCGTTTCATTGGATGGGCCGTGCCGGTCGAAAACCGGGCTGCTGCCATGGAGGTCGTTGCACGTCTACGCGCTGAGCATCCGGCAGCCACGCACGTCTGCTGGGCGCTGCTGGCCGGTGGGCAATCCGGCATGTCCGATGATGGCGAACCGTCTGGCACCGCGGGCCGCCCCATCCTCGAAGTCCTGCGCCATCACGACCTCGATGGCACGCTGGGCGCCGTGGTGCGCTACTTCGGCGGCGTCAAGCTGGGCGCGGGTGGCCTGGTGCGCGCTTACACGGATGCCATTGCCACCGCCCTCATGCAAGCCGAGCGTGTGGAGCGCATCGCCAACACCACCCTCACCCTAGCCACCGATTACGCCGATGAAGCACGCATCCGCCGCTGGATCGACGACGGCGGCTATGCGTTGGTCGATGCCGGCTACGATGCAGGCGTGACGCTCACCGTGCGGCTGCCGGTGACGGATGAGGCAGCGGCGCGCGTCACGTTGCGGGATCTGACGCAGGGACGCGTCGTCATTGCGGACTGAGCGGCGCGTCAGCTAGCGCGCGACCAATACCCCGCCTGCCCATACACCGCCTTCAGGTGTTCGATAAAGAACCGAATCTTCGCCGGCACCGGCCGCTGTTGCGGATACACGGCGAGGATGTCGTAGTCGGGCAGTGCGTAGTCATCCAGCACCGTCATCAGCGCGCCGGATTCCAGCTCGGGCTGAATCTCCCACGTTGAACGCCAGCCGAGGCCCAGGCCCTCGCCCATCCAGCGGTGCAGCAGTTCGCCGTCGTTGCAGTCGAGGTTGCCGCTCACTTTGACGGTGACCGCCTTGCCGTTCTGCTGAAAGTACCAACCACGCTGCTGGCCACCCTGCAGGTTGAAGGCCAGGCAGTTGTGCTTTTCCAGGTCATCCAGCGTGCGGGGTACGCCGTGCTTGGCGAAGTACGCTGGCGTGCCGCACACCACGCGCTTGTTCGACGCCAGGCGGATCGCCACGAAGTTCGGGTCGATCGCCCCGCCGATGCGGATGCCCACGTCGTAACCCTCACGCACGAGATCGACCACGCGGTCGGTCAGGTTGAACGAGCAGCGCACGTCCGGGTTGGCGCGCAGGAAGTCCGGCGCATGCGGCGCAACGTGCTTGCGGCCAAACGCAGCCGGTGCGGAGACGATCAGGTGGCCCGTCGCCTTGTGGCGGCCTTCGGCCACCAGCAGCTCGGCGCGGTCCAGTTCGCCCAGTGCCTTCTTGCACTGTTCCATGAACACCGCGCCCTGCTCCGTCACCGCAATGCGCCGCGTGGACCGATGCAGCAGCTTCACGCCCAGGCGCGCCTCCAGCGCGTTGATGCGGCGGCCGATCATGACGGGCGTCACGTCCTGCGTGAGCGCGGCCGCGGCCATGCTGCCGTGCTCCACCACGGCGATGAACGCTTCGATCTGCTTGAGCTTGTCCATTCCATCATTCCAGTTCGCAATGTCAGACCATTTTATGAAGGATTCCGTACGCGGATTGGTGCTATCCAGCGCATATCACCTGTGACGAATGACTGAAATGACTGTCAGTGATGTGATCAATGGTTACGCGCGCCATTGAAATTTTGCGTTGCACAAAATCGGGTGAAATTGGCTTGGGATGGGTGTTTCCGACAGGTTGCCTGCCTGCCGATTGCTGCGGCACGCAAAATCATTCGATATGCAGAGTTAGCAATCAACTGACGAAAGCTGCGTTTATCCATATCGGCATGCGGGAATAGGATCAGCTCAAACCTATTCCCACCTTCCCCTTCCTGGAGACACACCATGCCGAAGATGAGAGCGATTGATGCCGCAGTTGCGGTGATGGAAAAAGAAGGCATCACCACCGCCTTCGGCGTGCCCGGTGCCGCCATCAACCCGTTGTACTCGGCCCTGCGTAAGGCCGGCAACATCGACCACGTGCTGGCCCGCCACGTTGAAGGCGCCTCGCACATGGCCGAAGGCTACACCCGTGCCGAACCCGGCAACATCGGCGTGTGTATCGGCACCTCGGGCCCCGCAGGCACCGACATGATCACCGGCCTGTACTCGGCCTGGGCGGATTCGATTCCTATCCTCTGTATCACCGGCCAAGCACCGCGCGCCCGCCTGTACAAGGAAGACTTCCAGGCCGTCGACATCGAGTCGATCGCCAAGCCGGTCACCAAGTGGGCCGTCACCGTGCGTGAGCCGGCACTGGTGCCGCGCGTGTTCCAGCAAGCGTTCCACCTGATGCGCTCCGGCCGTCCGGGCCCGGTGCTGATCGACCTGCCGTTCGACGTGCAAGTCGCCGAGATTGAATTCGACATCGACACCTACAGCCCGATGCCGGTCTACAAGCCCGCGGCCACGCGTGCCCAGGCCGAGCGCGCCATCGAGATGCTGTGCGCAGCCGAGCGCCCGTTGCTGGTGTGCGGTGGTGGCGTGATCAACGCTGACGCAGCCAAGCTGATGGTCGAGTTTGCCGAACTGGTGAACGTGCCCGTAGTCCCGACCCTGATGGGCTGGGGCGTGCTGGCCGATGATCACCCGCTCAACGCCGGCATGGTCGGCTTGCAGACCTCGCACCGCTACGGCAACGCCACGCTGCTGGCTTCGGACTTCGTGTTCGGCATCGGCAACCGCTGGGCCAACCGCCACACGGGCAGCGTCGACGTCTACACCAAGGGCCGCAAGTTCATCCATGTCGATATCGAACCGACCCAGATCGGCCGCGTGTTCGGTCCGGACCTGGGCATCGTGTCGGACGCTGGTGCCGCACTGGAGAAGTTCATTGAAGTCGCTCGCGAGCTGAAGGCCGCCGGCAAGCTGCCGTGCCGCAAGTCGTGGAACGCTGACGTGCAGAAGCGCAAGCGCACGATGCTGCGTCGTTCGGACTTCG
The DNA here is from genome assembly GCF_016429285.1 of Ralstonia sp. ASV6. Taxonomy (GTDB): domain Bacteria; phylum Pseudomonadota; class Gammaproteobacteria; order Burkholderiales; family Burkholderiaceae; genus Ralstonia; species Ralstonia flaminis. The sequence goes on from NZ_JAELUI010000054.1 coordinate 3,651, forward strand.
ACAACGTGCCGGTCAAGCCGCAGCGCGTGTACCGCGAGATGAACCAGTTCTTCCCGCGCGACGTGCGTTACGTGTCGACGATCGGCCTGTCGCAGATTGCTGCTGCGCAGTTCCTGTCGGTCAACCAGCCGCGCCACTGGATCAACTGCGGCCAGGCAGGCCCGCTGGGCTGGACGATCCCCGCCGCAATCGGCGTGAAGGTGGCTTCGCCCAACAGCGACGTGGTGGCCATCTCAGGTGACTACGACTTCCAGTTCATGATCGAAGAAATGGCGGTGGCCGCGCAGTTCAAGGTGCCGTACATCCACGTGGTGGTGAACAACTCGTATCTGGGCCTGATCCGCCAGGCACAGCGCAACTTCGACATGGACTACTGCGTCCAGCTCGCCTTCGACAACGTGAACGCCCCTGAGCTGAACGGCTACGGCGTGGACCACGTGAAGGTGGTGGAAGGCCTTGGCTGCAAGGCGATCCGCGTGTTCAAGCCGGAAGACATCGAACCGGCCTTCGCGCAGGCTCGCAAGCTGATGGCCGAGTTCTCGGTGCCGGTGATGGTGGAAGTGATTCTCGAGCGCGTGACGAACATCGCCATGGGCACCGAGATCGACAACGTGGTCGAGTTTGAAGAGGTGCTCGACCTGGAAGACACCGTCGCTGAAGAAGGCGCCACCGCGTAAGACAACGCGAGACGACACGCCTTTCCCTCACCGTCCGATAAGGAGAAAACATGACAAAGCTGGCAGCCAACCTGACCATGCTCTTCAACGAGCAGGCCTTCCTCGACCGCTTCGAAGCCGCCGCGCGTGCGGGCTTCCGCGGTGTGGAGTTCCTGTTCCCCTACGCGTTTCATGCAGACCAGATTGCCGACAAGCTGAACAGCTACCAACTGGACCTGGTCCTGCACAACCTGCCGGCCGGCAACTGGGACGGCGGTGAGCGCGGTATCGCCGTGCTGCCCGATCGCGTGAGCGAGTTCCAGGACGGCGTGGGCGAAGCCATCAAGTACGCCAAGGTGCTCGGCGTGAAGCAACTCAACTGCCTGGTGGGCATTCGCCCCGAAGGCGTGAGCGAAGACGTTGCGCGCAAGACGCTGGTGGAGAACCTGAAGTTTGCAGCGAAGGCACTGAAGGCCGAGAAGATTGATCTGCTGATCGAGCCGATCAACACGTTTGATATTCCGGGCTTCTACCTGAACCGCACGCAGCAGGCACTGGACCTGATCAACGACGTGGATGCGTCCAACCTGTACGTGCAGTACGACATCTATCACATGCAACGGATGGAAGGCGAAGTGGCGAACACGCTCAAGCGCCATCTGGACAAGATCAAGCATGTGCAACTGGCCGACAACCCGGGCCGCAACGAGCCGGGCACGGGCGAGATCAACTACCAGTTCCTGTTCCGCTGGCTGGATGAGATTGGCTACAAGGGCTGGGTTGGTTGTGAGTACAAGCCCAAGGCCGGGACCGTGGAAGGCCTGGGCTGGCGCGCCGCGCATCACGTCGCCTGATTTTCTGTTCGCCTTGACCCGGCGGGTGCGTTCATCGCTCCCCGGGGGCTAAAGAAGGTGGGCCACCGGCTCGCCTGTCAAACCACCAACATTTAAACCAAGGAGATCCCTCACCATGGCAAACGCACTCAACCTCGGTTTCATCGGTCTCGGCATCATGGGCGCCCCCATGGCAGGCCACCTGCGCGCCGCTGGCCACACGCTGTTCGTGCACGACGTCAACCCGGCCCCGGCCACGCTGGTGGAAGCTGGCGTGACGGTCTGCACGAGCGCCGAGGAAGTCGCCAAGCGTGCCGACATCATCTTCGTCATGGTGCCGGACACCCCGCACGTTGAAGCCGTGCTGTTCAGCGAAAAGGGCGTCGCCAAGGCGCTGAAGGACGCCGGCAAGGAGGCTGCTGCCGGCAAGATCGTGGTCGACATGAGCTCGATCTCGCCGATCGCGACGAAGGACTTCGCTTCGCGCATCAACAAGACCGGCGCGCAATACCTGGACGCCCCGGTGTCGGGTGGCGAAGTGGGCGCCAAGGCTGCCTCGCTGACGATCATGGTCGGCGGTGAACAAGCGGCGTTTGATCGCGTGGTTCCGCTGTTCCAACTGATGGGCAAGAACATCACGCTGGTCGGCGGCAACGGCGATGGCCAGACCACCAAGGTGGCCAACCAGATCATCGTGGCGCTGAACATTCAGGCCGTGTCGGAAGCGCTGCTGTTTGCATCGAAGGCCGGCGCCGACCCCGCAAAGGTGCGTCAGGCACTGATGGGCGGCTTTGCCAACTCGCGCATCCTGGAAGTGCATGGCGAGCGCATGGTCAAGCGTACGTTCGATCCGGGCTTCCGCATTGAACTGCACCAGAAGGATCTGAACCTGGCGCTGCAAGGTGCCAAGGCGCTGGGCGTGGCACTGCCGAACACCGCGACTGCACAGGAGCTGTTCAACACCTGCTCCGCTAACGGTCTGGGCAAGCAGGATCACTCGGCGCTGTGCCGTGCGATTGAGATCATGTCGAACCACGACATTGCCTAAGTTGTGAATGCTGCCGCTGCCTTCGGGTAGTGGCAGTTTTGTTTTAGCGTTGGTAGTGCGCCTCCCTTTCGTCCCCTGCCGGGGCTGAAACCAGAGATGGACCACCCAGGTCCGCAAACGCAGCAAGCACCAGCCCACACCGGAGCAACAAGCAATGCGCCGATTCCGCAACACCAAAATCCTCGCCACCCTCGGCCCCGCCAGCAGCGACAAAGACACCATCCGCGCCCTCTTCGACGCCGGTGCAGACGTCTTTCGCCTGAACTTCAGCCACGGCTCGCACGAAGATCACCGCAAGCGCTACGACGCCGTGCGCGCAGTGGAAGCCGAAACCGGTCGCCCCATCGGCATCCTGGCCGACATGCAAGGCCCGAAGCTGCGCATCGGCACGTTTGCCGAGGGCCGCGTCACGCTCAAGAACGGCGAGCGCTTCGTGCTCGACCGCGACCCGACGCCGGGCGATGTCACCCGTGTGCACCTGCCGCACCCCGAGCTGTACGCTGCCGCCGCGCCGGGCCAATCCCTGTTGCTCGATGACGGCAAGATCCGCCTGGCCGTGGAAGCCGCTGATCCGACCGCTATCGTCACCCGTGTGGTCGACGGCGGCCCGCTGTCGGATCGCAAGGGTGTGAACGTGCCCGATGCGGTGATCCCCATCCCCGCACTCACCGAGAAAGACCTGCGCGACCTTGAGTTCGCCTTGTCGCTGGGCGTGGACTGGATTGCGCTGTCGTTCGTGCAACGCGCCGAGGATGTGATCGCCGCGCGCGAGATCATCGGCGACCGCGCCGGCCTGCTCTCCAAGATCGAGAAGCCCGCCGCGCTGCTGCACCTGGAAGACATTGTGCAGGCCTCCGACGCACTGATGGTGGCGCGTGGCGACCTGGGTGTGGAGTTGCCGCCCGAGCGTGTGCCCGGCGTGCAGAAGCGCATCCTGCGCCTCGCACGCCAGCACGGCAAGCCCGTGGTCGTGGCTACGCAGATGCTGGAATCGATGATCGAAGCGCCGGTGCCGACGCGCGCCGAAGCATCCGATGTGGCAACCGCTGTGTACGACGGCACCGATGCGGTGATGCTCTCGGCTGAATCGGCCAGCGGCAAGCACCCGGTGGCAGCGGTCAGCATCATGAACCGCATCATTGCCGAAACCGAGCGCGATCCGCTGTACCGCAACCTGATCGACGCACAACATCAGGCCCCGTTACCGACGCGCCAGGACGCCATCTGCGCGGCCCTGCGCGACGTGACGCACATCCTGGGCGCGGTGGCCACGGTCACCTACACGTCCAGCGGCAAGACCAGCCTGCGCGCCGCACGCGAGCGGCCGCTGGCGCCCATCGTGAGCATCACGCCACGTCTGGATACGGCGCGCCGTCTGGCAATCACCTGGGGCGTGCACAGCACCGTAAGCGCCGACGTGCACAGCGTGGATGAAATGGTGGATGCGGCCTGCCGTGCTGCCGCCCGCGAGGGCTTTGCCGTGTCGGGCGACCAAATCGCCATCACGGCGGGCATGCCGTTTGGTCAGGCAGGTTCGACCAACCTGCTGCGTCTGGCCGAAGTCTGGCCGCAGACCGTCGCGACGGCGCAAACGGAAACGACTGCGCAGGAACCAGCAACGGCTTAAGGTCGATCAGACCACCTTGGAGTAGCGCGGAACGAAGGCGACGGGCTTGCCCTCCGCCTCGACCGCGCGCTCGGTGCCAACGGCGCGCAGATGCGCGTCGAACACCATGGCGATGCGCCGCACCAGCAGCCGCCCTTGCGGCGTGATGAGGATGCGCTCGTCACCCACCTTCACCAGGCCCGCCTCTTCCAGCGGCGCCAACGCCTCCAGTTCTTCGGCAAAGGTCCCCTTGAAGTCCAACCCGTGCGTGGCGCCGAACGCGCGCATGTCCAACTCGAACCCGCACATCAGTTCACCAATCAGCGCACGCCGCACGTGGTCGTCCGGCGTGAGCGACAGGCCGCGCAGCACCGGCAGCTCGTTGGCGTCGATGCGCGCGTAGTACGCGTCGAGATCCTTTTCGTTCTGCGCATACACGTCGCCCACGCGGCTGATGGCGGACACGCCAAAGGCCAGCAGATCGCAATCGGCATGCGTGGAATAGCCCTGGAAATTGCGCTGCAGCCGCCCTTCGCGCTGCGCAATCGCCAAGGCATCGTCCGGCCGCGCGAAGTGGTCCATGCCGATGTAGACATAGCCCGCGTCCACCAGGCGCTCCACCGTCATGGCCAGCAGGTCGAGCTTCTCGTCGGCCGTCGGTAGCGCAAGGAGGTCAATGCGGCGCTGCGGCTTGAACAGGTGCGGCAGATGCGCGTAGCTGTAGACAGACAGCCGATCCGGCGCCATCTCCAGCACGCAGTCCAGTGTCGCGTTGAACGTCTCGGTACGTTGATGCGGCAGGCCGTAGATCAGATCGAAGCTGATCGATTCAAAGCCGAGGCGGCGCGCGCTGTCCACTACGCGGCGCGTGTCTTCCACGTGCTGGATGCGATGGATGGCGCGCTGCACATCCGGGTCGAAATCTTGAATACCGAGGCTGGCGCGGTTGAAGCCGAGATCAGCGAGCACCGCCAGCGTGGCGTCGTCTGCGTGCCGTGGGTCGAGTTCGACGGAGATTTCCGCGTCAGGCGCCAGATCGAAATGCGCACGCGTGGCGGCCATCACGGCGCGCATCTCATCGTGCGTGAGGAAGGTTGGCGTGCCGCCACCCCAGTGCAGTTGCTTCACGCGGCGCAGTGGGCCGATGTGCTCGGCCACGAGCGCCATCTCCTGTGCCAGGGCGCGGATGTAGCGCGCACTGCGCGAGTGGTCTTTGGTGATGACCTTGTTGCAACCGCAGTAGTAGCAGAGGTTCGCGCAGAACGGCAGGTGCATGTACAGCGACAGCGGCGCATGCAGCGCCGGCGCAATCGCGGCCCGTCGGTGCAGTGCGTCGAGGTACGCCGCGTTGCTGAAGCCGTTGTGGAAGCGGTCCGCTGTCGGGTACGACGTATAGCGCGGACCATGCGTGTCGAAACGCTGCGCCAGCGCCCGCACCTGCGGGGCAGACCAGCGGAAGGCGGTGTCATTGGCAGCCGCATCCTGGGCGGCCGGTTGAGCAAAGGGGAACATGGGGCGGTGGGGTGCGAGGGCGACGGTTGATGCTATTCCTGCACTCCCGGCGGCGCGTTGATATGTGTCAACGTCGGTCAATGCGGGTTCAAACGCGCCGATCCCTCCATCGGGAGGGGCTTAACTTCACTGATCTGTCACGTTCAGCCGCCTAACATCGACGATTGGTGCGCACCTCCCTGCCAGGCCGGTCATAACAAGAGCAACGCGCCGTCGATTCGTCTTTGGGGGAAGCATGATGTGGCAGACACTGGCACGCCGCTGTGCGTGCGTATTCGCCTGCGCAACCGCCGTTGTGACGCTGACGGCGCATGCGCAAGGCAATTCCACGCTTGTCGTCGGGCAGTTGGTTGAGCGCGGTGGCGCCCAGGCCGACTACGCGCGCGACTTCATGGCTGGCGCCAAGGTCGCGTTTGATGCGGCCAACCTGAGCGGTGGTATCAAGGGCCGGCGCATCAGCCTGATCCGCCGCGAAGTCGAACAGGCCGAAGCCGTGCCGCAGGCCATCGACATGATCGAGCGCGATCGCGTGGAAGTGCTCTTCGGCGTGAGCGAACGCCTATTGCCCGGGCTGACGGCTTCTCCTGAGATCGCGCGGCGCAATGTGCCGCTGCTGGCGCCGCTCTCGGGTGCCACATCCGCCTCTGACAACGTCTGGTTCATTCGCCCCGACTACGACCGCGAGATCATCGCCGCCCACAACCGCCTGCGCCAGTTCGGCATGCGGCGCATTGCACTGGTCACCACCGCGGGGTTCGATCCGCAACTCGGCGCGCGCCTGCGCAACACGCTCGCCGGCGCGACGTCCGCGAAAGGTGAGGCAGCGGAAGCGCTCGACCTCTACACGCTCACGGGTGATCCGGGTGAACTGGCCGCGCGCATCGCCCCGACCAAACCGACCGCCATCATCGTCGCCGGCGATACCCTCGCCTATGCCAGTGTCGGTCGCGCGCTGGCGCAGCACGGGTGGTATGGCTTCCTGGTCGGGCTCTCGTCGGTCAACCCGCAGGTGGCACGCGAGATTCTCGGCACCGGCTACAGCGGCGGCATGCTGCTCGCGCAAACCGTACCCAACCCCGCTGTCGGCAACACGAGGATCACGCGCGAACATATCGCACGCATGAAGCAGTTTCTGGATGAGCCGCCGTCTGGGGCCACATTGTCAGGTTACATCGCCGCGACGTATCTGATTCAGGCGATGAATGCAGTGGGCGGGAAGGTGGCGGGTGCTGAACTGCGGCGCGCGTTGCAGACGCGGGTGGATGTGGGGGGATTTACCTTGGATTTCACTCGGGGGAATCGGGGGAGTGAGTTTGTGGATTTGAACTACATCCAGGGGGCGGGGAATTGATTGAGGCGCTTGGTGGTCAGCCCCCTTTCGGCCCCTGGCTGGAGATGAATAGGGGGTGGACCGCCTCCGGTTCAAGTCGCCACGGGTTTTTTAGCCGCCAGTAACCCCTTCAACGCGCCCAACCGATCCTTAGGCGACATCGCCGGCATAGAGTCCTCAGGCGTTGGCCCAGCATCATCGCCAAGCTTCATCTCCGCGATATAGCGCGACGGCTCGCACACCACCGTTTCCCGCGCCCGCTTGCGCTTCTTGCACCAGCTGATATGCAGGCTGCGCTGCGCGCGCGTGATGCCCACATACATGAGCCGGCGCTCTTCCTCGATCTTCTCGTCGGTCAGATCATCGTCTTCACGGCAGTGCGGCAGGATGCCTTCTTCCACGCCAACCAGGAACACGTGCGGATACTCCAGCCCCTTGCTCGCATGCAGCGTGGACAGGCGCACCGCATCCGGGTCCTCTTCCCTGCCTTCGAGCATGCTGATCAGCGCGATGGTCTGCGTGAGTTCGAGCAAGTTCTTGCCTTCGTCCATCAAACCATCGGCATTGTCGAAACCGGTGGCCTCTTCGCTGTCCTGTTTCTCCGGCTTGGTGCCCTTGCGCTTGAGCCAGTCGAGAAACTCCAGCACGTTGGTCCACTTGTTCTGGGCCTGGCGCTCGTCGTAGGTGTCGTACAGGTAGGCCTCATAGTGGATGCCTTCCATCATCTCGTCGAGCAGCGTGCCGGCGGGTTCCTTTGCGGCGCGGTCCGATAGCCGCACGATGAATTCGCAGAACACACGCAGCGGTTCCAACTGACGCGGCGCGAGCTGTGCCTCAATCCCGCCCATCATCGCCGCCTCGAACAGCGACACCTTGGCCTGCCCCGCGAATGAACCCAGCACCTCCAGCGTCGCATTGCCCACGCCACGCTTGGGCGTGGTGATCGCGCGGATGAACGCGGGGTCGTCATCCGCATTGGCAATCAGCCGCAGGTACGCACACAAATCCTTGATCTCAGCCTTGTCGAAGAAGCTCTGCCCGCCCGAGAGCACATACGGAATGCGCTCGCGGCGCAGGATCTGCTCGAACAGCCGCGCCTGGAAGTTTCCGCGATACAGGATCGCGTAATCCCGGAACTGCGCGCGCCGCTCGAACTTGTGCGCAGAGAGTTTGAAGACCACGCTCTCGGCCTCGTGCTCCTCGTCGTTGGCGCTGATCACGTTGATGGCGTCGCCCATGCCATGCTCGCTCCACAGCGTCTTCTCGAACAGCTTGGGGTTCTGCGCGATGACCGCGTTGGCGGCGTTCAGGATGCGCACTGTGGAGCGGTAGTTCTGCTCCAGCTTGATGACCTTGAGGTTTGGGAAATCCGTCTGCAGCAGTTTGAGGTTGTCGAGCGTGGCGCCGCGCCAGCCGTAGATGGCCTGGTCGTCGTCGCCCACGGCCGTGAAGGCCGGCGCACGCAGGTGCGAGCCGCCCGCCAGCAGCTTCAGCAACTGGTACTGGCAGGCGTTGGTGTCTTGGTATTCATCGACGAGGAAGTAGCGCAGGCGGTTCTGCCACTTCAGGCGCACGTCTTCATTGCGCGCGAACAGCTCGGCAGGAATGCGGATCAGGTCGTCAAAGTCCACCGCCTGATACGCATGCAGCGTGGCGACGTAGTTGCGGTAGACCAGCGCGGCCTGGTGGTCATCCACGTTGTTATTGGCCAGCGCCTCGGCAATCGCCTCTTCCGGGTCGACCAGACCGTTCTTCCACAGCGAGATCGTGCTTTGCACGCGGCGGATCAGTTGCTTGTCGGTGGTGGCCAGCTGCTCCTGAATCATGCCGAAGCAATCGTCCGAATCCATGATCGAGAAGCGCGGCTTCAGGCCCACATGCTCGGCCTCAGCCCGCAGGATCTGCACACCCAGCGAGTGGAACGTACACACCGTCAACTGCTTGATGGGGATGCGCTTGCCGTCGGCGCGCGTCTGGCCCTCCATCAGCTTGGCCACGCGCTCCTGCATTTCCTTGGCCGCTTTGTTCGTAAACGTGACGGCGGCGATGTGCTTCGGCTCGAAGCCCTTGTCGAGAATCAGGTGCGCGATCTTCTGTGTGATCACGCGCGTCTTGCCGGAGCCCGCCCCGGCCAGCACCAGGCAGGGGCCATCGAGGTAGTGCACACCTTCGGATTGGGCAGCATTGAGCCCGTGGGCGAGACCAGAAGACATGGGGGCAGGCGGAGAAAAGCGGGCGGGAAGGTACAGCGGAAGTCGATGGTAGCACGCAGGGGCGTTACGACTGGCAGCGTTACCGGAGGCCATGCGTACATCAAGAACATCGATGATCACGCACTTTTAAGTCAAATTTTCCCATGTTCAATACAACGTTGATTTATTGGTCAGCGTCAAATTTGAAAATAAGAGTTTTCCCATATTTGAGAATTCTTGTGTCGAAAGGTCGGCCGGTTTACCAATGGCACATTACATAAAATCTTCGATCTCACATAAAGTGAGCTTCACAATACCCGGCTCCACATGGGAATTTTCTGATTTCATGAATTCCATAACTTATTGCGATACACACATAAGTCAACGGAACTGATTTATCAATTTCGACAGACTCTGCGATCGTCGATAGACCGTTCTACCGACACCGAATTTCACTTCTACTTTTGCAGAGTTATTGACATGAACAAGGCATATCGTGTTGTTCGCAACAACGCCACCGGCGTATGGACGGCGGTTTCGGAAACCGCACGTGGGCACGGCAAGGGACGTTCCGTTGTGCGAGCAGTTGGCGCCGCGCTGATCGCGAGCGCAGCATTGCTTTCCGCGCCAGGGGCGATGGCGCAAACTCTGATTGAGCAGCCGGACGATGGGGGGGCGATCAATATTGGTCGTGGCGTTACCGGCACGGTGGTCGATTTCACAAGCGGAGCCAACGACAATCGTCGCCTTACTGGCATCGCAAATGGCCTTAATCCAGCCGATGCCGTATCCGTCAATCAACTCAATGGCACGCTCACCGCGCTCGGTGGGCGTATCAACAGCCTGACAGGTGCAGTTGTTGCCCCGGTCTACACGCTAGGCGCAGACAGCAGGGGAGGCACAACGTACTCCACCGTGCCAGGCGCGCTGGGCAACTTGGACGACCGGATCAAGGGTAACGCCGCCAGCATCGTCAACAACACCACCAACATCACCAACCTGACCAACGGCACGGCCGGCATGGTCCAGCAGGCCACGGCTGGCGCTGAGATCACCGTAGCAAAAGACACCGATGGTGACGCTGTGAACTTAGCCGGCAAGGACGCGGACGGCAACACCATCACCCGCAAGCTGTCCAACGTTACGGCAGGCACGGATGACACCGACGCCGTCAACGTTGGCCAACTCAATGGCGTCAAGACTACGGCTGAGCAAGCCGCGAGCGACGCCAACCAAGCTCAAAGCCGTGTCGGCAACCTGGAAGCCACCGCCGTTACATACGACGACGCCAGCAAGGGCACCGTGACGTTCAACAGGGGTGGCGAGGCAACGCAGCTCAAGAACGTCGCTGCCGGCACCGATGACGCCGACGCCGTGAACGTGCGCCAGCTCAAGGACGCAGGCCTTGTTGATGACCACGGTAACGTGGCCAATGCGGTGATCTACGACGACGCCAGCAAGTCGACCATCACGCTCAACAGGGGCGGTGATGCGGTTCACCTCAAGAACGTGGCGGATGGTGTCGACAACACCGACGCCGTCAACGTTGGCCAACTCAATGGCGTCAAGACTACGGCTGAGCAAGCCGCTTCGGACATCGCGGCGGCCAACACGCTAAACGCCTCCAACGCAACAGCAGTGTCGAATGCACTGGGTGGTGGCTCGACCGTCGGCGATGACGGCAAGATCACTGCGCCAACCTACTCGCTGGCCACCAGCACCACTGATGCAACCAAGCAAGACTTCAACAACGTTGGTGACGCACTGAATAACCTGGATGGCCGTACCAGCCAGAACACCACGGACATTACGAACCTGAGCACGCAGATCGGCAACGGCTCGATCGGCCTGGTGCAGCAAGCGGATGCCACATCCGACATCACGGTCGCCAAGGACACCGCCGGCGCGAACGTGAGCTTTGCGGGCAAGGATACCGACGGCAACACCATCACCCGCAAGCTGACCAACGTTACGGCAGGCACGGATGACACCGATGCTGCTAACGTCAGCCAGATCAAGGGCGTGCAAGGCGCGGTTGACGCACTGGCCAGCACCGCTGTGCAATACGACGACGCCAGCAAGGGCACCGTGACGTTCAACAGAGGTGGCGCGGCAACGCAGCTCAAGAATGTCGCTGCCGGCACCGATGACACCGATGCCGTGAACGTGCGCCAGCTCAAGGACGCAGGCCTGGTTGATGACCACGGTAACGTGGCCAATGCGGTGCTCTACGACGACGCCACCAAGACCAGCGTTACGTTCAACAATGGCGGTGCGGCGGTGCGGCTGCAGAATGTGGCGGATGGCATGGTAGCCACGGATGCCGTCAACCTCGGCCAGCTCAATACCGTCGCTGGTGCACTTGGCGGCGGCGCGTCGTTTAGCGGTGGTGTGTGGACTGCGCCGACGTATTCATTCCTTGATGGCTCGACACATAACAGCGTGGGCGATGCGCTCTCCAATCTGGACAATCGCCTGTTCTCGCTGGCTGATGGGGGGCGTGGCATTGGCCAAGATAACCCCAAGTTTGTCGGTACGGGTGCTGGCGGCAACGCTAGTGTGAAGGAAGATGCGTTGGCCTCGGGCAACTACGCCACGGCATCAGGTGCCAACGCGGTAGCCAGCGGCCAAGGCTCGACGGCAACCGGTGCGAACGCTGTGGCCAAGGCTGATAACAGCGTGGCCCTGGGCGCCAATTCGGTGGCCGATCGCGCGGGTACGGTGTCCGTCGGCTCACTCGGGAATGAGCGCATCATTACCAATGTGATGGCTGGCACGCAAGACACCGATGCCGTCAACAAGGCTCAGCTCGATCGCGTAGACGCGAAGGTTGCCGACGTTCAGAGCAGCGTTGGCAATCTGCAGAGTCAAGTGGGCCAGTTGGATACCAAGGTGAACCGCCTGGGCGCCATGAACGCTGCCATGTCCACCATGGTGGCTAGCGCGGCCGGTCTTCAGACCGATAACCGCATGGCGGTCGGTACGGGTGTGTATCGCGGACAGGCTGCCTTGGCGATTGGTTACCAACGCAAGATTGGCTCGCGCGCCACAGTGACGATTGGCGGCTCCACCGCCGGCGGCTCTGAGTACAACGTTGGCGTGGGCGCCGGCTACGGCTGGTAAGTCACCTACGTGGTCATGTGAAGTGAAACGGGCGCGCGGCCTCAACCGCGCGCCCGCTTTTTTTTGAGGGTACAGCCTCACATGGCCGCCGCATTCGTTTGCGCCCCTCGTTTCGCTCGCGGCCGTTACACGGCTTACGCATGGTTACACGATGGCGGTAAGCTTGCGGCCCAAGCGGTTCGTTATAGACAGGACAGCGGCTGAATCCGTCAGCCGCCCACCGGAGGAAAATCATGAACCGCATCGTCAAAGTCCTGGCCGTGACGGCCGTCGCCCTGTCCGCTACCACCGGCGCCTTCGCACAAACGCAGTGGCAGAAGGATCACCCGCGTCGTGCTGAAGTCAACCACCGCCTGGCCAACCAGGACAAGCGCATCCACAACGAAGTGAAGGAAGGCGAAATCACCAAGGGCCAAGCCAAGGCCTTGCACAAGGAAGATCACCAGATCCGCCAGGAAGAGCGCGACATGGCCGCCCAGAATGGCGGTCACATCACCAAGCAAGAACAGCGCACCCTGAACCAGCAGGAAAATAAAGTCAGCCGCCAGATCGGCAACTGATCACGGTTTTCCAACGACCCGCACACCGGTCACACCCGGGGCAAGGCGAGACTGCCGATGCCCAAGGGGGTGGCCGTTGTCTTTGGGGCTTTCGTTTTCCCAGGGTGAATGCCCCCTCTCCTCCCCTAATTGACAATCCCAGCCCCCTTCCGTAAATTCCGCCCATCCATCCGGGAGAGCGTGCCCGCCGCACACGGCAAGGCGCCGCCGAAGGGGTAGCACCCGAAAACTCTCAGGCATCCAGGACCGGGTGGATCGGCCGGACATGCGTCTGACCGCACTCTGGAGAGCTGGCGCTGCACGACCACTGCAGGCGCCCACCGAAGGGGCTCACGAGCCGGCGCACACCGCTATGTGCACCGCGCCTCGCAATCTCTCAGGTACCAAGGACAGAGGGGCCATCTGCGCAGCTTGCATCTTCATGGCGTCACCATGAGGCATCAGGCTGCGCGGGTGGCCTTTTTGCTTTTCTGGTCCCGAATAACGCGCCGCGCCCGGCCACAGTGGCGGCGCTTCAGCCGAGAGATTCCATGACGCTCCAACACACGCCGCTCAATGCCATCCACCGCTCGCTGGGCGCCCGCATGGTCGACTTTGGCGGCTGGGACATGCCCGTCAACTACGGCTCCCAGATCGAAGAACACCACGCCGTGCGCCAAGACGCCGGTATCTTCGACGTCTCGCACATGTGCGTGGTCGACCTCACCGGCGCGCGCGTGCGCGATTTCCTGCGCGGGCTGCTCGCCAACAACGTCGACAAGCTGCAAACCCCGGGCAAGGCGCTCTACAGCTGCATGCTCAACCCCAAGGGCGGCGTGATCGACGACCTGATCGTCTACTTCTTCCGCGAAGACTGGTTCCGCCTGGTCGTGAACGCCGGCACCGCGCCGACTGATCTCGAATGGATCGTCGCGCAGAACGAAGCCGCCGGCACCAGCGTGACCATTACGCCGCGGCGCTCCGACAATAACGCTGGCGCCGAGCCGCTGGGCATCCTGGCCGTGCAGGGCCCAAACGCCCGCGCCAAGACCTACGCCGCGCTGCCCGGCACGCAGGCCGTGGGCGAGGCGCTCAAGCCGTTCAACGCCGGCTTCGTCACCGTGGATGGCGCGGGCGAAATCATGGTCGCCCGCACCGGCTACACCGGTGAAGACGGCTTCGAGCTGGTGGTGCCCGCCGCGCAGATCGCCGGCGTGTGGGAGCGCCTGCAGCAAGCCGGTGTACGCCCGGCGGGCCTGGGCGCGCGCGACACGCTGCGCCTGGAAGCCGGCATGAACCTCTACGGGCAGGACATGGACGAGCATGTCTCGCCGCTGGACGCGGGCCTGGCCTGGACGGTTGACCTGCAAAGCGAGCGCGACTTCATCGGCAAGGCTGCGCTGCAAGCCGGCGGCCAGCGTGAGCAGTTCGTCGGCCTGATCCTGCGCGACAAGGGCGGCGTGCTGCGCGCCCATCAGAAAGTCATCACGCCTGCTGGTGATGGAGAGATCACCAGCGGCACGTTCAGCCCGAGCCTGTCGCTGTCCATTGCACTCGCCCGCCTGCCCAAGGATGTGACCATCGGCTCCGACGTGCAGGTCGAGATCCGCGACCGCAAGTTGACCGCGTCTGTGGTTAAACTGCCGTTCGTGCGCAATGGCAAGGCGCTGGTCAGCTGAACCCGAATTCCCATCATCCCAATCTTCCGGAGAAACCTTTCATGAGCAATCTGCCCGCCGATCTGAAGTACACCGAGTCCCATGAGTGGGTCCGCGTTGAAGCCGACGGCACGCTGACCGTTGGCATTACCGACCATGCACAAGATGCACTCGGCGACATCGTGTTTGTGGAAGTGCAGGCAGTTAGCAAGGCCGTGTCCGCTGGCGATACGGTCGCTGTCGTTGAGTCGGTCAAAGCAGCGTCCGATATTTATGCACCGGTCTCGGGCGAAATCATCGAGGCGAATTCCGCTGTGTCCGATGCCCCCGAGTCGATCAACGGCGACGCTTATGGTGCTTGGCTGTTCAAGGTCAAGCCAACCAACATCGACGATGTGAGTGCTCTGCTGTCGGCTGACGATTACGCAAAATCGATCGGCGCGTAACGCCTCTTCAGCCGATGCGCCTGACCCGTGCATCGGCTTTTTGCCTGAATTTCGAGCCCTTGCCATGAACGCTCCGCACCCCGCTTCCTCGGCGCTTGCTGCCGAACGCCCCACCTTGGCTGACCTGGAGGCGCGCGACGCCTTCGCGCACCGCCACATTGGCCCGTCTGCCCAAGAGCAGGCCGCCATGCTCAGCACGCTGGGCTACGCCAGCCGCGCTGCGCTGATCGACGCCGTAATCCCGCCCGCCATCCGCCGCCAAGACGGCATGCCGCTGGGCGAATTCACGCTGCCGCTGACCGAAGAAGCCGCACTGGCCAAGCTGCGCGGCATCGCTGGGCAGAACCGCGTGGTCAAGAGCCTGATCGGCCAGGGCTATTACGGCACGCACACGCCGGGCGTGATCCTGCGCAATATCCTCGAGAACCCGGCCTGGTACACGGCCTACACGCCGTACCAGCCGGAAATCTCGCAGGGTCGCCTGGAAGCGATGCTGAACTTCCAGCAGATGGTGATCGACCTGACGGCGATGGATATCGCCAACGCGTCGATGCTGGACGAAGCCACCGCCGCTGCGGAAGCGATGACGCTGCTGCAGCGCATCGGCAAGTCGAAGTCGACCGTGTTCTTCGTGGCCGACGACGTGCTGCCGCAGACGCTGGAAGTCGTGCGCACGCGCGCCGAGCCGATCGGCGTGCAAGTGGTGACCGGCCCCGCTGCTGACGCTGCCAAGCACGATGCCTTTGGCGTGCTGCTGCAATACCCGGGCGCCAACGGTGCGCTGCTGGGCGATCTGGCGACGTACCAAGCGCTGACCGACGCCGTGCATGCTGCCGGCGGTCTGGTGGTTGCCGCGGCTGACTTGCTGGCGCTCACGCTGCTGGCCGCGCCGGGCGAATGGGGCGCCGACGTGGTGATCGGCAACACGCAGCGCTTTGGCGTGCCGTTCGGCTTTGGTGGCCCGCACGCCGGCTACATGGCCGTGCGCGATGCGTTCAAGCGCTCGATGCCCGGTCGCCTCGTTGGCGTGACGGTCGATGCGCAAGGCAACCCGGCGTATCGCCTCGCGCTGCAGACGCGCGAGCAACACATCCGCCGCGAGAAGGCCACCTCGAACATCTGTACCGCACAGGTGCTGCTGGGCGTGATGGCATCGATGTACGCCGTGTACCACGGCCCGCAAGGCCTGAAGCGCATCGCCCAGCGCGTGCACCGCCTGACCGCCACTTTGGCCGCCGGCCTGCGCGCGATCGGCTACACGCTGGAAGCCGATGCCTTCTTCGACACGCTGACGGTCGCCACCGGCCCGCGCACGGCCAACCTGCACATCGCTGCGCAGGCACATGGCATCAACCTGCGCCAGATCGACGACGCACGTCTGGGCATCTCGCTGGACGAGACGGTCACGCGCGCCGATGTGATTGCGCTGTGGGACGTCTTTGCGCACGCGGCCCACGCCACCGCACCGGATTTCGACAAGACCGAAGCGGGCGTGGCCGATGCCTACCCGGCTTCGCTGGTGCGCCAGAGTGCGTACCTCACGCATCCGGTGTTCAACGCGCACCACTCCGAGCACGAAATGCTGCGCTACCTGCGCAGCCTGGCTGACAAGGACCTGGCGCTGGACCGCACCATGATCCCGCTGGGCTCGTGCACGATGAAGCTCAACGCCACCGCTGAGATGCTGCCGGTGACGTGGCCCGAGTTCTCGAACATCCACCCGTTTGCACCGGCCGACCAGACCGTGGGCTACCGCGAGATGATCGACCAGCTCGAACAGATGCTGTGCGCCGCCACCGGCTACGCCGCCATCAGCCTGCAGCCGAACGCCGGCTCGCAAGGCGAATACGCTGGCCTGCTGATCATCCACGCCTACCACGCCAGCCGCGGCGAAGGCCACCGCAACGTGTGCCTGATCCCGTCATCGGCGCACGGCACGAACCCGGCGTCGGCACAGATGGCCGGCATGCAGGTCGTCGTGGTCGCCTGCGATGAGCGCGGCAACGTGGACTTGGCCGATCTGGAGAAGAAGGCCGCCGAGCACAGCAAGAACCTCGCCGCGATCATGATCACGTACCCGTCCACGCACGGCGTGTTCGAGGAAGGCGTGAAGCGCGTGTGCGAGATCGTGCACAGCCACGGCGGCCAAGTGTACGTGGATGGCGCCAACATGAACGCGATGGTCGGCACCGCCGCACCGGGCCACTTCGGCGGCGATGTCTCGCACCTGAACCTGCACAAGACGTTCTGCATTCCGCACGGCGGTGGCGGCCCAGGCGTTGGTCCGGTGGCTGTGGGTGCGCACTTGGCGCCGTTCCTGCCGGGTCGCGCAGCATCGGGGGAAGATGCCAGCCAGAACATCGGCAACGTGTCGGCCGCCGCGTTCGGTTCGGCGTCGATCCTGCCGATCTCGTGGATGTACATCGCCATGATGGGCGCGGCGGGCCTGACGGCTGCGACCGAGACGGCCATCCTGTCGGCCAACTATGTCGCCAAGCGGCTCTCGCCGTACTACCCGGTGCTGTACACGGGGGCGCACGACCTCGTGGCGCACGAGTGCATTCTCGACATCCGTCCGCTGCAGAAGGAATCGGGCATCAGCAACGAAGACATCGCCAAGCGCCTGATGGACTTCGGCTTCCACGCACCGACGATGAGCTTCCCGGTGCCGGGCACGCTGATGATCGAGCCGACCGAGAGCGAGCCGAAGGTGGAACTCGACCGCTTCATCGACGCGATGATCGCCATCCGCGGCGAAGTCGACAAGGTGATCTCGGGCGAATTCGACCGCGAAGACAACCCCCTCAAGCACGCGCCGCACACCGCCAACGTGGTGATGGCCGATGACTGGCAGCACAAGTACACGCGCGAGCAGGCCGCCTACCCGGTGGCATCGCTGCGCGCGCGCAAGTACTGGCCACCGGTCGGCCGTGCAGACAACGTCTACGGTGACCGCAACCTGTTCTGCGCCTGCGTGCCGATGAGCGAGTACGCGCAAGACTGAAGACGGGCCTGAGGTGACGCGGCAACCGGTGCTCTAGCCGGTTGCCGCGTCACATGTCACTGGGCGCAATCGCTGTCACCCGTTCTCACAACCGACGCTTTCAGGCGCCTCGCCAAGTCAGGTGACGACCGTTCACCTGATCGATGAGGCCCTTCCATGCCGATGCTCCACCGCGCCCCGCTCCTTCGCCAGCTTGCCTGTGCTGCCGCTGTTGCGGTGTGCGGTGCGTGCTCGCCGACACAAGCGGGAGCTGCTGCATCTGTGTATGCCGGTGCACATGGCCCGATAGGTTCGGTGCGCGACTGGTGCAGCGTTTCGCCTGCGCAGTCCGGTGACCCCGCTGCCGCCAAACTGATCGCCCGCGCGACGCAGCATCTTGGGCAGACTCCGCATCCGCTGCCGCGCCTGCATACCGAAGGCACGCTGCCGCACCAGGGCATCTACGATGAATCCGTTGTCGCCGCGCGTGATTTTCCCGTGATGCGCGATGCCGCGCTGGCCTGGCGCCTCACCAGCGACAAGCGCTTCGCCGAGCAGGTCGACATCTTCCTGCACGCGTGGGTCGGCACCTACGTGCCGAGCTTCAACCCGATCGACGAAACCAAGTTCGATGCGTTGATCCAGACCTACACGCTCGCGCGCGACGGCCTGACGCCGGGCACGCGTGAAGAGACGCAACGCTTCCTGCGTGCGCTGGCCGAGGGCTACATCTCGCGCACGGAGGCGGCTCGCCAGCCGCTGTCCCACACGTGGATCAACAACTGGCAGAGCCACCGCATCAAGCTGATGGCGATGTCGGCCGCCGCGCTGGGTGACCACGCGCTGATCGAACAGACACATCGCCTATTCCTGCAGCAGCTTGCCAACAACGTTCGCCCCGACGGCTCGGTGGAGGACTTTGAAGACCGCGATGCGCTGCACTACGTTGTCTACGATCTGGAGCCGCTGACCATGGCCGCGATTGCCGTGCAGCCATTCGGCCAGCATTGGCTGCGCGAGCGGGCGCGCAACGGCGCCACGCTCGCTGCCGCCATCGACTGGCTCGTGCCGTATGCGGACGGCAGCCGCACGCATGAGGAATACGTCCACTCGCACGTCGCGTTCGACAAGAAGCGCGCCGATGCGGGCCTGCCCGGCTTCTCCGGTACGTGGGAGCCGAAGAGCGCCGGCACGCTCTACTGGCAGGCCGCGCGACTAGACCCGAACTACCGCCCGCTGGCCGAACGGCTAGCCGCCACTGCGCCCGATTGGCTGGCGCTGTGCGCGGCACGCTGATCGGCGCATCATTGCCGGTGACAACGGGCACACAACCACCCGGCGCAAGTGGCCACAAGCCGACTTGCCCTCTTTAACGCCCCCCGGAGCCTTACCCCATGGCTGTTTCTGTTTTCGACCTCTTCAAGATTGGCATCGGCCCGTCCAGCTCGCACACCGTCGGCCCCATGCGTGCCGCGCTGATGTTTGCTTCCGGCCTCGAAGCCGATGGGCTGATGCCACAAGTGGCCAGCGTGCGCGTGGAGCTGTACGGCTCGCTCGGTGCCACCGGCAAGGGCCACGGCACGGATCGCGGCGTGATCCTCGGCTTGATGGGCGAGGCGCCGGACACCATCGATCCCGACACCATCGACACCAAGCTGGCCGCGCTGCGCGCTGCGCAGTCGCTGACGCTGCTGGGCCGTCACGCGGTGCGCTTTACCGAGAAGGAGCACATCGCGTTCTACCGACGCGAGGCAATGGCCGAGCACCCGAACGGCATGAAGTTCCACGCTTTCGATTCGGCTGGTGAGCGGCTGCGTGAGGCGCGGTATCTGTCAGTGGGTGGTGGCTTTGTCGTCACGGCCGGTGCGGCGAATACGCAAGTATTGTCGGCGCATGACCAACTGCCGCACCCGTTCCGCAGCGGCAAAGAACTGCTCGCGATGTGCGAATCGACGGGTAAATCGATCGCCCGCCTGATGCTGGAAAACGAACTGACCTGGCGCACCGAAGCCGAGGTACGTGCTGGTCTGCTCAACATCTGGCACGTGATGCAGGCATGCGTAGCGCGCGGTTGCCGCACCGAAGGGGAGCTGCCTGGGCCGTTCCACGTGCGCCGTCGCGCGGCTGAGTTGTATTCACGGCTCACGGGGCAGGCAGAGCGCACACTGTCCGACCCGCTGTCGGTGATCGACTGGGTGAACCTGTACGCCATCGCCGTCAACGAAGAGAACGCTGCAGGTGGGCGTGTGGTGACGGCGCCGACCAACGGTGCGGCGGGCATCATCCCGGCGGTGATGCACTACTACGACCGCTTTGTGCCCGGTGCGAACGACAACGGTATTGTGGATTTTCTGCTCACGGCTGGCGCGATCGGCATGCTCTACAAGATGAACGCGTCGATCTCCGGTGCCGAGGTCGGGTGCCAGGGTGAAGTGGGCGTGGCGTGTTCGATGGCCGCAGGGGCGCTGGCGGCGGTGCTGGGGGGTACGCCGGCGCAGGTTGAAAACGCTGCCGAAATCGGTATGGAGCACAACCTCGGTCTGACGTGCGACCCAGTGGGCGGACTGGTGCAGATTCCCTGTATCG
The DNA here is from genome assembly GCF_016429285.1 of Ralstonia sp. ASV6. GTDB lineage: Bacteria > Pseudomonadota > Gammaproteobacteria > Burkholderiales > Burkholderiaceae > Ralstonia > Ralstonia flaminis. Next base: position 24,163 of record NZ_JAELUI010000054.1, read on the forward strand.
AGCGCAATGCAATGGCTTCCGTGAAGGCGGTGAACGCCGCGCGCATGGCACTGCGCGGGGATGGCACGCACTACGTGTCGCTCGATTCCGTGATCAAGACGATGCGGGAAACCGGGGCGGACATGAAGACCAAGTACAAGGAAACGGCGCGGGGTGGGTTGGCTGTGAATATTGTGGAGTGCTGAGTTGATGTTCTGACCTTGGTGGCCGGCACCCCTTTCGCCCCGGGAGCGACGGCACCGGGATGCGCCACAATCAGAAAATTAGAGGAAGCACAAAACAAAAACGCACGAGCCACTGCATCCTGCCCCTCCTATAATCCGGGCCACAAAAACCCTCATCGGAGACCCGCAGGATGCAATCTCCTCATTCTCTCAAGCACGCACCGGCAGCGACCCTGCCAGAGCTGACGCTGCGCGGCATGATCCTCGGTGCCATCATCACCGTGATCTTTACCGCGTCCAACGTATATCTGGGCCTTAAAGTCGGCCTGACCTTTTCGTCGGCGATTCCCGCTGCCGTGATCTCGATGGCCGTGCTGCGCATGCTCGGCAGCACCAACATCCTCGAGAACAACATGGTGCAGACGCAGGCCTCTGCGGCCGGCACGCTGTCCTCCATCATCTTCGTACTGCCGGGGCTGGTGATGATCGGCCACTGGCAGGGCTTTCCGTTCTGGCAGACGTTTGGCGTGTGCATGGCCGGCGGCATGCTGGGCGTGGTGTTCACGATCCCGCTGCGTCATGCGATGGTGGTGCAGAGCGATCTGCCCTACCCCGAAGGCGTGGCCGCGGCGGAGATCCTTCGCGTGGGCAGCGGCCAGACCACCGACGGCACACAGGCGGCCAATGGCGACGCCGTGCCCGCGGCCACCGGCATGCGCGATCTTGCTGCGGGCGGCATCGTTGCGGCCATCGTTGCGTTTGCGACCAGTGGCCTGCGCGTGCTGGGCGAAGGCGCGAGCTGGTGGTTTGCCGCCGGCGCCTCGGTGGTGCGCCTGCCACTGGGCTTTTCAACGGCACTGCTGGGAGCCGGTTACCTGATCGGCCTGATGGGCGGGCTGGCCATGCTGGTGGGTCTGGTGATCGCCTGGGGCATTGCCGTGCCGTATTTGACGGCCATTACGCCGATGCCAGAGGGCAAGGCGCTTGCCGCCTTTGGCGCCGACGTCTGGCGCACACAGGTGCGCTTCATCGGTGCGGGCGTGATTGCGGTGGCGGCCGTGTGGACGCTGGGCACGCTGATCGGCCCGGTGGTGCAAGGCATCAAGCGCTCGTTCGGCAGCCTGCGCCCACAGGGCGACGCCCGCCAGCGCACCGAGCAGGACATGGCGCCGCGCTGGATTCTGCTGGTCACGCTGGCAATGGTGGTGGTGCTGGTCATCACCTTTGCGGCCTTCCTGGCGCCGACCATGCTGTCGGCCGGCTCGCGCTGGACGCTGATTGCCTGCGCGGTAGTGTTTGCGGTGGTGTTCGGCTTTCTGGTGGCGGCGGCGTGCGGTTACATGGCCGGGCTGATCGGTTCGTCCTCAAGCCCGATCTCGGGGATCGGCATGATCGCCATCACGCTGGTGTCCCTGCTGCTGTTGGCCGTGGGCGCAGACAACGGCATCGTGGGTTCGCCCGAGGCCAGCAAGCTGGGCATTGCGCTGGCGATCTTCACGACCTCGGCTGTGGTGGCGGTGGCGACCATCTCCAATGACAACCTGCAGGATCTGAAGACCGGCTGGCTGGTCGGGGCCACGCCCTGGCGCCAGCAGGTCGCGCTGCTGGTTGGCTGCGTGGCGGGTGCGGCGGTCATCTCGCCGGTGCTGGAGTTGCTCTACAACGCGTATGGCTTCCCGGGTGCGCTGCCGCGTGCGGGCATGGACGCCGCGCAGGCGCTGTCCGCACCGCAAGCCACGCTAATGACGGCCATTGCTACCGGCATCTTCACGCACAAGCTTGAATGGAACATGGTGATTGCCGGCACCATCATCGGTGCCATCCTCATCGCCATCGACTGGGGGCTCAAGCGGCGCGGCGGTGCAGCACGACTGCCGGTGCTGGCTGTGGGCATCGGCATCTACCTGCCGCCGACCGTGAGCGCGCCGTTGGTGATCGGTGCGGTGCTGGCGTGGGTCATCGAGAAGATTCTCGCCAAGCGCGCCCAGGCTGCCGGCGTGCCATACGAGCGCTACGCAGAAGTGCCGAACCGCCACGGCGTGCTGCTGGCCTCGGGCCTGATTGTGGGCGAAAGCCTGGTGGGCGTGCTGATGGCCGCCATCATCGGTGCCACTGGCAGCGAGGCGCCGCTGGCGATTGTCGGCGCTTCGTTTGAAGGCGCCGCGCAATGGCTGGGGCTGATCGTGTTCGCGCTGATCTGCTGGGTGTTTGCGCGCCGTGTGCTGGCGGTGCGCCCCGCCCACTGATGCGTCGCTGACTACGCAGGCTGCGTCGCTGCCTGCGTCCAACGCCCGCAACCACGTCGCACGGTCTCGTGCAGGTTGCGGGTTTCGTTTTGGGCTTTGCGGATCCACTCGGCATCCGTATCGCGCCCTTCCACCACCTCCCGCACCATGTCGAGCGCACCTTCGGACGACAGCGCTTCGGCATGCTGTGACAGCACCTTGCTGGTTTCCAGGATGTGATCGGCCAGCGCGCCACGGTTGCCGGTGGCCGGATCCACATATTCGCCCACCAACCCGAAGCGGCACGCCTGAAAGCGGTTGAAGGTGTAGACGAGGTAGTCATCTTCTACCGGCGTAAACGGGCGCTCCAACAGCAGCCAGCGGCCCAGCGCCTGAATATAGGCAGCAATGGCGGCGGCGCGCTCGACCGTCAGCGGGGTGTCCATCACGCGGACTTCGATGGTGCCGAATTCGGGCTTGGGACGGATGTCCCAGTAGAAGTCCTTCATGCTCTCGATCACGCCGGTGGCGCGCATCTTCTCGAAGTACGTCTCGAAGGCGTCCCAGGTGAGCACGAACGGCGCACGGCCCGACATCGGGAAGGCGCTGACGGAGTTCATGCGTGCCGAAGCAAACCCCGTATCCACGCCTTGCACGAGCGGCGACGACGCTGCCAACGCAATGAAGTGCGGTACGTAGCGCGACATGGCATGCAGCAGGTACAGCGCGTCGTCCGGGCTCGGACAGCCGATGTGCACATGCTGCCCGAACACGGTGAACTGCTTGGCGAGGTAACCGTACAGCTCCGAGATGTACTGGTAGCGCGGCGACTGCGAGATCGTGCGCTGACTCCACTGCTGGAACGGATGGGTGCCGCCGCCGCAGATGCCGATGTTCAGCGCCGTGGCCGCTTCGGCCATGCGGTCGCGCATCTCGCGCAACTGCCATAGTGCTTCATCGTGGCTATGGCAGATGCCGGTGGAGATCTCGATCATCGAGTCGGTGATCTCCGGCTTGATGTCGCCGGGGTACTCCTTGCCCTTGAGCATGCGCAGGAGGTCAGGCGATGCCGAGGCGAGGTCGTAGTCGTGACGGTTGACAAGCTGCAGCTCCAGCTCGACGCCAAACGTCAGGGCTTCGGATTTCGAGAACGGTTCGAGCGACATGCCTACCTCTTAGCGATTGTCGTTGTCCTGACGCACCTCACCGGCCCAGCGCAGCGACCGCGCGGTCAGGATGGGCGCAGCAATCTGCTGGATCGCCAGCGTGCACAGGATGATGGCTGCCAGCGGTGCGCCGGTCTGCGGATACAGCGCTGCCGTATCGTGCATCAGCAACCATGACAATCCCGACATCGGCCCCAGCGCCAGGCCCAGGGCCACGCTCTGGCGCATCGACAGCCCCGAGAACGAGCCCAGCGCCGTAGCACCCGCCAGCTTGGCAGCGAAGCGCGCCAGCACGAGCGCCACTGCCGCCACCCCGCCGATTGCCCAGTCCGATGCGGTGATCGGCAACCCAAGCGACACAATCATCACCACAATCAGGATGCTGCCCGCGCTGCCAAAGTGCGACGGCCACACACGCGGATGCGCGTCCTGGTGCTTGAACACCACGCCCGCCAGCAACAGCGTCAGCGGCACCGACAGCTTCAGCAGCTTGGCCATCGCCAGTGCAAACAACACCAGGCCCACCAGCACCAGGAACGCGTAGTGATCGTCACCCGCCATGCGGTGATACAACGCATGGCCAGCCTTGCCGACCACCCAAGCGAGTAGCACAGAGCCTGCCAGCAGATAGAGCGGGTGGATCAGCGCGGCGGCCCAGTGACCGTATTCGCTGTGCAGCCAGCCGGCGGTGAGTGGCACCAGCACGCTGGCGTAGATACTGTTGAGTGCACCCAGCGAAAGCAACCGTTCGGTCACCTGGCCTTCGGCGCGCAGTTCGTTCTTCAGTTGTAGCAGCACCGTGGGCGAGGTCGCCACCGCAATCGCACCGGCCGCCACCGCCACCGGTGTTGCCACGCCAAATAGTTGCAGCACCCAGGTGACGAGCCCCCAGGTCAGCAAACTTTCGAAGCCACTGGTGAGCAGCAGCCAGCGGTTGGCGCGCAGCCACTCGAACGAGAGCCGATGCCCCAGCTCGAACAGCGCCAGCGCCAACGCCATCTCGATCAGGATGTGGGTCTGGTCGAGCATGTCAGCGTCGATCAGCGGGCGGCCGAGCACCCCGGCCGCCAGCCCCGCCACCGCATAGCCGACGATGCGCGGCAGCTTGAGCGCCACGCGCGCAAACTCGCCGCACAGCGCTGCACCCACCAGCGCCAGCCCGATCCAGAACAGGCCACCCGGAGTGGGAGGCCACGAAGGGAAGAGATCGTGAAGTCCTGTCATGGGCGACATGGTACCCGAAGCACCCAAACGGGAAAGTCGGCCAAGCACTGACACGCGATGAGATCGCGTTATGCGATATTTGGCACCAGATCAAAGCGGTTTGAAGAAATTCGCGGAATTGGTGTGTTTGTGTCAGCCGGCGCCGGACAAAAAAAACCGCCCCGGAGGGCGGTTTCTATCACGCAACCGGCGGAAAGCCGGTCGGTTGGCTTACTTGCCGCCGACGCTTTCCAGTGGTGCCCACTTGCCGTTGGTGACCTTGTAGACGGTGATGCCGCCGTCCTTCAGGTCGCCCTTGTCGTCGTAGGCGTAGTGCTTGGCGGTCACGCCTTGCGAGTTGGTGGCGGCCAGGATCGGCAGGTACTTCTGCGGATCGGACGAGCCGGCTGCAACCATTGCCTTCATCAGGGCCATCGCGCCGTCGTAGGCGTACGGCGAGTACGTCTGCACCGGCGTGCCGAAGCGCTTCTCATAGCGCTGCTTGTAGCCAGCGCCGCCCGGCATCTGCTCCAGTGGCAGGCCAGCCAGCGATGCCACCATGCCTTCGGCTGCTTGCGGGCCGGCCAGCTTGATGAAGTCGTCGGTCTTGGACATTTCGCCCGACATCAGCGTGGACTTGATGCCCAGTTCGCGCATCTGCTTGAGCAGCGGAGCCGATTGGCCTTCGGCGCCACCGTAGAACACGGCGTCCGGGTTCTTGCTCTTGATCTGCGTCAGGATGGCCTTGAAGTCGCTGGCCTTGTCGTTGGTGTACTCACGACGCACGATGGTGGCGCCGGCAGCCTTGGCGGCCTTCTCGAACTCGTCAGCCAGACCTTGGCCGTAGGCGGTGCGGTCGTCAATGATGGCGATGTTCTTGTAGCCCAGCTTCTTGACGGCGAACACGCCGACCACCGAACCCTGCTGGGTGTCGGAGGTCATCATGCGGAAGGTCGTCTTGTAGCCTTGCTTGGTGTATTCCGGGGCCGTCGCCATGGCGATCTGCGCGATGCCGGCCTGGTTGTACACGCGCGACGCCGGGATGCTGGTGCCCGAGTTGAAGTGGCCGAGCATGCCCTTGATGCCGCTATCCACCAGCTTCTGCGCGACAGCAGTGCCCGTCTTCGGGTCAGCCTGGTCGTCTTCGGCCATGAGCTGGAACTTGACTTCCTTGCCGGCGATCTTCGGGTGCGTGGCATTGAACTCTTCAATGGCCAGGGTCGCACCGTTCTTCATGTCCGTGCCGTATTGCGCTTGCGGACCGGACATCGGGGCCGCAAAGCCCAGCTTGATGACTTCCTGGGCCGATGCGGCACCACCCAGCGCGCACAGTGCGGCGGCCAGACACAGTTGCTTCAATTTCATTTGTGCGTCTCCTAGTTCAAACGCAATTTGGATCAATAGCGCGACGGGATCACCATCGCCCTCCTCCCGCTTCGCGCTCCATCCGTTACGCGTCGTGCGGATGGTGCTGCGAATCCTGCTCGTGCTCCCCGTCAGCCGATGGTCATCAGGCTGGCGTTGCCACCCGCCGCGGCCGTATTGACCGACAGCGAACGCTCGATCAGCAGGCGCTCCAGCGCCAGCCCTTCCCCGCCGTGCGGCAGGCCTTGCACCCCCACGATCGGGCCGGTGCGTCGTGCCAGCCCTTCGCAGATGGCGCGCAGATGGTCCGAGTCGCCATGGTGCAGCACCGCGTCGAACTCGGCCCCATCCAGGGCCGGCACCACACGGACGCGCGATTGTACTGCCGGCGGCAACTCCCGCAACACGGCTTCCACAGCAGGGTTTTCCAGCACCACGGCCATGCTGCCGACCGCCAGCACAGCGGCCAGTTGGCGCAGCCAGTCGGCCGGATCCACTGCCACACACAACACGGCTTCACGCGGCAGCAGCGTGTAAGTGTTGCGCTCGCCGGTCGGGCCCGGCAGCGTTGCCGTGGCACCGGTTGCCGTGGCAGCCGCCAGGCGTTCGCACAGCGCGGCAAGGTTGGCGGACTGCGCCACGGGCGACTTCTTGCCTGCCCACTCGGCCAGCGCATCGAACGGCGCCAGCAGCGCGCGACGCGCATCGGTTTCGACTTCGGTGCCAGCGCCGGCCGTCAGCGACAGCGCCGTGCGCATGCCGTCCTGCGGGCACGTCGACAGCAGCCGCAGCAGATACAGCGGGCCGCCCGCCTTCGGGCCGGTGCCGGACAGGCCCTCGCCGCCGAACGGCTGCACGCCCACCACAGCGCCGACAATGTTGCGGTTCACATACAGGTTGCCGACATGCGCGCGGTCGACCACGTGCGCGATCGTCTCGTCGATGCGCGTGTGGATGCCCAGCGTCAGGCCGTAGCCCGTGCCGTTGATCTGCTCGATCAGCTTGGTCAGGCCGGCATTGTCTGCCGAGCGCTTCCAACGCACCACGTGCAGCACCGGGCCGAAAATCTCGCGCGTCAGGTCCGACAGGCTGTCGAGTTCGATGATGGTCGGTGGCACGAAGGTGCCGTGTGCGCAAGCTGCCGGCACTGGCGCCTGATGCACGCGCCGACCCTTGGTGCGCATGGCCTCGATGTGGCCGACGATGTTGTCGCGCGCTTCGGCGTCGATCACGGGGCCGACGTCGGTCGCGAGGCGATCGGGATTGCCCATCGCCAGTTCGGCCATGCCGCCCTTGAGCATGGCGAGCACGCGGTCGGCCACGTCGTCCTGCAGACACAGCACGCGCAGTGCGGAGCAACGTTGGCCCGCCGAATCAAACGCGGACGACAGCACATCAGCCACCACCTGCTCCGCCAGCGCGGACGAATCGACGATCATTGCGTTCTGGCCACCGGTCTCGGCAATCAGGGGGATCGGCGCGCCGTTTGCATCGAGACGACCGGCCAGCGTGCGTTGCAGAATGCGCGCGACTTCGGTCGAGCCGGTGAACATCACGCCCTTGGTGCGCACGTCCTTGACCAGCGCAGCGCCGACGGTCTCGCCGCGGCCCGGCAGCAGTTGCACAGCGCCAGCCGGCACGCCTGCTTCGCGCAGGATGCGCACGGCCTGGGCGGCAATCAGTGGGGTCTGCTCAGCGGGCTTGGCCAGCACCGGATTACCGGCGGCCAGCGCCGCGCTCACCTGGCCGGTGAAGATCGCCAGCGGGAAATTCCACGGGCTGATGCAGACCACCGGGCCCAACGGGCGATGCGTGTCGTTTGAGAAGCCACCACGGACTTGCGCTGCGTAGTAGCGCAGGAAGTCCACGGCTTCACGCACTTCAGCGATGGCGTTGGACAGTGTCTTGCCCGCCTCGCGGATGATCAGCCCCATCAGGTGCTGCATCTCGCCTTCCATCAGGTCGGCAGCGCGATCGAGCAGCGCGGCGCGTGCTTCGGGCGGCGTCGCCTGCCAGATCGGGGCGGCAGCAGCGGCGGCGGCGAGTGCGGCATCAACATCGGCCTCAGTGGCCTCGGTCACGTGGCCGACCACATCACGCAGGTCAGCAGGATTGCGCACCGGCTGCGGCGTACCACCTGCATAAGGTGCATCGCCGATGGTCGGCGCGGCAGCCCAGACGGTGCTGGTGCCGGCAAGAAGGGCGGACGACAACGACGCCAGGCGCTGCTCGTTCGCCAGGTCAATGCCCGACGAGTTTGCGCGTACATCGCCGTAGAGGTGGCGCGGCAGCGGAATTTTCGGATGCGGCATGCCGAGCGTCCCTTCATCGGCGTGCATCCGTTCCACCACCGCCACCGGATCGGCGACGAGGTCGTCCAGAGGAATCGACTCGTCCGCAATGCGGTTCACGAACGAGGTGTTGGCGCCGTTTTCCAGCAGACGGCGCACCAGGTAAGCCAAGAGCGTTTCGTGCGTGCCAACCGGCGCGTAGATGCGGCACGGGCGGTTCAGCTTGCCCGGCTTGTTGCCGACGACCTGCTCGTACAGCGGCTCGCCCATGCCGTGCAGGCACTGGAATTCGTATTGGCCGGGGTAATAGTTCTGGCCCGCCATCTGATAGATCGCGGCCAGCGTGTGCGCGTTGTGCGTAGCGAACTGCGGGAAGATCGCGTCCGGTACGGCCAGCAGCTTGCGGGCGCAAGCCAGGTACGACACATCGGTGTAGACCTTGCGCGTGTAGACCGGGTAGCCCTCCAGGCCGTCGACCTGGGCGCGCTTGACCTCGCTGTCCCAGTAGGCGCCCTTCACCAGGCGGATCATCAGGCGGTGCTTGCTGCGGCGGGCAAGATCGATGATGAAGTCGAGCACGAATGGGCAGCGCTTCTGATAGCCCTGCACCACAAAGCCGATGCCGTTCCAGCCGGCCAGCTCGGGCGCGAAGCACAGGCGCTCCAGCAGGTCGAGCGACAGCTCCAGGCGGTCGGCCTCTTCCGCGTCGATGTTGATGCCGATGTCGTACTCACGGGCCAGCATGGCCAGCGCCTTCACGCGCGGGTACAGCTCGTTGATCGTGCGGTCGTACTGCGCGCGGCTGTAGCGCGGGTGCAGCGCCGACAGCTTGATCGAGATGCCCGGCCCTTCATAGATGCCGCGCCCGCCCGAGGCCTGCCCGATCGCGCGGATGGCCTGCTCGTACGACGCGAGGTAGCGCTGTGCGTCTTCCTCCGTCATGGCGGCCTCGCCGAGCATGTCGTAGGAATAGCGGAAGCCTTCGGCCTCGAACTTGCGCGCATTGGCCAGCGCTTCGGAAATCGTCTCGCCGGTGACGAACTGCTCGCCCATCAGGCGCATCGCCATGTCCACGCCCTTGCGGATCAACGGCTCGCCGCTCTTGCCGATGATGCGCGTGAGCGCCTTCGACAGCCCGGCTTCGTTGTGCGTGGCGACCAACTTGCCCGTCAGCAGCAGGCCCCAGGTAGCGGCG
>NZ_JAELUI010000525.1 GCF_016429285.1 Ralstonia sp. ASV6
CCCACTCTTCGTAATTCGGTAAAGAAAGCAATGCGAGATTTGCCATGATTCTGCGCGTACGTAGTACTGTGTAACCAGACAGGAATATAGCGAGCTGCCATTATTGGCCAAAGGCTTAACTACATACAGGGCACCAAAGGGTCTGATGCGACATTGTCGATATACCGACGAATACGACTCACCGACCGACCGCCCCGTGTAGAATGCTATATTCGAAGCACCTGAATGTACAAAATGCCATGGCAGAAGGTTGACCAGGTCGCTATCCCAAGCCTGGAACTCAAAGTCCAAAGCCCATAACCAGGAAAGTACTGTAACAAATGACCATTTTTTTGGGAGCTAAATTGCTCCCCTTCATGGCCTGCCACACGGTATTAAC
>NZ_JAELUI010000526.1 GCF_016429285.1 Ralstonia sp. ASV6
CAGTGGCTCGTCGTCTGGCAATGGCAGTTCCTCGAGCGGCAGCTCCAGTGGTGGCAAGCCCGATGACGCGGGTTCCTCGAGCGGCAGCGGTTCGTCCAGCGGCGGTGGCTCGTCGTCTGGCAATGGCGGTTCGTCGAGCAGCAGCTCCAGCGGCGGCAAGCCGGATGATGTGAGTTCGTCGAGCGGCAGTGGCTCGTCATCGGGTAACGGCAGTTCCTCGAGCAGCAGCTCCAGCGGCGGCAAGCCCGATGACGCGGGTTCCTCGAGCGGCAGCGGTTCGTCCAGCGGCGGTGGCTCGTCGTCTGGCAATGGCAGCTCGTCGAGCAGCAGCTCCAGCGGTGGCAAGCAGGACAACGCAAGCTCCT
>NZ_JAELUI010000527.1 GCF_016429285.1 Ralstonia sp. ASV6
CATCAAGGACGTGTTAGCGTCGATGGATTTGCCGTATGCAGGTCAATGAGCATGAACACACCGTTGCAGCATCGCCCCACGCTGATCCGCGCCTTTGAACCCGGCGACGAGCTCGCCCTGCACGCCATCTTCCACTCTGCCGTGCATGAAATCGCCGCCGGGCGCTACAGCCCGGAGCAAATCGAAGCCTGGGCCCCCGTTGACTACGACACCGCGCAGTGGGCCGAACGCATCCGCCGTATCGAGCCCTTCGTGGCCGAGATCGATGGGCAACCCGTGGGCTATGCCGATCTACAGGTGAACGGCTACATCGACCACTTCTTCGTGGCGGCGGCGCACGCACGGCAAGGTGTGGGGC
>NZ_JAELUI010000528.1 GCF_016429285.1 Ralstonia sp. ASV6
AACACGAGTTCCTCACGCTACTCAGGAATGAGCCGTCGGGCGGCTACGGGGTCAGCAATAAGGGCATGTGGCACGGTGGCATCCACATCAGTGAGACCGGGGCAGGACAGAAACTGGACCTGGAACACGGTGTGCGCTGCTTGGCTGATGGTGAGGTGATTGCCTATCGACTGGACCGGCACTACCCCGTCAGTCAAGTGCAGGCATCCAATGACGACCCCGTCATTGATTCGCCATACAGCACCAGTTTCGTGCTCGTGCGCCACGTCATGGAGTTCCCCAAGGACAGTCGGCTGACCTTCTTCAGCTTGTACATGCACTTGCGGTCGTTCTCGGA
>NZ_JAELUI010000055.1 GCF_016429285.1 Ralstonia sp. ASV6
TCACAACAAAGCGACGGTCGGGCTGGTGATGCACGCCGGTGCACGCGGTTTTGTGGGCAAGGAAGAAGAACTGTCGGAACTGGTGCGGGCCATCCGCACCGTGGCGGCGGGTGGCAAGCGCCTGAATGCCACGCTGGCTGCCGAGATGGAGCGCGATGCGCTGGCCGCCGACGCGCCGGCCCCGACATCCGCAGTGGATGGCAACCAGCTCTCCGCACTGGTGGACCGCCCCGAACTGAGTCCGCGTGAGCGCGAAGTGCTGCGCTGCTGTCTGGACGGCATGTCCGTGTCCGATATTGCCGAGAAGTTCGCGCGCAGCATCAAGACCATCAGCTCGCAGAAGCAGTCCGCCTATCGCAAGCTGGGCATCCGTACCGATACCGAACTTTTCAAGATCAAGCACGAGTTGGAGGGGCAGTGAGCTTGCGGCGGCGCCTTGCACGCTGCCTCACCGCTTGCGCTCTGGTGGTTGCCGGCTGGCCGCTCTTGGCTGCTGCGCAGCAAACACCCCAGTTCACCCCGCAAGAGCGGGCCTGGATTGCGCAGCATCCGGTTGTGCGGGTTGCATACCGGGAGAATTGGAAACCCTTTGAGTATATCGAGCAGGGCAAGCCGCAAGGGCTGGCGTCCAGTTATCTCGATGCGATTAGCCGTGTCAGCGGATTGCGTTTCGAGCCGGTGCCGATCAACAACTGGGCCCAAAGCCGCAACGCGTTTCTCAAGGGCGAAGTCGACCTGCTGCCGAGTCTCTCCACGCTCGCTGCGTCTGATTCGCTCAAACAGCAGTTGCTGTTGACCGACCAATATTTCATGGGGGCCACGCTGGCGGTGGCGCGCGCCTCGCAGCGCACGATCTTCCATCTGAATGAACTGGACGGCATGACGGTGGCGATCATCGGCGGCGGCGCTACCGAGATCCTCATGCGCGAGAAGCTGCCTCGTGCGCACCTGCTGCTGTTTGATTCGACGGATGCGGCCCTGCAGGCCGTCGCCGATGGCTCGGCCGACGTTGCCGCCGCCACCAACTACGCCGCCGAGCCGCTGTTGCGCCGGCGCTTTGCCAACGCGCTGCATGTCTCGGGTGTACTCACGGATCTGCCGGTGCCGCTGTTCATGGGCGTGCGCACGGACCAGCCGCTGCTGCGCTCGATTCTGGACAAGTCGCTACATTCGCTCACCGCGGCGGACACCGACGTCTTTGAGCGCCACTGGCTCGAAGTTGTGGACTATGGCGCGCCTTCCTACGGCTCGATCCTGCGCTATCGGGCGCGCGAGCTGGCCCTGGTGGCCGCAGCGATTGCCGGCATCCTCTTTCTGGCATGGCGTGCGCGGGTGCAGCGCCAACGCGCCGAACGCAGTGAACGCGAGAAGACCCGTTTCCTGGCCGTAATGAGCCACGAGATCCGCACGCCGATGAATGCCATCCTCTCATCGGTCGAGCTGCTGCAGCGCACGCCGCTTGACGATAGGCAGAAGCGCCTGACCGATGTGGCGACCACCGCCTCGCAGACGCTGCTGGTGCTGCTGGATGACGTGCTCGACATCTCCAAGCTGGAAGCCCAGCGGGTCGAGCTTGAACTGCTGCCCACGCCGATCCTGCCTTGGATCAACGATGCCCTGGACGTGGTGCGCTGGCGTGCCGAACGCAAGGGTCTGGCGCTCACGTTCATGAGCGGTGTCGATCCGTCTCTGTGTCTGCGGATCGATCCGACACGCACGCGGCAGATCCTGCTGAACCTGTTGTCCAACGCGGTCAAGTTCACCGAGCACGGCGGGGTGACGGTACGCATGTCCTACGTGCCGGCAGCCAAGCGGGGCGCGGCGAGTACGCTCACGATCGACGTGGCCGATACGGGCGTCGGCATTGCGCAGAAAGATCAGCGCACCATCTTCAAAGCGTTCCAGCAGGCTGACTCCAGCACCACGCGGCGCTTTGGCGGCACGGGGCTGGGCCTGTCCATTTCTCGCGAACTCGTGCGCCTGATGCGCGGCAGGATCGAAGTGCAGAGCACGCCGGGGGCGGGCACGGTCTTTACCGTCATCCTGCCAGCCGAGGTGGCGACCATGGAGGAGGCGCAAGCCGCGGCGGCACGCCCCGTTACCGATGCGCGCACCACCACGATCGCGCCCGAACCTGTCGGGTTGCCCGATGCCGAGCCGCAAACGGCGCCGCCTCAGACGGTGTCGGTGACAGCGCAAACCGGCAAGCCGCGCCCGCGCGTGCTCGTGGTCGACGATCAACCCACCAACCTGATGGTGATCGAAGACCAATTGCACACGCTCGGCTGCGATGTCGAACTCGCCGCTGACGGCGCGCAGGCCCTGGAGAAGGCTGCGGCGCAGACGTTCGATCTCATCCTGATGGACTGCTACCTGCCGGATATTGACGGCTATGCGGTCACGGCGCGCATTCGCTCGCGCGAGGCCGGTGCCGGCACGCATACGCCCATCCTCGCCATTTCCGCCGCGGTGGATGAGGAGCACCAGCAGCGCGTGATGGAAAGCGGCATGGACGGCATGCTGACCAAGCCCATCCGCCTGGATGCGCTGCGCGACATGATCGATCTATGGTGCGATGTCGCCGGCAGCGACGACAGCCAGAACACGCTGCGCGCGGTCACACCCGCCCTGGCTGGGGAAGACCGCGATCTCTGGTCGATCTATCTGGATTCGCTGGATGACGATCTGGAAAGCCTGGCCCACGCGCTGGATGCGCGCGACCCGACCGCAGCGCGCTACGTGGCGCACCGGATCAAGGGCGCGGCGCTGACGGTGGAGCAGGCCGCGATTGCCGAGCGCGCGCGCGTGCTTGAGGCGGCGCTGGCGCAGGCCGGCGCGATTCCGGCTGATGCCCCCGCAGCGCTGGCCGAACTGCGCAGCCAGCGCGACCAACTCCGCGCCGATAGCACCGTCGGCTGACCCGTCCTGCCGTTTGCTGTGCGCAGCGCGCTCAGGCGTTGTGCAGTACGCGCAGCAGCAGGTTTTCCAGTTGCTTGACCTCGGTTTGCGAGAACCCGCGCAGCAAGTGGTTCAGCACATCGATGATCAAGGGCCGGATCTCCGGATACAGCGCGCGGCCTTGCTCCGTGAGCGTGACCACCACCGAACGGCGATCGGCATCGCTCGGTGCACGCTTCACGATGTTCTTCTTCTCGAGCCGATCGATCAGCCGCGTCATCGCACCCGGATCGTAGTGCAGCAGGCGCGAGAGTTCGGCCGGTGTGGTCGCCAGGTCTTCGGCCAGATAGATGACCACCATCCACTGCGCGGCGGTCAGATCAATCGATGCCAGTGCACTATCGATATGCGTCACCAGCGCATGCCGGACCCGATGCACGAGTCGGCCGACGTTGGTGTCGCGATCCATGGTGTCGACCTGATAGGCGCCTTCGCCCGTGCCGCCGCCCATGGCGGTGGCCTCTGGTGGAGTTTGTACGTCGGTGTTCATGGTGATGCTCCCCGTTCTGCCGGTGATCCGGCTTGTAAGGCGCGCCATGCGTTCCCGTAACGCGGAGCGTGCTTCATTGCACACTAATCGGCGCTTGCCCAGGCCGTCAAGCCGGGATCGACACCAAGGCCGATCGTCAAATCACATTGGATATCGCTGCAAAACGATTGCGGCTGCCAAGGGGTGCGGTGGTTCGTATCATGGTTGAAACGTCAGGGCCGCAGCGGGTTCAACCCAAGTGGCGTGACGTGCTCGTTCTCCTCCAAATTCCCTTTTCTATTGCCATGAACCTCCACCTTCAGAACAAGCTTGCCCTCGTCACCGGCTCCACCAAGGGCATCGGTCATGCCATTGCTGTAGCACTGGCTGCCGAAGGCGCCCGCGTCATCGTCAACGGCCGTACCGAAGCCTCGGTGGCCGATGCCATCAGCCGCCTACGTGCCGAGGTGCCTGACGCCCAAGTCGAGTCCTTTGCCGGAGATTTGTCTGCCCCCGAACAGGTGGCGGCACTGCTCGCCCGTTATCCCAAGGTCGACGTGCTCGTCAACAACCTCGGCATCTTCGACCCCAAGCCATTTGAAGAGATTGACGATGCCGAATGGCAGCGCTTCTTCAACGTCAACGTGATGAGCGGCGTGCGGCTCTCGCGTGCCTACCTGGGTGCAATGAAGGCGCAGAACTGGGGCCGCATCATCTTCATCAGCAGCGAGAGCGGCGTGCAGATTCCGGCCGAGATGATCCACTACGGCGTGACGAAGACGGCGCTGCTGGGCCTCTCGCGCGGGCTGGCCGAAGTGACCGCTGGCACCGCCGTCACCGTGAATGCGGTGCTGCCAGGGCCGACGCGGTCTGAAGGCGTGGATGAATTCGTGGGCAAGCTTTCGGGTGGCCAGAGCTTCGAAGCGTTCGAGAAGACGTTCTTCGAGACCGCGCGGCCCACTTCGCTCATCAAGCGCTTTGCCACGCCGCAGGAAGTGGCGAACCTGGTTGCCTATGTTGCCAGTCCGCTGTCGGCCGCCACCACGGGTGCAGCGCTGCGTGTGGATGGCGGGGTGGTGAAGTCGGCATTCTAGGCTGCGTTTTCCGGTGACACCGTCGTCGGCTGCTCGCTGCGCATCGCCCGCCGTGTGTTGCCAAGACAACTCGACGGGCGATGTGCAGCGACCAAGAAACGTTGCAATCGCACGCCAGCCCGACACAATGGAAGCAGGATCAATGCTTGAGGATCGGGATGCAGAGCAGGCGGGCGGTGAGGAGCAATCGGCAATGGCGTTGGTCCGCATGGCTAGGTGCCGTTGCGTTGGCGTGTGGGGCTGCTGTCGCGCACGCGCAGCCCACCAGCCCTGATCCGCAGATCGCCTTCTATTACAGCCGCGATGTACCGGCCCCCGAACTGCAGGCCTTTGACTGGGTGGTGCTCGATCCGGTGGCAGCCGGCACCTTCGACCCGAAGCAGTCATCGCCCACGTTGTGGCTCGCGCGCGTTGATTTGACACAGCAGGTGGAGGCGATGCGCGACAGCACATGGCCGGCCAACGTGCTCGATCACGTGTTTGCGCCGTTGCTTGCGCAGGGCTATCAGGGGTTCCTGCTCGATGGGCTCGATACGCTGGCGGCCAAGACCCCGAATGCCGACAGCACGGTGTCGGCACTGGTGCAGGCGCTGCATGCGCGTGCCCCGCAGGCCAAGCTCCTGGCGGGCGGCACCGCGTGGCTCGATACGCTGGCGCCGCAGTTGTCCGGCGTGGTCACGCCCGGCCTTGTGCGTGAGCGCATCGGCGGCGAAGGCCTGCAAGATGTGAGCGATGCTGATCGCACTGCCCGCGTTGCCACGCTGCGCAGCATTGGCGCGCAGTACCATCTGCCCGCCGTTGCGCTGGACTATTGCGCCAGCTACGACCGCACCTGCCTGCGCGAGACCGCCAATGTGGCGCGTGCCGCGGGCGTCACCAGCTACGCCACCACACCCGGCGTGGATTTCATCGGCATCGGTCGCCTGGAGGTCATGCCGCGCCGTGTGCTGCTGGTCGAGCCACAAGAGCCGGGCACCAGTGCCAATACAGCGCCGTCGGTCCTGTATCTGGCCATGCCGATCAACTACCTTGGCTATCGCGTTGAATTTGCTGACGCCTACAAGCCGCTCCCGCCTGTCACACCCGATCGCTACGCAGGTGTCGTTACTTGGTTTGATGCCAACGCACCGCGCCCGGGCGCCTGGGCATCCTGGCTTCGGCGTGCCGTGGGCGCCGGCGTGCGCGTGGCGATGTTCAACCAGTTCGGCATGAGCATGGATGCGTCGATGGCGCAGACGCTTGGCCTGAAGACCGTACCGGGTACGCCGCAGGGGCCGCTCTCCATCGTTTCGCGCGACCCGATGATCGGCTTCGAGCTGCAGCCGCATCCGGATCGGCGGACCGCCGTGGGGGTGCAGGTGGACCCAAGCGTGGCCGGCATGCAATCGTTGCTGCGCCTGTCGGCGGGCAGCTATACCTATGACGCGGCGGCCATCACGCCGTGGGGCGGTTACGTACTGCAGCCGTTCGGTGTGTTCCGCATGCCCGACGTGGACCAGGCGCGCTGGGTGATCCAGCCGCTGGATTTCCTGCGCCGCGCACTGGCGTTGCCGGCCATGCCGGTGCCCGACACCACCACCGAGAACGGCCGCCGCCTGATGACCGTGCATATCGACGGCGACGGGTTTGCCTCGCGTACGGAGTTCCCACCGGGCGAGTTCTCGGGCCAAGCACTGCTGCGCGAGATCTTCGAGCGCTACAAGGTGCCGACCACCGTGTCGATCATCGAGGGCGAGGTAGCGTCCGACGGCATGTATCCCAAGCTCACGTCGCAGTTGGAGCCCATCGCGCGCGCCATCTTCGCGCAGCCGTATGTGGAGCTGGCAAGCCACACGTTCTCGCACCCGTTCAACTGGCTGCGTACGACCAACCCGCCCGAGCCGCCATACGACAAGGCACCAGAAGGCACCGATTCTTTCGCACTGAACATCCCCAACTACCGTTTCAGCTTCGACCGCGAGATCGCGGGCTCCATCAGCTACATCAACACGAAGCTGGCGCCTGCGGGCAAGCGTGTGGAGGTGCTGCTGTGGAGCGGCAACGGCCAGGTGCCGCCGATTGCGGTGCAGAAGGCCACCGAGGCCGGCGTGCTCAACATGAACGGCGGCGACACGTACATCACACGCTCCAACCCGAGCTGGACGGCTGTGGCGCCGCTGGGTGTGGACAAGGGCAATGGCCTGTTCCAGGTGTTCGCGCCCGAGCAGAACGAGAACATCTATACCAACCTCTGGCACGGCCCGTACTATGGCTTCTCGCGCGCCATCGAAACGTTCGAGCTGACCGACAAGCCTTATCGCTTCAAGCCGATCGGGATCTACTACCACATGTATTCCGGCACCAAGCTCGCCTCGCTGAGCGCGCTGCGACAGGTGTACGACTGGGCGCTCACACAACCGGTCATGCCCATCTACGCATCGGACTACATCCACAAGGTGCTCGATTTCCGCAGCTTTGCCGTCGCGCGTGATGGCGACGCCTGGGTGGTGCGCGGCAACGGTGATCTCCGAACCGTGCGCTGGGCTGGCGCCGGCGCACCGCGCCTGGCCGATGCACGTGACGTAGCGGGCTACGCGGCAGGCCCGGGTGGCACCTACATCCACCTGACCAGCGGCTCGGCGCGCTTCACGCTGGACAGCGCCCAGCAAACGCAGCCCTACGTGCGCGATGCCAGTGGTCGGCTGTCGAACTGGCAGCGCAGTGCGGATGGCCGTTCGCTGTCTGTCGACGTGGCGGGCTATACGCGTCCGTTCATCCGCTTTGCCAACGCCGCGCGTTGCCGCGCCACCGTGGATGGCCGCGAGGTGACCGGCACGCACGGCGCCGACTGGCGCATTGACCTGGGTGCGGGCAACCCGGCCAAGCTGGTGCCGCAGCGCGTGGAGCTGACCTGCGGCGCGTAGCGCGGCGCTAAGGCAACGTCACGCCCCACGCCTGTGTGACGTTGCCGCCCAGTCGCCATTCATGGAAAGCGCGCCGTGCCGCAATCAGCGTTGGCAGACGCGAGTCGTGCTGGCTGGCGTAGTAGGGCTCCATCCACGACAGCTCGTCCTGGAAAGTCCACGGAAACAGGTCTTGCTTGATGGGGCTTACGGCGCGGAAGCTGTCCGGGTCCTGCACCGCGCGCGTGACCAGGTCTGCCAGTCGGCCGATCGCGTGCTGGTTTTCGGCATACAGGTTGATATTGCGAGGCCTGACCAGCTCGGCCGCGAATACCAGGGGTAGCAGCGCGAACGTGTGGTAGTGCAGTGCGCGATTGCCACGCTTGAGCTCGCGCTGCAGTTCACCGTGCGGGCCGATGTCGCGGATGCCTTCACGCACGCGGGCGACGCCATCGTCCACCAGGTCACCCCGACGTGCCACCGTGCCGATGGCAACCAGGTTGAGCCCGGCCCAGTAGGTCAGGTTGTTGTGCAGGCTGTTGATCTCTTGCGCATCGCGTGTGGCCATGGCGATGCGGGTTAGCCAGTTGTCGATGATGGCGGCGCGCGACGCATCGAGGCGCCCAAGCTTTTGCGCACGCATGCGTACCAGCGCGAAATCTGTCCCTGCCCACGAGCGTTCGTAGTAGCCCTGGTAGCCGGTGATCGGCCCCATCAACGCGTCGCCCTGCGCCCAGCCCTCAAGCAGATCGATCGTGCAGGCCCAGTCGCCGGCCTCCGCGGCCTTGTTGAGCCGGTCGATGTAGGCGCGCATCGGCTTGACGGCTTGCTGGTACCCGGCCGGATCGTCGTAGAAACCGGGTGGGTCGATGGTGTGCTCGGCAGGCGGTACCACGCAGGCGGCCTGGGCGGTCGGCATCGCGCACAGCAAGGCTGCGGCGGTGAATGCGAAGGTGATGCCGTGGCATAGCGGCTGGAGAATGCGCATGTCGTGTCTTGGCTCGTGTTGGGCGGAAGGGAGCGGCCAGAGCATTCTAGGCGGGTGGCCGCCCGCTGTCCGGTGCGTCGGACATTGTCTGATTTTTCGGACAATGACGACTGTTAAACGTTTGCGCTCAAGCTTTTCGCCGGTGATCCGTTGTTAACCCGACTGTCGATCACCAGGAAAAAGTATGCGAACGCCTCCTCGCCACTCCGCCTCTGAACAACCCGCCACCAGCCTCGGCACGCGGCTGGCAGTCATCGGCCTGATTGCCCTGGTGCTGGTGTTTGGTGCCTTTGCGCTGGCGAACTCGCATTCGAGCCTGCGCACGCTGGAAGCCAACGCACAATCGGCCATGCGCGACCAGGAGGCCGCCATGCGTGACATGATCGCGCTCTTCGACGGCGCCATGCGCACCGAGGCGGACCGCTTCCTCACCGCCTTTGCCGATGCCGCCCCCGGCCCCTACAGCGTGGACCCGGTGCAGACCGTAGAAGTGGCCGGCAAGCCCACGCCCACCTTCAGGAGCGGCGACACGGTGCTGAACCTGAACTACACCGTGCCGGATAAATTTTTCGCCCGCACCGGCGGCACCATCGCCACCGTGTTTGCCCGTACCGGCGACGACTTCGTGCGCGTGACGACCTCGCTCAAGAAGGAAAACGGCGAACGCGCCATTGGCACGTTGCTTGATCGCGCCCACCCCAGCTACAAGGCGCTGATGGCCGGCGAGCCGTTCCGTGGTCTGGCGTGGCTGTTTGGCGTGCCGTACATGAGCAAGTACGAACCGGTGCGCGATGCTTCCGGCAAGGTTGTCGGCGCGCTGTACGTGGGTGTGGATGTGCGGACCGAACTGGCGCTGCTCAAGGACAAGATCCGCGCGCACACCATCGGCAAGACCGGCGGCTACTTCGTCATTGACGGCAAGCCCGGCGCTGACCAGGGCAAGGTGCTGATCGACCGCAACACGGCGCGCGAAGGCAAGAACTTGCTCGATGCCAAGGACGCCACCGGCCAGGCCTGGGTGCGCGAGATGATCGAGCGCCGCGACGGCATCCTGCGCCATGCGCTGGCCGACACCGAGGGTGGCGCCGCGCGCGAGCGCTTCACCGTCTTCTCGCAATACCCTGATTGGAAGCTGGTGATCGCCGGCACCGCCTACGTAGACGAACTGGAAGCCGATCTGGTCGTTGCCCGCAACCGCTTCCTGCTGCTCGGTCTGGCGCTGGGCGCACTGTTGGCCGCCGGCCTGTGGTGGATGCTGCGCCGCGCAGTCAGCCTGCCGCTGGCCGAAGTGGTGTCCGTGGCCGAGCGCGTGGCCGCCGGCGACCTGACGCACCGCCTGCCCGCCACGCGCCGTGACGAGATCGGCCAGTTGATGCGTACCATCAACGGCGTTGGCGATGGCCTCTCGGGCATCGTCGACAAGGTGCGTGCCAGCGCGTCCACCATTGCCTCCAGCACCGGCCAGATCGCTGCGGGCAATGCTGACCTCTCTGCGCGCACCGAGGCGCAGGCCGGCAGCCTGGAGCGCACCGCATCGAGCATCGAGGAGCTGGCCGCCACCGTACGCCAGAACGCCGACAGCGCGCAGCATGCACACGACATGGTGCAGTCCGCCAGTCAGGCGGCCAATGCCGGTGGGCAGACCGTCGAGCGCCTGGTCGGCACGATGTCGGGCATCCACACTACCGCGCAGAAGATTGCCGACATCACCGGCATCATTGACGGCATCGCCTTCCAGACCAACATCCTGGCGCTGAACGCCGCCGTGGAAGCCGCCCGCGCTGGTGAGCAGGGCCGCGGCTTTGCCGTGGTGGCGGGCGAGGTGCGCAGCCTGGCACAACGCAGCGCCGCCGCCGCCAAGGAGATCAAGGTGCTCATCAACCGCTCGGTGGAGGAAGTGCAGGCCGGCAACGAAGCCGCACGCGGTGCGGGGGATGCCATGCAGGACATCGTCACGCGCGTCGAGCGCATCGCCGGCTTCATGGGCGAGATCAGCCATGCTTCGCGCGAGCAGTCGCAGGGCATTGAAGCGGTCAACCAGGCGGTGACGTCGATGGACGAGGTGACGCAGCAGAACGCCGCACTGGTGGAAGAAGCTGCCGCCGCGGCCGAAAGCCTGCGTCAGCAGGCCCAGGAACTGCGCGGCGCAGTGGATGTGTTCCGGCTGGCTTGAGCGCGCAACGGAGGGTTGCAGAAGGTTGAGGAAATGTTGCAGTTGGCAAACAGCTATGCGGGGAATCTGTGCAAACCTGTACGTTGAGGAACTCGCGTCCAGCTCAGGCACTCGCACCACACAATCTGTCAGCCATTTGCAACGCAACGTGATGGGATGCCCCGGAGCTTGCGCGCCTCAGTCCATGTCCTCCGTAGGTCAAGCCTTTCATTCTGTGGTCGCGATCGACGACCACCCGCTCGTTCTGGAATCCATTCAAGCGCTGCTTGCCGGGTCACCGTATCTGCGCCTTGTCGCCACAGCGGCTGATGGGGCGGAAGGGCTGCAGCTGATCCGCTCGGCGCGGCCCAAGCTGGCGATCATCGACATCAATCTGCCCAGCCTGGATGGCCTTGAGCTGGTGCGGCGGGTTCGCGCACAGCGCCAGGACATCGGCATCGTAACGATCTCGTCGGAAAGCGCAGACGACAATGCGCGGCTGGCCTTCCTGGCCGGCGCAAATGCCTACGTCGAGAAATCGGAAGCCACTTCCGTCCTGTCGGCGGCCCTCCTGCTGGCTGC
This sequence comes from Ralstonia sp. ASV6, assembly GCF_016429285.1. Lineage (GTDB taxonomy): Bacteria > Pseudomonadota > Gammaproteobacteria > Burkholderiales > Burkholderiaceae > Ralstonia > Ralstonia flaminis. The sequence continues at coordinate 11,126 of NZ_JAELUI010000055.1, forward strand.
GCGCGGGTATCTCTCGTTTCCCCATGCAGCGATGGGCCCCGCAGAAGGCGCAGGCATGGCAACGCTGACCAACCGAGAGATGCGCGTGAACCAGTTGCTCACGCAAGGCTACGCGAACACGGAGATCGCCAAGCGCCTCGGTATCTCGCCGAAGACGGTCTCAACCTTCAAGCACCGCATCTCTAGGAAGATCGGGCTCGCAGCCTGACCACCGACATCTAGACGACAGCGCGCTGGCAGACACGCTTTCCTGCGGCTGCCTGGGCGCCCAATCCCTTCGACACCACCAGTTCGCAGCGATACCCGTAAAGCTATCGGGTGCGTTGGCACACGCGTAAAAAAAAGGCCGCTTTTTCAAGCGGCCTTTAAAGTCGATATGAAGCTGTGAAACTGTAATTCAGGCTTCGATCGAATCATAATCCAAAACCATTGATCCGCAATAGTTTAATTTTCGTCATCCACTGGATTATTCTTTGAGATATTTGGATGGTGCAGCGTAGGATTGTGGCTTAAATTATTGTAAGCCTTGCTTATGCTGGTTGGATGGCTTGTATAGGGTGTTGATTTATATGGAAAATTTTATTATTTTGGATTAGGTATCGTATTTGCCACAGAGAAATTTCGTCCATTGGTGAGTGAGTGTCCATGGAATACATAATTACTACATCGCAAATCCCCGCGATAGTGTTTTTCAAGGACAACGATATGAAGATCAAGCTGTTTGCGGCTGCTGCCGCAGCCCTGGTTTCCGCAGGCGCCTCCGCGCAATCGAGCGTGACGATGTACGGCGTGGCTGACGCTGGCATTGAGTGGGCCAACAAGGTGCCGAACACAGCCGGCACGGAAGGCAACTCGCGTGTGTCCATGCAGTCGGGCAATGGAGCCATGACCGGTTCGCGTTGGGGCCTGCGCGGCGTTGAAGACCTGGGCGGTGGCCTGAAGGGTATCTTCAACCTGGAGAGCGGCTTTGACATCGGCCGTGGCGAGAGCCAAGACAGCCGTCTGTTCGGCCGTGCCGCTTACGTTGGTCTGCAAGGCCAATGGGGTCAAGTGACCCTGGGCCGTCAGACGAACCTGCTATACGACTTCACGACCCAGTACGACCCGATGGCGCTGACCTCGCGTTACTCGATCGTCTCGCAAGACGCCGCTATGGGTGGCCGTGCTGACAACGCCATCAAGTACGTTGGTACGTTCAATGGCTTGACAGCGTCGGCGCTGTACTCCATGCGTAATGATGGTCAAGAGATCGCTGGCAACAACAAGGTCGGCCGCGAGTGGAGCGCTGGTTTGAACTACGCCGCAGGCCCGTTCTCGGTTGGCGCTGTCTATGACCAAACGAACGGCAATGACGTCACCACGGCCGACATCAAGACGCAACGCGCTACGTTGGCTGGTACGTATGCCTTCGGTCCGGCCAAGCTGTTTGCTGGCTACCGTTGGGGCCACGTGACGGGTCTGCCGGCGGCGATTGCTGCCACTGCATCGGAAACGCGTTCGAACCTGTACTGGCTGGGTGCCGCGTACCAGGCAACGCCGGCGCTGTCGCTGACGGGCGCTGCCTACTATCAAAACTACAAGGTCACCGGCGCGGGTAACCCGTGGCTGTTCGTGGTGGGTAGCGATTACGCGCTCTCCAAGCGCACCGACGCCTATCTGAACCTGGCCTATGCCAAGAACAGCAGCAACGCGCTCCTGCCGGTGGGTGTGGCAAGCGACACGACACCTCTGTTCTCGGCCCCGGACGGTACCACCAGCAGCAGCAACCAAATGGGTGCCATGGTCGGTATTCGCCACAAGTTCTAATCGACGCTGAGTCGGCTAGATGAAAAAACCCGAGCCGAGGCTCGGGTTTTTTCTTGGGCGCTTGCGGCAGAACTCAGTGCAGCACCACGCGCCGCACCAGCGCCACCAGCGGCGGGCGGATCGAGCGTTCGATGACCGGCCGCAAACGCAGCGGCTTGAGCAGCATCTTGGCTGCCATGTCGATCGGCAGGTGCGAGCGCACCAGCGCGCTCACGCGCGAGTTGAGGGCGCGTACGTCGGCTTCGGGCACGTCTTCCTGATCGCGTTCGATGCGTAGCACGTTGCGCAGGGCGATCATCGAATCTTCGTTCTTGATTTCGCGCAGGCGTGAGGCGAGTGCCTTGAGCACGCGCGCGCGGCCGACGCCCTCGCGGGCGTTGCATTCGTTGAAGAAGCGCAGGAAGTGCTTGTAGTGACGGACTTCGTCCGCCGAAATGCGGCTGGCGAGGTCGCGCAGCACGGGCTCGTCGGCATCTGCGGCGGCCTGGGCGATGGCGCGGTAGAAGGTGGCGGTGCCCATCTCGACCACGCAGCGCGCCACCATTTCCAGCGCCTGCGTCGGCTCGAACTGGTCGATCAAGCAGGTGACGGAGTACTCGTCGAAAAAGCGGGCGTAGCCGCGCTCCCAGTCAAACTCGGGCCAGACGGTTTCAACGTAGCGGCGCAGGGCGAGGCCGTGCTGCAGTTCTTCTCGCTCCCAGTGGGCGATGAGCCAGTGGGCGGTTTCAGGGCGATCTGCGTAGTACTGGGCAAGATTGCCTGCGTAGAGATCAGAGCCGCTCTCGACAAACGAGGCGCTGACCACGAGATAGAACAGCGTGCGGTTCTCGCGCACGCGTGCGACATCGATGCTGCCGTAGGCGATCTCGTGGACTGTCCACGGGAGTTGTTCGCTGACGGATCCTGCTTCCAGATGAACCTGTGACACGGCACGTCCTCCGTTGGCGGAGCCGTAAGAAGTCGGCCGCCTTAGCATGAGAATGAAACATCACGTCTCATGTTTCAAGACACTTTTGCGTCAATAAAGGTTCCTATAAGCAATCTTCTGCGTACAAAGTGGCACTGAGACTATGGCGATTGCGTCACTCGGGTGTTTTGCGCATCGGGTGGGCCCGTGCGTGCCGCAACCCGTAGGTGAAGGCGCCGAGCGCGATAACTGCCGCCGCCACCATCGCCCATTCGACTGCCGCGTAACCACCGGAGGCTTTCCACAGCAGCGCGCCCAGCCACGGCGCGCTGGCCTGGGCCAGCAGCACGGGCGTCATCATCAGGCCGTTGAGCGTGGCGTATTGGCGGCGTGATACCAGTTCCGGCATGGCAATCGCGCGCAGCATGGTGTTGATGCCATTGGCTGCACCGTAGACCAGCGCAAAGACGATCAGCAGTGGGCCGGTGGAGAGCGTCAGCACCACGAGCGCGAGCGCCATCGCCACATACGTGGCTGGGGCAATGCGCACCGGATGCGCCAGACGAAAGCGCATCATCGCCAGCCGGCCAAGCACCTGGGCCGGGCCAATGAGCGCCGCGATCAGCAACTGGCGGCTGGTCGGCTCCCCTTTCTCGGAAAGCAGCGGAATCAGGTGTGCCCCAAGCACCGTGTTGGTCAGGGCGACGGCCACGAACGCCAGCACCACTGCCCAGAACACCGGCATGCGCAGCGCCATGCGCCACGCGGAAGGCTGCGCAGGCGCAGTTGGGCCGGCCGCTTCTGCCGGCGCGTGCGCGGGCGGCCGTACGCGCAGCCGCGCATGGATGGGCAGGCAAATCAGCAGATGCGCCAGCGCAAACAACTGCAGCGTGTGCCGCCAGCCAATGTGCTCCACGCCCCATTGCGCCAGTGGAATGCAGATCGTGCTGGAGAACCCCGCAATCAGCGTGAGGCCGATGATGGGGCGCTGGTAGGCATCGCCAAACGCTTGGCGCAGCACGACGAATGCGGGGTCGTAGAGCGTGGTGGCCATCGCGATGCCCATCGGCAACCAGAGCAGGAGGAACGTGGTTTCACCGGAAACGTACGACCAGGCCAGCAGGCTGCCTGCGGCCAGTACCGAGCCCATGCCCATCACACGGCGCGCCGGCCAGCGGTCCAGCGCGCGCCCGACCCAGAACGAGCACAGCGCCCACACCAGGAGCCCAAGCGAGAACCCGCCCGCCAGGAACGGCCGCGCCCAGCCGAGCGTGTCGTGCATCGGCGCAAGGAAGACGGTGAAGGTGAAGTACAGCGTGCCCCACGAGACCGTTTGCGCGAGGCCGAGCAGCAACACAAGGCGCCGGCCCTCGGGTGAGGCCAGCGAGAACATGGGTGTCATGGAGGCTAAAGCGGTGGGTAGCAGGCCATGGGTGAGCCTGCGCACAGTGTGCGGACCATTCTAGCGGCGCGAGCCTGGGTGCGCGTGCCCCGGTCGAAGGGGGCGCTCAGCTAGTGGCTGCCGGCGAGTCCACGCAGCGCTGTCGCATCGACGATCTCCACCGCCCGGTAGTGGCAGCGGATCCACCCCGCGCGCTGCCATGCCTGCAGGTACTTGGAGATGGTCTGCCGCGAGCGCGCCAGCATGCGGCCCAGTTCTTCGTTGCTGGCGGCGACGGTGCGGCCATCGCCCGCGCGGGCAAGCTGCAGCAGGCGCTGGGCGAGGCGCACATCGGCGGGCATCTCGCTGGCGTGCTCGAACTCGTCGAAGATCAGGCGGATGCGCTGGCAGAGCTGCTGCATCAGCGCCCACATGCCGGCCGGATAAGCGGCCACCACGCGCGCAAACGCGGCGCTGCCCAACAGGATGAGCGTAGTTGGCCCCTGGGCATGCGCGCTGTGCGTACGGCCGCCGCCGTCGATGAGGGCGATTTCTCCGAACCACTCGCCCGCGCGCAGCACGCCATAGACGAGTTCGCTGCCGCCATCGGTCGTGCGGCTGATGCGCACGCGGCCACGCACGATCAGGAACATGCCCTGTGCCGGGCCGCCGTGGGGGTGGATGCATTCGCCGTCGGGGTAGGTGATCAGGCGCGCGGCGGGCGCGATCTCGGCCAGCAGGTCAGCGGGGGCGTCACGCAGCCAGCCCTGCGCGAGTTGCGCGGGGGGAGGAGCGGGGATCGTGTGGGAGGCTTCGGCAGGCATGTCGGCAGAATGCGGCGAAGGGGGCGCGGCTCATTGTCAAATGCTTGACAGTCTGCGCGCAAGCCCCGGGCAGAGAATGGCTCAGTGTTATCCACAGCAGTTATCCACAGTGGTTATCCACAACAAGCTGCGCACCCATGACGCGGCATCCCAGACCGATTCAGGCGACGAAGGAGACACCCCATGACGCACGACACCGCCCCGCGCGCGACGTTTTCCCATATGGAGCACGGCACCCGCGAGGACTGGGCCGCGATCTCGGCCGAGTTCATGCCATTTGCCCGTGCGCTGCCCGACCGCGTGCTCGCGCACCTGAAGCTGCTCGACGGCGACTGCGGCGGCTTCCCCATCGACCGCCTCGCGCACTCGCTGCAGACCGCCACGCTGGCGCACCGCGACGGCCGCGACGAGGAATACGTGGTCTGCGCGCTGCTGCACGACATTGGCGACACGCTGGGCAGCTTCAACCACCCAGACATCGCCGCGGCCATCCTCAAGCCCTTCGTCAGCCCTGAAAACCTGTGGATGGTCGAGAAGCACGGCATTTTCCAGGGCTACTACTTCTTCCACCACCTGGGCCTGGACCGCAACCTGCGCGAGCAATACCGCAGCCAGCCCGAGCTGTTCGAGCGCACCGCCGAGTTCTGCGCCAAGTACGACGCCGCCGCCTTCATGGCTGACTACGACAACCTGCCGCTGTCGTTCTTCGAACCGATGGTGCGCCGCGTGCTCGCCCAGCCGCGCAACTCCATTTACGTGAAAGAAGGTGAGCGCGAACTGTCCAAGCCAAAGGCCGAGGCGGCGTAACTAGGGCTTCACCACGTTCACGGGCGTGCCGGCAGCCCACGCCGCCACGTTGGCGAGCGTCGTATCGGCGATGCCCGCCAGCGCCTCGCGGGTGAAGAACGCCTGGTGCGCAGTGACGATGACATTGGGAAACGTCAGCAGCCGCGCGAACACGTCGTCCTGCAGCACATCGGCAGAGCGGTCTTCGAAGAAGAGGTCCGCTTCTTCCTCATAGACGTCCAGCCCCAGATGGCCGAGCTGGCCGGTCTTGAGCGCATCGATCAGCGCGGGGCTGTCGACCAGGCCGCCACGGCTGGTGTTGATGAGCATCGCACCGGTTTTCATGCTGGCCAGCGCCGTGGCGTCGATCAGGTGGTGGGTGTCGGCGTTCAGCGGACAGTGCAGGCTGACGATGTCGGACTGCGCCAGCAACGCCGGCAGCGGCACGTAGTGCGCACCCAGCGCCGTCAGCGAGGCCTGCGGAAACGGGTCGAAGGCCAGCACCCGGCAGCCGAAGCCCGCCATGATGCGCGCGAACACCTGCCCGATCTGCCCCGTGCCGACCACGCCAACGGTCTTGCCGGCCAGGTCGAAACCGAGCAGCCCATCCAGTGAAAAATCTCCTTCGCGCGTGCGATTGCAGGCGCGGTGCAGCCGCCGGTTGAGCGTGAGGATCATGCCCACCGCATGTTCGGCCACCGCATGTGGCGAGTATGCCGGCACGCGCACCACCGTCAGCCCCAGGCGCTGCGCAGCGGCCAGGTCGACATGGTTGAAGCCGGCCGAGCGCAGCGCGATCAGGCGCGTGCCGCCCGCCGCCAGTTCGGCCAGCACCTCGGCATCGAGCGCGTCGTTCACGAACGGACAGACCACCTCAAAGCCCGCCGCGAGCGATGCCGTTTGTGCATCGAGGTGCGCGCGCTGGAAGACAAGATCGAAGTGATGCCCGCCGCGCGCGAGGGCGGCGCGAAAGCTGTCTTCGTCGTAGCGGTGGCTGCTGAAGAAAAGGATGCGCATGGGCGTTGGCTGGGACAGCGGTATTGGCAACCGCGCTAGCTTACTCCCGCGAAATGCCGTGCTTGCGCAGCTTGCGGTACAGCGTGTTGCGGCTGATGCCGAGCGCTTCGGCGGTCTGGGCCATGCGCCAGTCGTGCGTTTTCAACGCGGCGAGCAGGGCGGTCTTCTCCGCGTCTTCCAGCGGTGCGGGTGCCTCGGCTGCGGGCTGCAGTTCGGCGGGCAGATCGCGCAGGCGGATGCGGCTGTCATCTGACAACGCCACCAGCGTGCGCAGCACATTGCGCAACTGGCGCACGTTGCCGGGCCAGGGTTGGGTGAGCAGGGTGTCGCGTGCATCGTCGTCCAGGCGGATGACGCGTCCGCGAGCCGCTTCGGCCAGCAGATGCGCAAGCAGCGCAGCCTTGTCGGCGCGCTCACGCAGCGGCGGCAGCGTGATGCGCAGACCGTTCAGGCGGTAGTACAGATCTTCGCGGAAGGCGCCTTCGCGCACGCGCGCCTCCAGATCCCGGTGGCTGGCGCTGATGATGCGTACGTCCACGGGTTGCGCCTCGCCGCCCAGTGGTACGACCGTGCGCTCTTCCAGCACGCGCAGCAGCCGGGTCTGCAGCATGAGCGACATGTCGCCGATCTCATCGAGGAACAGCGTGCCGCCATCGGCTTGCTGCAGCTTGCCGCGCATGCCTTCCTTGCGTGCGCCGGTGAAGCTGCCGCCGCGATAGCCGAAGAGTTCGCTTTCGATCAGCGCTTCGGGAATCGCCGCGCAGTTGATGGCAACAAAGGGTTGTGCGGTGCGTGAACTGGCCTGGTGGACGGCCTTGGCAAACGCCTCTTTGCCGGTGCCGGTTTCGCCGTACAACAGCAGCGGCACATCGTGCTCGTAGACGCGCAGCGCACGGTGGAAATCGGTACGCAGCCCGTCGGTTTGCAGGCAGAGGCCCGGGGTGGCCTGCACCGGTTTGGAGGTGAGGGCCGTGTCGGCCACCGGGCGTGGGCGCGGCGCGCGCAGCAGGCCGAATAGCGTGCGGCCCTGGTGGGTATGCAACGGCCACGCCACGCCGGAGGCTTGCGTGGCACGTGCGAGTAGCGCATCGGCCGACACGTCGAATACCGTATCCACCGGCTGCCCGAGCAACGATTGGCGCGTGGCCCCCAACAGGTTCAACGCGCTCTGGTTGGCCGCGCGGATGCGCCCATCGCCGCCCACGGCCAGCAGCCCTTCGCTGAACAGGCCGACGTATTCCGGCTGGGCGTGGAAGCGCAGCAGCCAGTCGCGTTCGAAATGTTGCAGGAAGACACCGCCCTCGATCACCTTGGCGGAGAGATTGACCAGCGCGGTGGTGTGGAACTGCCCCTGGCGCGACATCTCGCGGCGGATGGACGACACATCCAGCACGGCCAGCAGGTTGCCGTGTGGATCGAACACCGGGCTGGCCGAGCAGGCGAGTTGAATATGACGGCTGCGGAAATGTTCTTCCTGATAGATCGTCAGCGCCTGTCGTTCGACCACACAGGTGCCGATGCCGTTGGTGCCTTCAGCGGCCTCGCTCCAGTCGGCGCCGGACCACAGGCCGGCCTGCTCGAACAGCGAGCGCTCCGGATGGCCGGCCACACAGTCGAGGATCACGCCATCCGCATCGGTCAGTGCCACCACGTGGCCGCCGGCAAGCTGGCGATGCAGGCTGTGCATCTCGCCGCCGGCAATGCTGAGCATGGGTTGGAGCTGCTCACGGCGCTCGCGGATGCGGGCCGCTTCCAGCACGGCAGGCGCATCGGCGTGCGCTGGGTCCAGCCGATGCTGCTGTAGGCAGCGCAGCCACGAACGTGCGATGGACGGATCGGCCGCCGGGCCTGCCAGCGGAGCATTCTGCTGCGCGAGCGTCAGCACCTGGCCGGTGTGATGCGACATGCGGTGGTCTTGCATCGCCTGTGTCTCCTTCGCCTCGTGTCCGCCGTGGTCGACGAATTGTGCGTTTTCGCTGCGTACCGAAAATAGCACAGTGTCCTGAGACAACGTATCGGGGGTGACACGCGCGGTTGATCCGCCGCAAGGGCCGCTTCTCGAGGAAAACCGCACGGCATGCAGGTTTGCCGTCGGGGGCCGGACATGGCCCGCACCTTGCAGAAGCACTCCCGGACGCGGCGCAACCTATGACGCCTGCGCCGCCCAAATCACATCAGGAGACAACCCATCATGCGTTACGCCCATCCCGGCACGTCCGGCGCCATCGTTTCGTTCAAGTCGCGCTACGGTAACTTCATCGGCGGCGAGTTTGTTGCGCCAGTCAAAGGTCAGTACTTCACCAACACCACGCCGGTGACGGGCGAGGCGATTGCCGAATTCCCGCGCTCGACGGCGGAAGACATCGACCGTGCACTCGATGCCGCGCACGCTGCGGCAGACGCCTGGGGCCGCACCTCGGTGCAGGATCGCTCGCTGATCCTGCTCAAGATCGCCGACCGCATCGAGCAGAACCTCGAACTGCTGGCCGTGACGGAAACGTGGGACAACGGCAAGCCCGTGCGCGAAACGCTCAATGCGGACATTCCGCTGGCGGTGGATCACTTCCGTTACTACGCCGGCTGCATCCGCGCGCAAGAGGGCTCGGCGGCGGAGATCAACGAGCACACTGTGGCGTATCACATCCACGAACCGCTGGGCGTGGTCGGCCAGATCATCCCGTGGAATTTCCCCCTGCTGATGGCCGCGTGGAAGCTGGCGCCCGCGCTTGCTGCCGGCAATTGCATCGTGCTCAAGCCAGCCGAGCAGACGCCGCTGGGCATCAATGTGCTGATGGAGTTGATTGGCGATCTGCTGCCGCGCGGCGTGCTCAATGTTGTGCACGGCTTCGGTAAGGAAGCCGGCGAGGCACTCGCCACCAGCAAGCGCATCGCCAAGATTGCCTTCACGGGCTCGACGCCGGTGGGCTCGCATATCCTCAAGTGCGCGGCCGAGAACATCATTCCGTCGACGGTGGAGCTGGGCGGCAAGTCGCCCAACATCTATTTCGAAGACATCATGCAGGCCGAGCCGAGCTTTATCGAGAAGGCCGCCGAAGGCCTGGTACTCGGCTTCTTCAACCAGGGTGAGGTGTGCACGTGCCCCTCGCGCGCGCTGGTGCAGGAGTCCATCTACGGCCGCTTCATGGATGCGGTACTGACCAAGGTCGCCGCCATCAAGCGTGGCGACCCGCTCGACACGGAAACGATGGTGGGCGCGCAGGCTTCCGAGCAGCAGTTCAACAAGATCCGCACGTATCTGGAAATCGCGCGGGAAGAGGGCGCCGAGTGCCTGGTCGGCGGCGAGCCCGAAGTGCTGCCCGGCAAGCTCGGCACCGGTTACTACATCAAGCCGACGCTGCTCAAGGGCGACAACAGCATGCGTGTGTTCCAGGAGGAGATCTTCGGCCCGGTGATTGCCGTGACCACCTTCAAGGACGAAGCGCAGGCCGTGCAGATTGCCAATGACACCGAATATGGCTTGGGTGCCGGCGTGTGGACGCGCGACATCAACCGTGCCTATCGCGTGGGCCGTGCCATCAAGGCCGGGCGTGTGTGGACCAACTGCTATCACCTGTATCCGGCGCACGCAGCCTTTGGCGGTTACAAGAAATCGGGCGTGGGCCGTGAGACCCACAAGATGATGCTCGACCATTATCAGCAGACCAAGAACCTGCTGGTGAGCTACGACACGCAGCCGCTGGGCTTCTTCTGACCTGCGCGGCTGGGGCTGGCTGTTTGGGCGGGGGTGCCGGCAAGGCTGTTAGCATGCCGGCATCTTCAGCCTTTTCCTGCGAGCAATTCCCTTGCCCGTCACCCAGACCTTCCTCTGGCACGACTACGAAACCTTCGGCGCCGTGCCACGCCGCGATCGCCCCGCACAGTTTGCGAGCATCCGCACCGATGCCGAGCTCAACGAGATTGGCGAGCCGGTCGAGCTGTTCTGCCAGCCCTCCAATGACTGGCTGCCCGACCCGGTGTCGTGCCTCATCACCGGCATCACGCCGCAGCAGTGCGCCAAGCAGGGCGTGCCGGAATATCAATTCGCGCAGGCCATCGAGCGCGAACTGGGCACGCCCGGCACCATCGGCGTGGGCTACAACACCATCCGTTTTGACGACGAAGTCACGCGCCACCTGTTCTGGCGCAACCTGATCGACCCGTACGCACGCGAGTGGCAGAACGAGTGCGGGCGGTGGGACTTGCTGGACGTGGTGCGCACCACGTGGGCGCTGCGCCCGGATGGTATCCAGTGGCCTAAACACGAAGATGGCAAGCCGAGCTTCAAGCTGGAGCATTTGTCCAAGGCCAACGGCCTGGTGCACGATGCCGCGCACGATGCCGTGTCCGACGTGCGCGCGACGATTGCGCTGGCGCGACTGATCCGCAACGCGCAGCCGCGCCTGTTCGACTTCTGCCTGGCACTGCGCAAGAAAGACCGCGTGCTGGCCGAGATTGGCGATGCACCGCGACCGCTGCTGCACATCTCCGGCATGTACGGAGTCGAGCGCGGCTGCATGGCCGTGGTGTGGCCGCTGGGCTGGCACCCGACCAACAAAAATGAGTTGATCGTGTGGGACCTGGCGTTCGACCCCTCCGAGCTGTTTCATATGGATGTCGCCACGATCCGTGAGCGCATGTTCACGCGTACCGCAGACTTGGCCGAAGGCACGACGCGCCTGCCCATCAAGTCGATCCACATCAACAAGTCGCCCATCGTCATCAGCAACATGAAGACGCTGCAGCCTGCGCAGGCCGAGCGCTGGGGCATCGACTTCACCGCCATCGAGCAACACGCCCACATCGCCCAAGGCGCGCCCGACATGCGTGAGACCTGGCGGCAGGTCTATGCCCGCGAGCTGGAGCCGATCGACGATGTGGACCAGAACCTGTACGGCGGCTTCGTCAGCAATGAAGACCGTCGCACGCTCAACGAACTGCGCACGCTCAACGGTGAACAGCTCGCGCAACTGCACCCGGATTTCGCGGATGCGCGCCTGCCCGAGCTGCTGTTCCACTACCGCGCACGCAACTTCCCCGACACGCTCTCCGAAGAGGAATACGAGCAGTGGGAACAGTTGCGTGCCGAGCGCCTGTTCGAGGGCAATGACGGTTATTTGACCTTCGAGATGTTTGGCGAGCGGCTCCAGCAGTTGGGCGCCGAAGCCGCTGAGCGTGGCGACGCGCGCGCGCAGAACATCCTGCAAGACCTGTACGACTACGCACAGCAGATCGTGCCGGGCTGACGTGCTGAACACGCTCAAAGAAAAACGGAGGCTGAAGCCTCCGTTTTTTCATGGCGATGCCGAAGCGATCAAGCTGCGCGTTGCGCCGCCGCCGGATCACGCCACTGCGTCAGCAGCTTGTTCCAGCGGATGCGCGCCGCTGCCAGGTTGGCCTCCTTCACATGGCCGAAGCCACGGATGTCTTCCGGCAGGCGCGCCAGTTCTACGGCTTGCGCCAGCTTCTGCGCCGACAGCCCCTTCACCAGTTCGTCCACCAGCGCCCGGTATTCGCCGATCAGCGCGCGCTCGGTGCGGCGCTCTTCGGTTTTTCCGAATACGTCGAATGCCGTGCCGCGCAGGCCCTTGAGCTTGGTCAGCAGCTTGAACAGCCGCATCGTGTTCGGGCCGAAGCGTTTCTTGATCAGGTGGCCCTTCTCGTCGTGCTTGGCCGTCATGGGCGGCGCGAGCCAGAAGTTGAGCTGGTAGTCGCGGCCGGGTTCGCCTTCAAACTGCGCGCGCAGCTTGTCGATGAATGCCGGATCGGTGTACAGGCGGGCGACTTCGTATTCGTCCTTGTACGCCATCAGCTTGGACAGGTTGCGCACCACGGCTTCGGTGAGTGCCAGCGGCTGGCCTGCACCAACCACCGCCGTTTCCGCAGCACGCACACGCTCGACCACCGCGCGGAATTCAGCCGCGTATGCAGCGTTCTGGTACGCGGTCAGCAGATCGACGCGACGGGCGATCAGTGTGTCCAGCGAGGGCAGGGCGATCACGTCCGCCTTGGCACGCGGCGCATCGTCAGCCAACTTCAGCACCGCATCACGGTCTTGCGCGAGGTGGCGGCCCCATTCGAATGCGGTCTTGTTCTTCTCGACCGCCACGCCGTTGAGTTCGATCGCGCGGATGAGCGCGTCGTACGTCAGCGGCAGCCAGCCTTTCTGCCACGCGAAGCCCAGCACCAGCGGGTTGGTGTAGATCGCGTCGCCCAGCAGGCGCACGGCCAGTGTGTTGGCGTCTTCAAACGCGCAGGCATCGCCGATGGCGGCGCGGATGTCCGCTTCCGCCGAGCTGCCCGGGAAGCGCCAGTTCGGGTTCTTGATGAAGTCGGCCGTGGGCGATGCCGTGCTGTTGACGATGGCGCGCGTCTGGCCGTGCTGTACCTTGGACAGCACTTCGTCCGACGCCGAGACAATCGCATCGCAACCGATCACCAGGTCGGCCTCGCCCATGGCGATGCGCGTGGCGTGGATGCTGTCCGGGCGCTCGCCGATCTGCACGTGCGAGAGCACCGCGCCACCCTTCTGCGCTAGGCCCGCCATGTCGAGCACGGTCACGCCCTTGCCCTCGATGTGCGCTGCCATGCCGAGCAGCCCGCCGATGGTCACCACGCCCGTGCCGCCCACGCCCGTCACCAGCACGCCGTATGCGCGCTGGATGGCCGGCAGTTCCGGGTACGGTAGCAGCGGCAGGTCGCTCATCGACACGCCGCGCGATTCCGGCTTGCGCACCTGTGCGCCTTCGGCCGTCACAAAGCTCGGGCAGAAGCCGTTCACGCACGAGAAATCCTTGTTGCACGACGACTGGTTGATCTTGCGCTTGGTGCCCAGCTCCGTTTCCAGCGGCTCGACCGACAGGCAGTTCGACTTGACCGAGCAATCGCCACAGCCTTCGCACACGGCGTCGTTGATGAATGCGCGGCGTGCCGGATCGGCCATCGTGCCGCGCTTGCGGCGGCGGCGCTTTTCCGTCGCACAGGTCTGGTCGTAGATCAGTACGCTGGTGCCTTGCACTTCGCGCAGCTCGCGCTGGATCGCATCCAGGCGATCGCGGTGGTGCACGGCCACGCCTTCGGGCAGTTTGATGGCGGCGTTGTACTTCTCCGGCTCGTCCGTGACGATGACGATGCGCGACGTGCCTTCGGCATGCACCTGGGCGGCAATCTGCGGCACGGAGAGCGGGCCGTCCACCGGCTGGCCGCCGGTCATGGCCACGGCATCGTTGTAGAGGATCTTGTAGGTGATGTTCACCTTGGCCGCGATGGACGCGCGAATCGCCAGCAGGCCCGAGTGGTAGTACGTGCCGTCGCCCAAGTTGGCGAACACGTGCTGGTCGCCCGAGAACGGCATCTGGCCAATCCACGCCACGCCTTCACCGCCCATCTGGCTGAAGGTATCGGTGCGGCGGTCCATCCACACGGTCATGTAGTGGCAGCCGATGCCGGCCAGCGCGCGCGAGCCTTCGGGCACGTTGGTCGACGTGTTGTGCGGGCAGCCCGAGCAGAACCACGGCTTGCGCTCGGCGGTGATGCGGGGCTTGGCCAGCGCCTTCTCTTTGGCGTCGATGATGGCGATGCGCGCGGCAATGCGCGCACGCACGTCGGACGGCAGCTCGAACTTCTCCAGCCGCGTGGCGATGGCGCGGGCGATCAGCGCGGGCGAGAGCTCGTAGTGTGCCGGCAGCAGCCAGTTGGCCATCGGCACGGACCATTCGCCGCCAGCGTTGTCGCGTTCGTCAAACTTGCCGTACACGCGCGGGCGCACGTCGTCGCGGTAGTTGTACAACTCTTCCTTGAGTTGGTATTCGAGAATCTGGCGCTTCTCTTCCACCACCAGAATCTCTTGCAGCCCTTCGGCAAACGCGCGCGCGCCATGCGCTTCGAGCGGCCACACGCAGCCGACCTTGTACAGGCGGATGCCGATGCGGCGGCAGGTGTCTTCGTCGAGACCGAGGTCGACCAGCGCCTGGCGTACGTCCAGGTAAGCCTTGCCGGCGGTCATGATGCCAAAGCGCGCCTGCGGCGAATCGAGCACCACGCGGTCGAGCTTGTTGGCACGCACGTACGACAGGCCCGCGTACCACTTGTAGTCGAGCAGGCGGGCTTCCTGCACCAGCGGCGGATCGGGCCAGCGGATATTGAGGCCGCCCTGCGGCATGATGAAATCTTCCGGCAGGATGATCTCGGCGCGGTGCGGATCGACGTCCACCGAGGCCGACGATTCCACCACGTCCGTCACGCACTTCATCGACACCCACAGGCCGGAGTAGCGGCTCATTGCCCAGCCGTGCAGGCCGTAGTCGAGGTACTCCTGCACGTTCGACGGATACAGCACCGGAATGCCGGCGGCCTTGAACACGTGTTCCGACTGGTGCGCCAGCGTGGATGACTTGGCGGCATGGTCATCGCCTGCGAGCACCAGCACGCCGCCGTGTGCGGATGAACCGGCCGAGTTGGCGTGCTTGAACACATCGATCGTGCGGTCCACACCCGGGCCCTTGCCGTACCACATGCCGTACACGCCGCTGAACTTGGCGTTCGGATACAGATTGACCTGCTGCGAGCCCCAGACCGCCGTGGCGGCCAGGTCTTCATTGAGCCCCGCCTGGAAGACGATGTTGTGCCCCGCCAGATGCTTCTTGGCCTTCCACAAGGCCTGGTCCAGCGCCCCCAGCGGCGAGCCGCGATAGCCGGAGATGAAGCCTGCCGTGTTCAGCCCAGCGGCGCGGTCGCGCTCTTGCTGCAGCATCGGCAGACGCACCAGGGCCTGCGTGCCGCTGATATAGATGCGGCCACGCTCGAGCGTGTACTTGTCGTCCAGGGAAACGGTTTCGAGCGCGCGGCGTAGCGCGTCGTTCAGAGGGGCATTCATGCGTGCTCCGTGTGGGTGTGCCGGGATCACCGACAGCAGGTCTCTTTTGGTGCCGTCCGCGCCGCTTCTTGTGGAAACTGGCAGACAGCCGTGGGTCGGGGCATCGTAGCACTGCGTGACATTCCCAACACCGTGCAACGCAGCAAGAATGGGGCGGGGTTTTCCCGAGGTTGCGGCGCTTGCGGCACAGATGTGGCGCGTGGATCGAGCCGACGATAAGCATGTTGCACCGCATGCAAAGTTGGGCGGCGCACCCGCTGCGTACGACGCGAATTGGCAAACTTCAGTCAAGAAGTAAGGCGTGCGTCACTTTGTCTCTGGACTTTCCTCAGCGTCGCCGCCATCCTGCGCGGTTACGTCCTGAAAACCCCATTCCTGACCATGTCCCGCACCCAACCCACTCGCGTTCCGCGCCGGCAAGCACTGCCGGTGGCCTGCACGCGCGTGCGTTGTGGCGCGGCACATGACCTTCCGCCCGCGCACGCTGCCCTTCGGCACTTCCTGCTCGCCCGGCTTTCGTAAGCCGTGCGGGGCGCCGCCCATCTGGCGCCTCTGCCCCGCACGGCCACTTCCACTCAGTCTCGCCTCTTAACACGGGTTCGACACGGCATCGATGTGATGCGGTGTCGGCACCGGTTCGTCCGCCATCTGCCGGCAGATCGTTGATCGCCGCGTTGCCGGGCGCAGGAATTGCCATGGAACTCACACAGAACTTCATCAAGGCCAAACAGCCTTGCGCGGCGGGCTACCGTTGGTACATCCGTAACCGCCACAACGGCACCGATTACCAACACCTGCTCGACAGCCTCGTGCGCGAGGGCCGCATTACCGATGCCATTTGGCTGCTCGACAACTTCGGCCCAACCGATGCCGTGCTCGAAGCCGACGACATCGAGGCCGATGCGCTCATCTTTGCCGGCACGATCATCGTGCGCGGTGGCATCCACGTCGATGGTGTGTTGCGCGCGGGGCTGGCGATCCGCGCGGGCGGCGGTGTGCGCGCGGGCGAATCCATTACCACGGGTAGCGACCTCGAAGCCAAGGCGGGTCTGTACTGCGACGGCACCGTGCACCTGGGTGGCGACCTTCGGGTCGGTTGGAGCGTAACAGCCGCCGGTGCGCTGCACTGTGGCGGCACGGCGCGTGTGCACCGCGACTTGCATTGCGACGCCGGTCTCGACGTCGCTGACAATTTGTTGATCGGCGAAGCGCTGGCTGCGCGCGGCAACGTGCGCGTCGGCAAGGGGTTGCGCGCTGGCGGCGAGGTGGTCAGCGAGGCCGGCATCGTGAGCGCGAACGGCATTCTCGTGGGCGCTGACCTACGCGCGAATACGCACCTGGAGGCCGGCTGGGGCATCAAGGCCTCGGGCGATATCGAAGCCGGCGGCGCCATCCGCGCAGGCGAGGGCGTTGAGGCGGGTGGCGTGATCGTTGCCGGGCCGGGCTATGGCATCCACGCGGGCTTGAGCGTACGCATGGATGATTGGCCGTCCAGTGCGTGCATTCGTGCGGTCGAACAGCCCGCACGCCTCATCAGCGGCTATTGGATGGAGGCTGCATGAGCGCCGTACTGACCCTGCCCGTGCCATCACCGGCTTTGCCAACATTGGCATCGACCGTGCAATCGCTGCGTCGGTGGCTTGCACCGCTTGGCCTGCGCACCGACGTCGACTTCAACAACGAAGACATCGAGCGCGAACTCGACGCGCTGTATGAACGCATGCAAACGCCCGGCACGCCGCTGCATGGCATGACGTTCGACGACGGCACCTTGCCGGGTTTTCGCCTGCACACCCGCGAGGCCGATGGCGAGATCTACGTGTATGTCGAAGACGTGGCGGCACGGCGCCTGGCCGGCTACACCGTCTTCAACCGCTTAATTGAGCTGGACAAGCGCGCAGATCGCTATCTGCGTTCGCCGCACTCGAAGTACGCGTTGGCGTACCAGCGGCGCGGGTTGGCCTCGACCGTATTCCGGCGCGCGCTCGACGGTGGGATGTGTCTGATGAGCGGCGCGCGTCAGTCCGTCGGGGTGCATGGGGTGTGGCAGTCGCTCGCCAGGCGCTACCCATCGGGGTATGTGGAGGTGTGCGACAAGCGCCTGCGCTACCTGGGCGACCATGTGGACGATGTTGTGCTGGAGGCCCTGCACACGCGGCGTGTGCTGCTGGGGGCGGGCTGGAGCTTGGCCAAACTGGCCGCCGCCACAAGGATGGTCGTCTGACTGGGTGCCTGATGCGCAGCAGATCCTATGCGGCGACCGCCTCAATCACGCGCTGCATCTGCAAGACCAACCCGTCCATCGCTTCGGCCGGCACATTGCCGTAGCCGAGCACCAGGCCGTTGTATTGCGGGGTCAGCGTGCCCGGCAGGCAGAAGCGCGACAGCGGCCGCAGCACCATGCCCTGTGCGCGGGCGGCAACGCTCACATCCAGGTCGCGCACCGGCGCATCGAGCCGCGTCGACAGGTGCATGCCACCGGCGCCGCCCGAGACGGTCACCACACCGTGCAGGTGCCGCTCAAGCGCGGCCTGCAACGCATCACGGCGCTCGCCGTATAGACGCCGCATGCGCCGCAGATGCCGTGTGAAATGTCCTGCTTCAATGAACTCTGCCAGCGCCAGCTGATCAGCCACGCGCCCGCGCAGCATGAGCGCACCCGCCGCCGGACGCAGCACGGTGGCCAGTGCCGGCGGCACGACCATGTAGCCGAGACGCAGCGCCGGAAACAGCATCTTGCTGAAGGTGCCGAGGTAGACCACCGGCGCATCGGCGGTGAGCCCCTGCACGGCAGACAGCGGTGCACCACTGTGGCGGAACTCGCTGTCGTAGTCGTCTTCGATGATCCACGCGCCCACGGCACGTGCCTGTTGGATCAGCGCAAGGCGGCGCTCCAGGCTCATCACCGAGCCCAGCGGGTACTGGTGCGACGGCGTGATGTAGATCAGCTTGGGTGGCGTATCGCGCCAGTCTTGCGGGCGCGGAGCAAGGCCATCGGCATCAATGCCGATCGGCACCAGCCGCAGGTCGGCCGCCTGCATGGAGGCGCGTGCACCGTAGTAGCCGGGGTTCTCGATCCAGGCGATGTCGCCGGCATCGGCCAGGGCGCGGGCGCACAGGTCCAGGCTGTTCTGCGTGCCATCGGTGATGAACACCTGCGCGGCTTCGCAGCGCACGCCGCGCGAGACGCGCAGATACTCCGCCACGGCCTGACGCAGCGCCACATTGCCTTCCACCTGCCCGTAGCCCATCTGTGCCGGCCCAATGTGGCGCCACGCTCGCTCCATGCAGCGCCGCCATTGCGCGAGCGGAAACGCATCCAGCGCGGGTGTGCCCGGCAGGAAGGGCAGCAGATCGCTCATCTCGCCGCTCGGGCGTGCCAACCCAGCAACGCGGTGCGACAACGCGGGTGGCGCTTCTGGTGCTTGCGTCGGGGCCTGCTGCAAGCCAACGCGTGCGACCACCGTGCCTTGTCGGCGGCTGAGCACAAAGCCCTCTGCTGCCAGTTGTTCGTACGCATACAGCACCGAGTTGCGCGCCATGCCCAGCTCTTCCGCCAATGAGCGCGATGAAGCCAACCGCGTGCCTTCCTCAATCTGGCCACTCAGGATGGCGGTGCGCAGGCAGGCGTACAGCCGGTGCTGCTGCGATGGCCGTGCGCCGCCCTCCGCCTTGCCGCGTGGGGCGGTCCGTTCGTAGTTCGACAGCAAGACGCCGTAGTCCATCCTGGCTCCAAGGTTCTGTGTTTCTGTGGGTCTACGCATGGTGCCACGGTTTTTTTATCGTCGGCAGATCAAATTCCTGTTCAGGTCCTTGCCATGACGACAACCACAACGCCGGCCACCGCCACCCCACCGACCGATCGCACGCGCGTGAACCGTGTCGCCCGCCGCGGCCACTACGATGCCGCCACGCTGCACGCCATCCTGGACGCGGCCTACGTCTGTCACATGGCCTTTGCCGATGAGCATGGCGTGCACTGCATCCCCACCGCGTGCTGGCGCGAAGGCGATCATCTTTACGTGCATGGTTCCAACGGCAGCCGCATGCTCAAGCTGGCGGCCAGCGGCGCACAGGTGTGCGTGACGGTCACGCATATCGACGGGCTGGTGCTGGCGCGCTCGGCGTTCAACCACTCGATGAACTATCGGTCGGCCGTCATCTACGGCGCGTTCGAAGTCGTGCCCGACGAACAGAAGCCGGCCGTGCTCGACACCTTCATGGAGACGCTGGCCCCCGGGCGCTCGAAAGAGGCGCGCCCCGGCAATGCCAAGGAACTGGCGGCCACCACCGTGCTGCGCATTCCGCTGGACGAAGCCGCGTGCAAGATCCGCACGGGCGGCCCGAAGGACGACGCAGAAGACCTTGCCTTGCCCGTATGGGCCGGCGTGTTGCCGATGGCATTGCTGCCGCTGCCGCCGGTGGTGGACGCCGCACCGGCTGGTACGCCGGACTATGTGCGCGAGTGGAAAGTTACCGCTCGTGTTCCCGCGGAAGCGGTGACGACATGACCACCGCCGTCGGCACCGCCACAACCGGAAGCCCGGCGCGCACCGCCTGGTTGCTGCTCGGCGTGGTCGCGCTGGCCTGGGGGATCAACTGGCCGGTCGGCAAGGGCATGCTTGCGTATCTGCCGCCCATCTGGGTGGTGGCGTTGCGCTCTGCTGTCGGCACGCTTGCGCTGCTGGTGATCTGCCTGCTGCGTGGGCGGTTGGTGATACCGAAGCGCGGCGACATCCCGGTCATCCTGAGTGTTGGCGTGCTGCACATGACGGCGTTTTCGGCGCTGGTCAGCCTTGGGTTGCAGTTCGTGCCGGCGGGGCGCTCGGTGGTGCTGGCGTACACCACGCCACTGTGGGTGGTGCCGGGGGCGTGGCTGTTGCTCGGCGAGCCCTTGACCGGGCGACGGTTGCTTGGCGTCGGGCTTGGCTTGCTGGGGTTGCTGCTGATCTTCACTCCGCTGACGTTTGACTGGCATGCGGGGCATGCAGTGTTCGGCAATGGGCTGGTGATGCTGGCGGCGTTGTGCTGGGCGGCGAGCATTCTGTACGTCCGGTCGCACAAGTGGGTGACGCCGCCGTTCGAGTTGGTGTTCTGGCAGGCGTTGCTGGCGACCGTGCTGTTGGTGCCGCTGGCGCTTGTGCACGATGGAGTGCCATCGATTGACTGGCAGCCTTCGCTGATCGGGTTACTGCTTTACGGTGGCGTGTTTGGGATTGCGCTGGCGTATTGGGCGGTCACCACGGTCAATCGGATGTTGCCGGCTGCGACGACGTCGCTGGGGCTGTTGGGGGTGCCAGTGTTTGGGATTGTCTGCTCTGCTGTGGCACTGGGGGAGGTGGTCAGTGCTGCGTTGCTGGGGGCGATGGGGTTGATTCTTGGGGGGATATTGGTGGGGGCTTTCGGGAGGCGTTCCTAGGTTTGTGTTCTGTATTGGCCCTGGTGGTGCATCCCTGTTTCGTACCCTGCCGGGCACGACTCACTTTTCTTTGTCTTGCCAAAGAAAAGTAAGCAAAAGAAAGGCGCGCCCGAGATGGCGACCCCCTCCTTGAATTTTCATAACCGGGCGGAGACGGGAAAAACTCGCTGCGCTCAAACAGTTTCCCGTCTTTTTTCCGCCCGCTTACGAAAATTCAAGGCGCCATCAAGGGCAGGAACGTCAAAGGCCAAACCGGCGGGGCACAAACGTGAGCGCCAAAGCGTGTTTGATCGAGAGATGCGTGCAGCGGCACCCAAGATGAAGTTGTGCGCTGGCAAGAGATTGTTTGCTTTTCCCTTGCCCTATGCGGCGCCTTGAATTTCTGTTGCAAGGAGGAAAAAGGAAGGGAAACTGTTTGAGCGCAGCGAGTTTTTCCCTTCCCCTCCTTGCGACAGAAATTCAAGGAATCTTTCGCCGCATCGGGCGCGCTTTTCTTTGCTTACTCTCTTTGGCAAGACAAAGAAAGTGAGTCAGCCCCAGCAGGGGATGAAACAAGGGGCACACCACCAACAAAAAAGCCAGTCAGTGCACCAACTGGTTGATCTCAATAATCGGCATCAACACAGCCAAGACGATCAGCAGCACAACCACACCCATCGTCAAAATCAGCGCCGGTTCGAGCAAGCCCGTGAGGAACAGCGTACGACGCTCCAATTCCTGCGCTTCACCTTGAGCCGCCCGCTCCAACATCGCAGGCAAATTCCCCGTCGCCTCGCCAGAGCGAATCAAGTGCACCAGCACCGGCGGAAACTGATTCTGCGCCGCCAACGCCCGCGCCAGCGACGTCCCCTCCCGCACCCGCGTGGACGCATCCTCCACGTTGGTCTTGAGCGCGACGTTGTTCAGCGTCTCCCCCGCCGCCTGCAGCCCCCGCAAGATCGGTACGCCCGCACTGGTCAGAATCGCCAGCGTGCTGGCAAACCGCGCCGTGTTGTAACCCCGTACGAGCTTGCCGAACAGCGGCGCCGTCAGCAGCCACTTGTGCCACGACAACCGCAGCGCCGGCTGCTTGAGCAGATTGCGAATCAGCAGGCCGAGCACCACCAGCACGATCGCCGCCAGCCACCCCCAGTTCCGCACGAAGTCTGAGAGCCACAGCATCACGATGGTCAGCGTCGGCAGCTTTTGCTTCGTGTTGGCAAACACGCTTACCACCTGCGGCACCACGTACGACAGCAGGAAGATCACGATCGCAAACGCCACCACCGTGACGATGGCCGGGTA
>NZ_JAELUI010000056.1 GCF_016429285.1 Ralstonia sp. ASV6
GCCCCACGAATGCCCCACCAGCACGACCTTGCCGGGCTGGTTGCCGATGGCGCGGCGCGTGGTGGCCACATCGTCGGCCAGCGAGTTCAGCCCGTTCTGCAAAGCCTGGACTTTCACACCCTTGACCTGCAGCAGCGGAATGACCTTGGCCCAGTCCGAGCCATCGGCAAACGCGCCGTGCACGATCACCACGGAAGGCTGGTCGGCGTCTGCCGCCAGGAGCGGTGCGCTGGTGGCCGTACCCAGTGCAAGCAATGCGAGGGAGACAGCGTTGCGTTTCAACATGTCGATTCCTGAGTCGTTGAGCGAGTGTGTGGTGGATGGGTGGTTCAAGCGTGGGCGCCGTCGTAGTAGGCATCGGCCGTGCGAGCGCCGTCTGTGTAGATGTCGGTCGAGCGAGCGCCTTCGGTGTACGCGTCGCGTGCCTCCTGAACGGAACGCGCACCTTCGGTGTACGGGTCGCGTGCGCCGCCAAACGCGGTGGCAGCGTGTGCACCAGCGGCAGCAACGGCGAGTGCAACAACAGCAAAAGACTTGACGAGATTGCGGGCCATGATCGTTTTCCTCAGAAGGATGAGTTGGGGAGTACGCGGCCCGGTGTTGCTTCGTATCGGTTCAACGTCAGGCCACGGAATGCATTGAAGCGTGCGGACGTATCCCGCACGTAGCAGGCAGCAGCCCGTTTTGTCTGATCGTGTACCGCCGCCATGGCCGGATACATGCGCATACAAAACCCCAGTCACCGAAGCCCGGTGGTACACAGCGATACAAATCGGCAGAACCGTGAAACATGCGGGATACACCGCGATCGCCTAATGCTGGGAACGAGGCAGGACCACTCCTCGCCCTCCCCCCTCGTCATCCATCCTTGATTTCAGGAGTTCCCATGCAACCGATTCGAATCGCCGCTGCCCTGCTCGTGCTCGGAAGCACCTTTGCTTCGCACAGCGCGTTGGCCCAGTCAGACGGCGTGCAACGCACCGACCTCGTTCACAAAAACCTGAGCGCGAATGGCTATGAAACCCTGCAGGTGCGGGTCGATTTTGATGAGAAGGCGTTCGCCCCCAACCACGCACATCCGGGCGAAGAGATCGCCCACGTGCTGATGGGTTCGCTTGAGTACCGGCTCGACGGCAAGCCGCCGGTAACGCTGCAAGCCGGTGAGTCGTTGTTCATTCCGGCCGGTGTCGCGCATTCGGCAAGAAACGTCGGCAGCGGCAAGGCATCGGAGCTGGCGACTTACGTGGTCAGGAAAGGCGAGCCGCTCGTCCAGCTCGTCCGGTAAGCCCATTCATCCAACCACCCGAACACCTGAAGGGAGAACCCATGTCGAACGCCGTCAACCTCCGTCGCCGCCGTCTTCTTGGCACCACCATCGCTAGCATCGGCGTGCTCGATCTCGGGCTGGCCGAGCTTGTGCATGCGCAGCCCGTGCCATCCACATCGAATGCGCTGTCGGCTGGTCAGGCCAATCCATTTGGCACTCTGCATCAGATTGATGCGGGCGTACTCAACATCGGCTACGCAGACCTGGGCCCGAGAAGCGGCCCCGCCGTGATCCTGTTGCACGGCTGGCCGTATGACATTTACAGCTATGCGGAGGTGGCGCCGGCACTGGCCGCCGCCGGCTATCGCGTGCTCGTGCCGTACCTGCGCGGCTATGGCACCACGCGCATCCGCTCGGCAGAGACGCCGCGCAATGGGCAACAGGCTGCGCTGGCGGTCGACATCATCGCGTTCATGGATGCGCTCAAGATCGAGCAAGCCCACTTTGGCGGCTACGACTGGGGGGCACGCACGGCAGACATCATCGCGGCGCTGTGGCCGGAACGTTGCAAGACGCTGGTTTCGGTAAGCGGCTACCTGATCGGCAGCCAGGAGGCCAACCGCAAACCGCTGCCACCAGCGGCGGAGTTTGCGTGGTGGTATCAGTTCTACTTCACGACCGAGCGCGGCGCGCAAGGCTATGCCGCCAACTGCAAAGACTTCAACCACCTGATCTGGAAGCTCGCCTCGCCCACGTGGAAGTTTGACGACGCCACCTACGACCGCAGCGCCAAGGCGTTCGACAACCCAGACCACGTGGCCGTCGTCATCCACAACTACCGCTGGCGCCTGGGGCTTGCCCAGGGTGAATCGCAGTTCGATACACTGGAAAAGCGCCTAGCCACCGCACCCGCCATTACGGTGCCCACCATCACCATGGAAGGCGATGCCAACGGCGCACCGCACCCGGAGCCGGCTGCGTACGCAAAGAAGTTCACGGGCAAGTACCAGCACCGGAACATCGGCGGTGGCATCGGGCACAACCTGCCGCAGGAAGCGCCCAAGGCATTTGTGCAGGCGATGCTGGATGTGGTGCGGCTTTGAAGAAAACAGCAATCCGGTGATGCACGGGAAGCCGATCACCGGATTGCGCACTCACAAGGCGGATATCAACCCCTGCGGCAACCCGCGTGTCACCACCAGCAGTGTCATCACGGCTGGCATGGCGGCGGCGGCCAGTACGGTCTGCGCCGCGGTAATCCCTGCCATGAGTGGCGCATCGCCGCCGAGCTGGCGCGCCATGATGTAGGACGACGACGCCGTCGGCAGCGCCTGGAACAGCAGCGCGACCATCAGCGCCACATCGGTCAACCCAATGGCATGACCCACCGCCAGCGTCAGCATCGGCATGGCCAGAAACTTGACGAGCGACGACACGGCCACCGGTTGCACCCACGAGCGCACACCGCTGAAGTTCAGCGCCGCCCCCACGCATAGCAGACCGAGCGGCATTGACGCCGCACCGAGCGAACGCACCGCAGGCTCGATCAAGCCTGGAACCTGCAGGCCGGCGATCTGCATGCCGATGCCCAGCACACACGCCACCACCAGCGGGTTCGTCACGATCTGGCGCACGAGCGCCTTGCCGCTCAGCCTCACCGAACCGAAACGCGCAAACACCAGCACGCACAGCAGATTGACGGTCGGCACGATGGCCGCGTTGCACACAGCGGCCAACGCAATGCCCTTGGCACCGAAGAGCCCCGCAGCCAGTGACACGCCCACGTAGTTGTTGAAACGCACGCCACCTTGAAATACGGACGTGAAGGCCGCGCCGTCCACACCCATCCAGGGCCGGGTCAGCACCAGGGCCACCGCCACCACCACCGTTGCCACGATCAGCGTGCCGGCCAGCGGCAACACCGGCAACGCCTGCAAGTGCGCACTCGCCAGGCCATGCGTGAACAGCGCAGGCAGCAGGACGTAGTAGCAGAGCCGCTCAGCCTGCGGCCAGAACGCATCTGCAATGAAACCGGTGTGCTTGAGCCCATAACCGAGCGCAACCAGGAGGGCAACCGGCACCAGGGCCAGCAGGATCGCGGCGGTCATGGCCGGACTCCCGTGCAAAGGTACGCAACCAATATGGAAGACGTGTGGGAAGAGATGCGCGACAACATGGCGATGCTCGATCAGAACAGGAACACCGCCAAGCTATCACGCCGTGACAGCAGCAATCATTGTGATTGATCGTGCAATCAACGAGAAATACTCATGGCAGATTCGACCACCGCATCGGCCAATGCCTGTGTGAAGCGCTCTGCCGGACGCGATTGATGTTCAAGCAAAACGACGGCCCGGCGCGTCTGCGGCTGGCCGAACGGCAGGCGTGTGATGGGCGGCAGCTGCGTCAGCACGGCATCGGACAGCGCCACCACGGCAGCGCCCAGGCCGCTCGCCACCATCTGCACGATGGTGTCCTTGTTGTCGAGCACCATCTCTTCGCGCACTCGCACGCCCAGGCGGCGCAGCTCCGAAGCGATCATCCGGCCGGCCCACGCCTGCGCGTCAAACCGGATGAATGGCAGTTCGGTCAGCAGCGCACGCGCGTCGTGCTTTGCGTACTGCGGTGGGGCCAGCAACCAGAAGCGGTCTTCATAGAGCGTTGACCAGACCAACTCGGCCGGATGCGGCCGCACGGGCTGCGAGGTGATCGCCGCATCCAGCTCGCCATCAGCCACGCGCTGTGCAAGCTCGGCCGACATGCCGGCCGCCACGTGCACGCGCAGCCCTGGGTGATCACGCCGCAAGGTCAGCAGCGCATTGGGCAGCGGCCCGGACAACGCGGTCTGGATGGCGCCGATACGCAACCGGCCGACCAGCGATTTCTCGTCGCTCAGCGCATCAGGAATCCGGTCGTACAGGGCCAGGATCTGCTCGGCCTGCGCAAGCACGATGCGCCCCGCTTCCGTGAGCGAAGGCTCGCGGCGCGAGCGATCGAACAGGCGCACGTTGAACTCCTCCTCCAGTGATTTGACCTGCAGGCTGACCGCCGATTGCGTCAACCCGATGGCTTCACCCGCGCGGGCAAACGTCCGGTGGCGGGCAATGGCGACGAGCGTTCTCAGTGCGCGTAAAGACATGATCAGGAGCGAGATTTGATCGGATGAGGATAGCGCATCGCACGCACGTGCAAACGCTATCGGCGTAGCTTGATGGCCTGCGCTTGCCGCCACAGCGCGGCAGCCGCGGGCGACAGCCGACGCTGGTTCAGGCAAGCCAGCCCGACGCGGCGTAACGTGCGTGGCGTGATCTTGCGCACCACCACACCCGCGTGCTGCTCGGGCAGCGCCAACGACGCGACGATCGACACGCCCTGCCCACGCGCCACGAACTCCAGAATCGACAGCAGTTGCGACAGCTCATGCGTGACTTTGGGTTGAACGTTGGCCCGCGCAAACATGCGCGCCACCAAGTCTTGCGAGCCGGCATGGGTGAGGATCAGCGGATACCGCGCCAGCGCGCGCAGATCGACGGAATCGGCCTGCGCCAGCGGATGCTGTGCCGGCACGATGGCAACAAGCTCGTCCACTGCCAGCGGCAGCGTATCGAATTGCGGCTTGGGCAACGTGACAACAGCAAGCTCGATGCAGCGTTCAACCAGCTCCTGTTCGATTTCCGCATCGGGCTTTTCCGTGACGTACACCTCGATGCCGGGGTGGCGCTCCTGAAAACGTTCCAGCAGCGGCGGCAGCAGCCGCAGCGATGAGCTGGCGCCAAACGAGCCGATCCGCAGCATGCCACTCTGCAGGCCAGTACTGGCAGCGGCTGTGGCCTGGATCAGGTTCAGCGCCGCAAAGAGATCCCGCACATGCGGAAGAATCTGCTGCCCCGCGTGCGTCAGCTCAACCGCCTGCGCATTGCGATCCACCAGCGCGGTGCCCAGCGCGGTTTCCAATGCACGCAATGCGTGGCTTGTTGCCGACGGCGTCATGCCGATCCGGGCACCAGCGCTGGCCATGCCGTCGGCACCGGCCAGTGACAACAGCAGTTCCAGTTGACGGAGGGTTGGGGTCTGCGGTGCCAGCGGCTTCTTCATGTTGAATGAAAACTCAATTGAGCTTGAACAACATGAATTCTAGATTGACAGGCATTCACATTGATAGCACTCGCAAGAGGCACGCCGCATGTTCTCCACCACCGTCTCCACCCTTCGGCCTTCCCCCATTCAAGTCATGGCCGAACGTACGCGCCAGGCCGTGCAAGCCGGCCGCAGCGTTGTCGACATGACGCTGGGAGAGCCCGACTTTCCGACACCCGAGCACATTGGCGAAGCCGCCATGCGCGCGATTGCCGACGGGCACACCCGCTACACCCCGATCAATGGCACCGTGCAGCTGCGCGAAGCCATCGTGCGCAAGCTGCTGCGCGATAACGGCCTGATCTATACCCCGGCGGACATCAGCGTGGGCTGTGGCGGCAAGCAGGTCATCTACCAGGCATTCCTGGCTACGTTGAACCGGGGGGATGAGGTTCTGATTCCGGCGCCATACTGGGCCTCGTATGCGGACATCGTCTCCATGAACGGCGGCACGCTGCGGCCGCTGCTCACATCGCCCGAAACCGGCTACGCGCTCCAGCCCGAAACCCTGGAAGCCGCAATCACGCTGCGCACCAAATGGCTGGTGCTGAATTCGCCCAGCAACCCGAGCGGCACGGCCTACACCGCCGACCAGTTGCTGCGCTTTGCCGAGATTCTGCGCAACAGCGCCAACCAGCGGTTCTTCGTTCTCGTCGATGACATCTACGAGCACATCCTGTACGACGGGCGCCGCCCTGCCACGCTGGCAGCCATTGCGCCGGATCTGGCACCGCGCATCCTGACAGTGAACGGCGTATCCAAGGCCTATTCCATGACGGGATGGCGCGTGGGGTACGCGTGCGGGCCGCGCGCCCTGATCGAAGCGATGACCAAGATCCAGATGCAGATCAACTCGCATACGTCGTCCATCTCGCAAGCGGCAGCAGCGGCCGCACTGGATGGCCCGCAGGAGGAGGTCGTGCGTCGCTGCGGCATTTTCCAGGCGCGGCGGGATTTCCTCCTGCAGCGGTTCGCAGCGATCGATGGGCTGCGTACACCCAGGCCGGAGGGTGCCTTCTACCTGTTTCCGGATGTGCGCGCCTTTATCGGCCGCAGAACGCCCAATGGCAGCGCCGTTGACGATGATGTTGCGCTGGCGGCCTATTTGCTGGAACAGGGCGTGGCCGTTGTGCCGGGGTCTGGCTTTGGCATGCCCGGCTTCCTGCGGCTGTCGTATGCGACATCGGATGCGCAGCTTGCGTTGGCAGCGGATCGGATAGCGACAGCGCTGGGGACGCTTGCGAAATGAATGGACCGCGGCTTGAGTGAGCCGCCTTCATTTACACGATGAATGACCAGTCATCAATACAATAAATTTCAAAAATAGACGCCAAATCGCTAAGCTGGGTCCCCCAACTTAGCGAGCAGACGATGGCGGAGCTTTATCTCGTACGGCATGGACAGGCCTCGTTTGGCGCGGCCGATTACGATCAGCTCTCCGAACGCGGCGTGCAACAGAGCGTCTGGCTTGGCGAATACTTCGCACAGCGCAACATCACCTTCGACCGGGTGATCTGCGGCACGCTACGCCGGCACGAGCAGACCGTCGACGGCATCCGGCGCGGCATGGGGCACCCCGGCCTCAGCTACGAACAGCACGCCGGCCTGAATGAATACGACTTCCAGGCGCTGTTCGCTGCGCTCGGGGGTGACTTTCCCGAACTGACACGCATGGCCTCCGGGTCGATGCGCGACCACTACCGCGCGCTCAAGCAAGTGCTGCAACTGTGGTCCGAAGACAAGATCCGAGGGGCCGTTCCGGAGACCTGGGCCGCGTTCCAGCAGCGCGTGGCCGATGCACGCGCCGCCATCCAAGGTGGCGGTGGACAACGGGTGCTTGCGGTCAGCTCAGGCGGGCCAATTGCAGTGACCGCACAGCAGGTGCTAGCGGCACCGGCGGCCAGCGCCATCGCACTGAATCTACAGGTGCGCAACTGCAGCATCTCGCAGTACTTCTTCAACGCCGAAGCGTTCCAGCTCGCCACCTTCAACGGCATTCCGCACTTGGACCATTCTGAGCGGCACGAATTTCAGACCTACGGCTAGGCGCTCCACACGTTTCATCATGACGAACGACCCGCAGCAACTCGATATCGCCACGCTGGCGCGGTATCTGCAAGACCATATTCCCGGCTTCGAGGGCCCCGTCACTGCCGAGAAATTTTCCGGCGGCCAGTCGAACCCGACCTTTCTCCTGCGCACGCCAACAGCCCGCTACGTATTGCGCCGGCAGCCGCCGGGCGAGCTGCTGAAGTCTGCTCACGCAGTCGACCGCGAGTTCCGCATCCTGAGCGCGCTGTCTGGCACGGCGGTGCCGGTGGCGCGCCCGTATCACCTGTGTGAAGACCGCACCGTGATCGGCAGCCTGTTCTACGTGATGAGTTTCGAAGACGGGCGCATCTTCTGGAACCCCGCCCTGCCTGAACTCTCGCAAACAGACCGGACCGCTGCCTACGATGCCATGCTGCACACGATGGCGGCGCTGCACGACATCAACGTCGAGGCCGTTGGGCTGGCGGACTACGGCAAACCCGGCAACTACTTCGAGCGCCAGATCGGCGTCTGGACCAAGCAGTACCGCCTGGCGGAGACGGAACGGATTGACGCGATGGAGCGGCTCATCGAGTGGCTGCCCTCGGCCTGCCCGGCGGATGACGGCAAGCCGGCCCTCGTGCACGGCGACTTCCGCCTCGACAACATGATGTTCGAGCCCAACAGCACGCGCGTGAAGGCGGTGCTCGACTGGGAGCTGTCGACACTAGGCAATCCGCTGGCAGACCTCGCGTACTTCTGCATGTGCCTGCGGCTGCCGTCGGGCTCGCACATTCCGGGGTTGGCCGGCCAGGACCGCGAAGCTCTCGGGATTCCGCAAGAGGCAGAGATGGTCGCGCGCTATTGCGAGTTGCGCGGCCTGCCGCCCATCGAGAACTGGCACTTCTATCTGGCGTTCAGCTTCTTCCGTCTCGCGTCCATTGCACAGGGTGTGAAGCGGCGCGCGCTCAACGGCAACGCCTCCAGCACGCAGGCCAGCAAGGCCGGCGACATGACCGGCCCACTGGCCGAAGCAGCTGTACGCCTGATCGACACCCAACACTGACACCACCGCGGTCAACCCGATTCCAACCATTGGAGGAACACAGCATGAGCACCAACCTGTTCGACCTGACCGGCAAAATCGCCCTGGTAACCGGCGCAAGCCGCGGCATTGGTGAGGAAATCGCCAAACTGCTCGCCGAGCAGGGCGCGCACGTGATCGTGTCCAGCCGCAAGCTGGCCAATTGCGAAGCCGTTGCAGAGAGCATTCGCGCAGCCGGCGGCAAGGCCGAAGCGCTCGCCTGCCATGTCGGCCGCATGGAAGACATCACGGCCACGTTCGAGTACATCCGCCGCACGCACGGCCGGCTCGACATCCTCATCAACAACGCGGCCGCCAATCCGCATTTCGGGCACATCCTCGACACCGATCTTGGCGCGTACGAGAAGACGGTGGAAGTGAACGTCCGCGGCTACTTCTTCATGTCGGTCGAAGCCGGCAAGATGATGAAGGCGCAAGGCGGCGGTGCGATCGTCAATACTGCATCGGTCAACGCTCTGCACCCGGGCGACAAGCAAGGCATCTACTCCATTACCAAGGCAGCGGTCGCCCACATGACGCGCGCGTTCGCCATGGAATGCGGGCCATTCGGCATCCGCGTCAACGCCTTGCTGCCGGGCCTGACCAAAACAAAGTTTGCCGGTGCGTTGTTCGAAGACAAGGCGACCTACGACCGCTGGATCAGCCAGATCCCGCTGCGCCGCCACGCCGAGCCGCGCGAGATGGCCGGCACGGTGCTCTATCTGGTGTCTGATGCCGCGAGCTACACCAACGGCGAGTGCATCGTTGTTGACGGCGGCATGACGGTCTGAGGACCTGCTAGCTCACGCCGGCGCCAATCCATCCAATCCAATCAGTCGGCTGCGTCGCGTATCAGGGTCATCAGTTGTTCACGCAGCCACTGGTTGCCGGGGTCCCGGTCGACACTGCGGTGCCAGTAGCAGTGCCATTCAAGATCGGGAATCTCGAACGGCAGCTCAAGAATGCGCACGGGATAGCGCTGCAGCAGCCTGAGTGGTGCAGTCAGCACCAGATCGGTCCGTATGGCGATCAACGGCGCAACCATGTAGTGCTGAACGCGCATCCGGATGTTCCTGCGCAGCCCGAGCCGCGTGAGCTCCGCATCCACATACCCGCTGCCCTTGCGACGGCTCGACACGTGGATGTGCCCCATCGCCAGATAGTCCTCCATCGACAGCACGCTGCCTTTGAACGGATGGTCGTGGCGGATCATGCAGGCATAGCGGTCCCGCCCAAGCGCCGTCTGGCATAGCTGCGGGTCTGCAATGAGCGGAGCATCAATCGCCAGGGCGATGGAGCCGTTTGCAAGCGCAATCGGCACCTCGGCGCGGTCGGTGTAGTAACTACGGATGTGCATGCCGGGCGCCTGTTGCTGGAGCCGTTCACCGAGCGCGGGCAGCACCAGGGCTTCAGTCAGGTCGCTCATGCTGACGGGAAAGACGCGTTCCGACGCAGCCGGGTCAAACACATCGCCTTCATGCGCGCTGGCATCGAGCAACTGCAGTGCTTCGCGCACGCGGCCGATGATGTTTTCCGACATCGGTGTCGGTACCATGCCGGCGGGGGTGCTGACGAACAGCGGGTCATTGAAGGTCTTGCGCATGCGTGCCAGCGCGTTGCTGACGGCAGGTTGTGTAATGCACAGCGTTTCCGCCGCCCGCGTCAGGTTGCGGTGGTGGTAGATCGCTTCAAATACAACGAACAGATTCAGGTCAACCTTCGAAATGCGCATCGCCATGCCTCCTCGGCAGGGATCATAAGCGCTATCGAACACATGGCACCCATCGCCCATTGAAGGAACGATCAACGTGAGCACCCCTGCTGGCAAATCCATTCCCCATGCACCCGTCCAGCGCGTCGACTTTGGCCGCGTGTCTGTCTTCTTTGGCGAGAAGAGCGGAAAGTATCCTGACGGCAATCAGGTGCTGATCCGCGGCTCCGATACGCGCGCTGCATTCGACACGCCCATCGTCTCGAATCACATCGGGTCCGAGTTCGACGCGACCGAACTGGTCGTGATGGGCCACGCGCACGAAGACCACATGGCGGGCCTGCATCGCCTGCCTCATGCCAGCGTGTATGTGAACGAAGCTGATCTGACCGCCGTGCACAGTTGGGACGGCATGGTTGCCCATTACGGTCTGGACGAGGCACATGCCCCGGCCATGCTGGCGAACATCCAGCGGGATTTTTTCTACGTCCCCCGCCCCGATGCACTGGGCTACGTGGACGGCGCCTCATGGGATGTCGGCCAGACAACGATTCGCGCCTTCCACATGCCGGGTCACACCGCCGGCCACACCGTGCTGCTGGTCGAGCCGGAGGGCGTGGCCTTCATCGGGGACATCGACTTGACCGGCTTCGGGCCCTATTACGGCGATGCCTGCTCCAGCCTGCATGACTTCCGCCGCAGCCTTGCACGGCTGCCGGAGATTCCGGCCAAGGTATGGGTCACGTCCCATCACCGGGGGGTCTATACCGATCGCGCGCACTTCCTGCGTGATCTCGCGGCCTACACGGCCAAGCTCGATGTGCGCGAGCAGCGCCTGCTGACATTGTTGAAGGCGTCGCCCAAAACGCTCGAACAGTTGGTCGCGCAGCGGCTGCTGTATCCCCCCGGCTACGAGAGCCTATGGGCAGTGAGTGCCGAAACCCGCACCATCTCACAGCACTTGAGCGAGCTGCTGGCCGACGGCCGGGTGCAAGTGGACGCGCAAGGCGTCTACCGACCAAGCTAAGGCTGTCGACAGACAGCGGGCCAAGGCGCGGGTTTTCCTGAACTGCGGCATCAGAGTCACGCCCCTACAATGTGTGGTCATATAGATGAATAGTTGACCAACACGGTTCCCCATGCCCGCCGACCTCCGCCTGCCCCGCTACCAGCAATTGCGTGACGACCTGGCCGCGCAGATCGCTCAACAGCACTGGCGCCCGGGTGACGCCATCCCCACCGAAGCCGAACTTGCGAAGACCTACAACGTGGCCGTCGGCACCGTGCGCAAGGCGGTGGATGTCTTGGTGGCCGAGGGGCTGCTGGAGCGCTTCCAGGGGCGCGGCACCTTCGTGCGGCGGGCCAGCTTTGCCAGCTCCCTCTTCCGCTTCTTTCGCTTCCAGAGCGAAACCGGCGAGCGACGCATCCCCGAGAGCCGCATCCTCAAACGCGACGTGCTCGACGCGCCCTCTGCGCCCGCCGCGGGTCTGCAGATCGAAACCGGCGCGCCGGTCATCCGCCTGACGCGCCTGCGCCTGCTGGACGGCGCACCGCTGCTGGCCGAAGAAATCTGGCTGCCACACGACCGCTTTGCGGACCTCGCCACGCTGGAACTGGGTGCCTTTGGCGATCTGCTCTACCCGCTGTACGAATCGCACTGCGGCCAGATCATCGCGAGCGCCGAAGAAACACTCACCGCCGAGGCCGTCAACGCCACCTATGCGCGCCTGTTGCGCATCCAGGCCGGTGATCCGGTCATGGTGATCGAACGTGTGGCACGCGGCTACGACCGCACGCCACTGGAGTGGCGGCGCTCGCGCGGTGCGGCGGCGCACTTCCGGTATCACGTCGATATTCGATAGCGCCGCAAACGCCACACCCCATACCTACAAGGCAAAAACAGGAGACAACACCCATGCAGGCGAACCCTCCGCCACTGCTGGACGTACGCGGCGTGACGCTGCAGTACAAGACGCGCCAGCATCTGGTCACGGCAACTTACCGCGTCGACTTTCAGGTCTACCCCGGCGAGCGCTACATCCTGCTGGGCCCGTCGGGCTGCGGCAAATCGACGTTGCTCAAGGCCATTGGCGGTTACCTCACGCCCACCGAGGGCGAGATCCGCCTGAAGGGCCAGCCCGTGACCAAGCCCGGGCCCGATCGCATGATGGTGTTCCAGGAGTTTGACCAGCTCCTGCCGTGGAAAACGGTGAAGGAGAACGTGCTGTTCCCGCTGCTCTCCACAGGCAAGCTTGGCGCGCGCGAGGCGGAACAACGTGCGCTGCACTACATCAACAAGGTGAACCTCACCAAGTTTGCGGACCACCATCCGCACATGCTCTCGGGCGGGATGAAGCAACGTGTGGCGATTGCCCGCGGCATGGCCATGGAGCCCGACGTGCTGCTGATGGACGAGCCGTTTGCCGCGCTCGATGCGCTCACGCGCCGCAAGATGCAGGACGAACTGCTGCAACTGTGGGACGAGACGCGATTCACTGTGCTGTTCGTCACGCACTCGATTCCGGAAGCGATCCGCTGTGGCAGCCGCATCCTGATCCTCTCGCCGCATCCAGGCCAGGTTCGTGCAGAACTGCCGAGCCTCGCGCGCGGCGACAACGACCCCGAGCGCTTCAAGGCGCTTGAAGCCGAAATCCACAACATGCTGTTCGACCGCGCGGTGGAGGAAACCCATGCAGACTGAAACCCTTTCCATGCCCACCGCGAACGTGAGTGACCGCGAGCCGGTGTACCGCACGCCTGTGGCGTTCGAGCGCATCGGCGTGGTCGAAAAGCCGCTGTCGATTGCGGAGCGTTTGTATGAACAGGCATGGCTGCGCAAGCTGGTGATCCTGATTGTGCTGGCACTGGTGTGGGAAGGCGGTGCGCGCTGGCTCGACAACCCACTGCTGCTGCCAACGTTCTCCGACACGGCGCAAGCGCTGTGGGCTGGCCTTGCCAGCGGCACGCTGTTTGCGCGCATCGGCACCTCCATGCAGACGTTGCTGGCCGGCTACGCGCTAGGCCTCGCACTGTCGTGCGCGCTGGTGGTGCTGGGCATCAGCAACCGGCTCGGCCAGGACTTCCTGGAAACGCTCACCGCCATGTTCAATCCGTTGCCGGCCATTGCCCTACTGCCGATCGCGCTGGTGTGGTTTGGCCTGGGCAACGGCAGCCTGATCTTCGTGATCGTGCACTCGGTGGTGTGGGCCGTGTCGCTCAACACGCATGCGGGCTTTCTGTCGGTGTCGAACACATTGCGCATGGTGGGCCGCAACTACGGCCTCTCCGGCATGGGATACCTGACCAAGATCCTGATTCCGGCAGCGTTCCCCTCCATCCTCACTGGCCTGAAGATCGGCTGGGCATTCGCATGGCGTACGTTGATTGCGTCGGAACTGGTGTTTGGCGTCAGTTCCGGCCAAGGCGGCCTCGGCTGGTACATCTACGAGAACAAGAACCAGCTGCAGATTCCGGAAGTGTTTGCCGGCCTGCTGACCGTCATCATCATCGGCCTGCTGGTGGAGAACCTGGTGTTCCGCACGCTGGAAGCCCGCACCGTAAAGCGCTGGGGCATGCAGAACTAAGCCGGACAAACCCTGGCGCCAACCCAAGCACACCAACGGTGTGGCCGTACCCTGCCCTAGATGGCGCCTTGGATTTTTGTTGCAGAGAGGAAAAAGGAAGGGGAACTGTCTGAGCGCAGCGAGTTTTCCCCTTCCCCTCTCTGCGACATAAATTCAAGGGATGGGTCGCCATCTCGGGCGCGCCTTTCTTTGCTTCCTTTCTTTGGCAAGACAAAGAAAGGGAGTCGGCCCCGGCAGGGGACGAAACACAGGATGCACCACCAACATAACGATCAACGAATACAAGGAGACACCAGATGCAGCAAACCCGCCGCAACATCCTCCGCCTCACCATGGCAGCCACGCTGGCCACCTCGCTCTTCGGCGGCGTCATCAACGCAGCGCACGCTGAAGCCAAGGAAGTCCGCATCTCCCACGGCTACGGCATCCTCTACCTGCCCATCATGGTCATGTCCAGCGAGCACCTGCTGGAAAAGCAGGCCAAGGCCGCCGGCCTGGGCGACGTCAAGGTCAGCTACCGCATTCTCGACGGCGGCAACGTCATCAACGACGCCATGCTCTCCGGCGCGCTCGACATCGCCTCGCTGGGCGTGCCGGGCTTCCTCACCCTGTGGGACAAGACACGCGGCAGCGCCATGGAAGTCCGCGGCCTGTCGTCGCTCAGCTCATCGTCGATGTACCTGATGACGCGCAACCCGAACGTAAAGACCTTGGCCGATTTCTCGGACAAGGACCGCATTGCCGTGCCCGGCATCAAAACGTCACTGCCAGCCGTGGTGCTGCAGATGGCCGCCGCCAAGACCTTCGGCGACAAGCAATTCAACAAGCTCGACCCGATCACCGTACCGCTGCCCCACCCGGACGCCACCGCCGTCATGCTGGCCGGCGGCAGCCAGATCAACAGCCACATGGCATCACCGCCGTTCTCATATGCCGAGGCCGCAGCGCCCGGCCTGCACCGCGTGTTCAACACGGTCGACGTGCTCGGCAACATCACGCTGGACATGACCTACACCAGCAAGAAGTTCTACGAAGCCAACCCGAAGCTGTCGGCAGCATTCGTGGCGGCGCTGGATGAAGCCAATGCACTCATCGCCAAGGACAAGACGAAGGCGGCGCAAATTTACATTGCGCAATCGAAGGTGAAGAGCTCGCCGGACGAGGTGAAGAAGATCCTCGACGACCCGGATTCGCGCTTCACGACCACCCCGGTGGGCGTGGCACACTACGCCGAATTCATGCAGCGCGTGGGCACCATCAAGAACAAGCCGGCCGCGTGGAAGGACCTGTTCTTCCCGACGGTGCAGAACCGGCAGGGTTCCTAAACGACAACGCGACAACGCGCCGCACGCAGCATTCGCACGGAGGCATCCATGACCCTACGCATCGTCCGGCTCGGCGAGCCGCGCCAACCCGATGAAGGGCTGCGCATCGGCACCGTGCGGCGCCCGCCGCGCGGCGTGCCCAAAGAAGAATTCGCCAGCCGCGATTTCTACGATGTCTGGATGCCTCTGCTCTCTCCCACGCCCGAACTCGTCAAGCAGGCCCAGGCCGCACAAGCCGCGCACGATGACAAGGGCTGGCAGACGTTCGTGCGCCACTTCCGCACCGAAATGCGCGACGGCGATGCGGCACGCACGCTCGACATGCTGGCCGCGCTGTCACATCAGACCAACCTCTCGGTCGGCTGCTATTGCGAAGAGGAAGCCCATTGCCATCGGTCCGTGTTGCGCGCGTTGTTGACGGAGCGCGGCGCGAACATCGCTGACTAGGACGTCTTCGCATTGCACGCTGCATCTTCGCCGCCCAGCACAAGGAGTCTTCATGCCCCGTATTCCAAGCGCATCCCGTCTCCACATGGCTTCCGCTGCCATGCTTGCATTGGCATGGACCGCAACGCAGACCGCCTTTGCGCAGACCGTACCCGACACGCTTCAACCCGCCGGCACCCACCACACCGTTGCCAGCCTGTCGGCAACCGGCGTACAGATCTACGTCTGCAAGCGCGACGGTGACAAACCGCTCGCGTGGGCATTCAAGGCACCGCTGGCGGATCTGTATGACGCGTCCGGTAAACTGGTCGTCAAGCATGCCGCCGGCCCGAGCTGGGAAGCGCCCGACGGCAGCAAGATCACGGGCAAGGTCATGCGGCAGGCAGCCAACACGGCAGAAGCCGGCGCCATTCCGCTGCTCCTGCTGCAAGCAACCACCGTTGGCGGCTCAGGGCTATTGAGTGGCGTGCACTATGTGCAGCGGCTGCAGACACACGGCGGCATCGCACCCGCACAACCCTGCACGGAAGAAGGGCAGGAAGGCCGCAGCCCATACCTGGCGCAATACGTCTTTCTCGACTGACATCGCCGTCGACATCACCTGTGCCGTACCCTGCGTGGGTGACGCCGCATCACTGGGGCAGACCTATAACGAAGACACGCGCGACCGGCACCCTGCCGCATCCTGCCATGTCATGCCGTCGCCGTTTCAGGAGTCCCATCATGGGCCGCCGCTACATTGATTGCCGCGCCTTCCCCAGCGAGAACAACTGCTCGGTCGCCATCAGCGCCGACAGCGATACCGAGTTGCTGGAGGCCGCCGTGCAGCACGCTGTGTCCGTGCACAAGCACACCGACTCGCCCGAGCTGCGCGCGCAACTGCAGACCCTCTTCAAGGACGGCACCCCCTCCGCCGAACGGCCGCCCATGGCGACCGCGTGACGGTAGTGGTACCCCGCTCCGCCTTCAGCTGCGCGGAATGCGACGTTGATATTCGTCGTGCAGCCGCGCAAACGTCTGCCAGAAGCTGACAGGGCTGCGCTCGGCCAGGCGGTCAGCCAGTACCCCAAGGTGGGTGTGCCAGCCGCCCGACACGCTGACCATCTCGTCGCGATTGGGCAGGCGGGAATGCGTGACGGTCAGGCGCACGTCATCGCCTTCCTGCGCGAGTTCGAAGCGCACCTCCGATG
The DNA here is from genome assembly GCF_016429285.1 of Ralstonia sp. ASV6. Lineage (GTDB taxonomy): Bacteria > Pseudomonadota > Gammaproteobacteria > Burkholderiales > Burkholderiaceae > Ralstonia > Ralstonia flaminis. The sequence goes on from NZ_JAELUI010000056.1 coordinate 16,777, forward strand.
GCACCTCACCGCCGCCGGGCCACGTATAGGCGAGCAGATGCGGCGGGGCATAAGCCAACACACGCGCGGTCATCAGGTGCTCTCCGTCGTACCGCGCAAACTCGGGCGGCGGCGGGTCGTCGTGGCCAGTCAGCTTGCTGTTGTGAAAACGATGCTCGACGCTGCCACCCACGTGCGGCTCGATCTCGCCATAGGCCAGCCATTGGCCGCGCTTGTCGGAATCCACCAGATAGCTCCACACGCGCTCGATGGGCCCAGGCAGCACGCGCTCCAGGCGCACGGTGTCGGATGCAATGCGGGTGCCGTAGTCATTCATCGTTCTCTCCTTGGTGAAATGCATGCGGCGCCAGTCAAACGGCCGGCCCACGCGTCATGGCTTGGGGGGTCGAGGGCGGCGCTTGGGTGGTACTGGTGCCTGTTCTGTCGCCACCTCGGCACGCAGCGCGGCTTCCAGGGCATCGAGCCTGCCGCTCCAGAACTGCTCGTAGTGGCGCATCCACTCCATGCCGGCGTGCATGGGCATGGCGTCGAGGCTGCAGACGTGCGTGCGGCCCTGCACGCTGCGCCGCACAAGGCCGGCTTTCTCCAGCACCTTGATGTGCTTGGAGGCGGCGGCCAGTGAAATATCGAACGGCGCCGCAAGATCACCCACGGTACGGGGCTGTTCAGCCAGGCTGTGCAGCATGGCCCGCCGGGTCGGGTCCGCCATCGCATGGAAGACCGCGTCGAGCTGATCGGAAGAATATTTAACCATGTGGTTGAATTTAGTTCGCAAACACCGAACTGTCAACCAAATGGTGAAATGTTTTTGAAGCGGGGAAATGACGGATGACGGCGCTAGCGGCGCGCGGACGATGCCAGCATCAACCGCACCACATCGCACTGGCTATGCGTGTTGGTCTTGCGATAGACGTGCTTGAGGTGCGTGCGCACCGTGTCGAGCGAAATACCCAGCGTGCGCGCAATGCACGCCGGATCCGCACCGCGCGCGAGGAGATCGGCCACGTCAGCTTCGCGCGGGGTCAGGCGAAATGCGTCGGTCAGCCACAGGCTGGGGGATTGCGCAGGCGCGATGCCGGCACGGGCAGCAACGCGTTGCCAGCAAAGCGGCAGCGCTTGCGCAAGATGCGGCAGCAGGTCCCGCGGCGCTGAACGCTTTGCCGACAACGGCACGCCATGCACGCGATAGTCCAGCCACACCGCACCGCGCACTTCAGCATCGGCCAGCGGCCACGCATCCACCCCATCGCAACGTGCCGCATGCAGCAGTAGATCCGCCGTATGCGCACCTTGAGAGGCCGCCCAATGCAGACGACCATCCACCCGCCAACGGACCATAGCCGCAGCATGATCCGCGCTGCAGACATCGCGCAGCACGTTCATGATGCCCACGGCATCACCCGCGCACGCCGCTTCGTAACACCGGCGCAGCACGGTTGCCGAGGCATGGGATGGCATGGCGGCAAAACGCGGCATGGATGGATGCCCAGTACAGACTGCTAGAACTCGCGGCCGGTCGGCCCCGAGAGACCCATTGCAAAAAGGGATTTCATTATAGAAAGCGCGCCTGCCGGCGCGCTGAGGCGTTTGCCCTAGGCCGGAATCTCAGGCCAGCGCGCGGCGCGCCATCCACCTGGCCCGCAAGTGGTCGTATGCGAGATTGAAGAAGAAGGTGTACGGCAGGAAGAACAGCATGATGCCGATGTCGATCACGAAGGCTTCCCACAGGCTCACGTTCAGCCACCATGCGCCCAGCGGCACCAGCATGATGACCAGGCCGCCCTCGAACAGGCAGGCATGCACGACTCGCACGGCCAACGTGCGTGTGAGCTTGTAGCGATGCTCCACACGCTCGAAGAGCGCGTTGAAGATCATGTTCCACACCATCGCAACGCCGGCAAACATGAGGGTCAGTGCACCCATGTGTGCAAGCGACACGCCCATCAGCCAGCTGAACAGCGGCGCACAGATGATGGTGGCGAGAAGCTCGAAGGTCAGCGCGTGGAAGACGCGCTCAACAGGGGTTTTGGCTGGGACTTGCATGGCAGGGCTCCGATGAATGGGCGTGATTTTCATCGGCAAAAGCAAGTCTATCCAGTTCGATAGTATCGGTTTTTCCGATATATTGAGCGGATACCGCCACCTGGAGCCCACCATGCGTCACTCCCCTGAAGCGCTGCTGGCTTTTGCAGAAGCCGCCACGCTCGGTTCGTTCTCGGCGGCGGCGCGCAAGCTGGGCAAACGGCAATCGACCATCAGCGAGGCGATCGGCAACCTGGAGATCGACCTGGGCCTGACGCTGTTCGACCGCAGCACGCGCCAGCCGACCCTTACCGAGGCCGGCCACGCCATGCTCACGCAGGTGCGCCGCGTGCTTGAAGCCGGCGAGCGGATGGACCGCCTGGCCGCGCAGATGGCGGGCGGCCTGGAAGCGCGCCTCACCCTGGTGGTGTCCGACACGTACCAGTCCGACCGCTACGAGCAAACCCTCGCTGCGCTAGAACAGCGCTTTCCCGACCTGGAACTCGAATGCCTGATCGCCGAGTACGAAGACGTGGTCGACATCATCCAGCAGGGCCGTGCTCAGTTGGGGCTGGTGGCAACGCAGCCGGCCTATCCGCCCGACATTGGTGCGGCCACCATTGCCGAGCAGTCTGAAATCGGCCTCTTTGTCGGGCGGCAGCATCCGTTCGCGCAATACGGTGATGCAGAAGTGCCGCACGCGGTGCTGCGCGAGACGCGCGAGTTGCGCCTGAATACCTTTGTCGATCCGGTCGGCCCGCGTGCGGAGACCACGCCCGTGCGCAGCCTGCGCCGGTGGTCTGCGCCGAGCTATCTGATGCTGCTGGAAATGGCCGTGCTGGGCTTTGGCTGGACGGAGCTGCCACGCTGGCTGGTCGACCACTTTGCCGCTGACCGCTTGCATGAGGTGCGCGCACGCGGCTGGCCCCGCCAACTACCGGTCGATGTAGTGTGGTCACGCAAGCGCACGCTCGGCCAGGCCGGCGCGTGGCTGCTGGAGACGATGCTGGCGGAGACGGCGTAAGCGCGGCTTACTCGTCCAGCCGCTCGATGATCAGGCGCGAGAGCCGCGCCGTCTGCTCTTTCGAGAGCGAGAACTCCACACCAAACGACGGAAATGCAGATGCCGGCGCACCCAGCGCAGGCGAGCCGCTGGCGACACGCCCCGTGATGGAGAAGTCTTCTTGCTGCCCATCCACGTAGGCGCTGAAGTCCAGGTTCAGCCAATCGCCGGGCTGGAACACGGCACCAACGCTTTGCACCAACGCACCGTTGAGGCAGATATCGCGGATGATGGCGACACGGTCTGCGGCCGTTGCCGGTTGCCCCTCCGCGCGCATCGTCGCACCAATGCGAACCTGCACGCGCTTTGCCTTGCGCAACTGCACCTTGTGCACCTTGGTCGGCATCGCAAGAACGATGTATGGCGAGGGAAACTGCCCCAACGCCGCCACGCTGCACAGCATGCTGACCACCGCGCGCCCAGAGAAGCCGCGCAGCAGCAGCACATCACGAATCTCGGGACGCAGCGTGCGCTTGGCATCGGCGGGCTGCGTGATGAACAGCGCCTCGCCTTCGATGTAGCCAATCAAGCGGCACGGCAAGGGGCCTCGCACGGGGGCGGATTTTTCCTGAACCTGCAGGATGGTGCCGATCGACAGGCCGGTTGCGCCCAAGCGCGGCTTACCCTCTGCCGCTTCGCCCGGTGGCGCGACGGTGACATCGCCTGGCTGGTCGGAGACCATCACCGGGCCATGATGAAACAACAGTCGCGCGTCTTCCGTATCAGGCACAACCGCCCCAGCCGGCAACAGCAGCCTTCCTCCACTGTCCGCCAGGGCAAACGGCAGTGGCTGGCCAATCGGTACGTCTTCCTGCGTGAGTTGCCGTGTAGGCTGGGTCATAGCTGGCGTTAGGGCGCGTGTTTCAGAGTTATATCCAAGGCCTGTGCCTTGGCAGGTATGACGACCATTTTGCAACAATGGCTGGCAAACGCGCGGAGATCAACTGCTGCGCGTTGCCCTTTGCCTGACACACATCAACACCAAGCGTTTGCGTCACCCCGCCAGCGCGGTCGCTTCAATCTCGACGGCCAGACCGTAGTGCAGCGTCGGCACCGGCACCACGGCGCGCGCCGGGCGCAACTCGCCAATCCAATCGCGGTACAGCGCGTCGAAGGCTGGCCAATGCGTTTCCATGTCGGTCACGTACACGCGCACCTGTACGAGGCGCGTGCGGCTGGTGCCCGCAGCCGCGAGCACCGCGTCGAGGTTGGCGAGCACCTGACGCACCTGCGTCTCGAACGGCGCATCGACCAGCTTCTCGCCCGTGGGCGTGACCGGAATCTGCCCTGCCACAAACACGAAACCATGGGCGCAGACAGCGTGTGAATAATGCCCAGCCGGCGGACGCAAGTCCGGCGCGTTCAGGTAGCGCGCGTCGCTCATGCGGCCACCTCCTTGCCCTTGTAGATCATCGTGCCTCGGTGGTGTCGGTGGCTGGCGGCATTCGCGGCCGTGCGCATCCCCGCTGTGCGGGGCCCCTGCTTACTGCTCATACCGCCCCAGCACGAGCTTGGCGAAGTGCTGCAGGTCCACATTGCCGCCCGAGAGAATCACGCCGACGCGTTTGCCGCGCACGTCCACCTTGCCGGTCAGTGCAGCAGCAGCGGCCAGACCGCCGGTGGGTTCGACCACCGCCTTCATGCGGCTGGCGAAGAACTGCATGGTGCTTACCAGTTCTGCGTCGCTCACGGTGACGATGTCGTCGACCAGCTCGCGGATCACTGCAAACGTGTAGTTGCCCAGATGCTGGGTCTGCGCACCGTCGGCCAGTGTCTTGGGCGTATCGATGTGGACGATTTCGCCCTTGCGGAAGCTCTGCTGGCCGTCGTTGCCGGCCTCGGGTTCCACGCCGATGATCCTGCACGCTGGGTTCAGCGCGCGCACCGCCGTGGCGGTGCCCGAAAGCAGCCCGCCACCGCCCAGCGGTGCGAGCACCACGTCGAACGGGCCCGCCTCTTCGATCAGTTCCTTAGCGGCCGTGCCCTGCCCGGCCATCACATGCGGATGATCGTACGGCGGGATGAGCGTCAGGCCGTGTTCTTCCGCCAGCTTGCGGCCGATGGCTTCGCGGTCTTCGGTGTAGCGATCGAAGAACACCACCTCACCGCCGTAGCCACGCGTGGCTTCCACCTTCACGACCGGTGCGTCCTTGGGCATGACGATCACGGCGCGCATGCCAAGCAGCCGTGCCGACAGCGCAATCGCCTGCGCATGGTTACCCGACGAGAACGTGATCACGCCCGCTTTGCGCTGCTCCGGCGTGAACTGCGACAGCGCGTTGTACGCACCGCGAAACTTGAACGCGCCCATGCGCTGGAAGTTCTCGGCCTTGAAGAACAGCTCGGCGCCGGTCGTGGCGTTGGCGGTGCTCGACGTCAGCACGGGCGTCTTGTGGGCAACGCCTTGCAGGCGGGCGTGGGCGGCAACAACGTCGTCGTAGGAAATGGGCAGACTCATGGCGGGCTCAGGTTGGAGTGTTCTCGGGAAGGTAGGTGTAGACAGTGGAGCGCGCTACGCCCAGCGTTTGCGCAACCTCTGACAGCGCGCGGCGCAGGTTCAGCAGGCCGCTGGCCTCCAACTCGCGCATGGCTTCGCGGCGCTGGTCCAGCGTCATGGTCATGGGCGTGGTGTTGCGTGCGGCGGCAAAGCGTTCGAGTGCGGCGCGCACGTCTTCCACGCGGCGGGAGGTGAGCGATTCGGGCACCGGCGGTACCGCCACGTCCACGCGCATCAACTGGGTAAGCCCCGCCGTCACGGCACCGAGCATCGACACATCCATGTTCAGACAGATGGCGGCCACGTAATCACCGCGACTGTTCTTCAAGCCGATGGATGTGCTCTTGGCCGGCCGCCCGTCGGGAAACCGGTTGGCGTAGTTCTCAATGACTTCGGGAAAGTCCGGGTCGGCCATGCGCGCCAGACCCAGTTCGGTCACGGCATCGCCCACCTGGCGGCCCGAGAGGTTGTTGGCGATGGCGACAACGGAATGATCAGGGTCGGTCAGGTCATGCAACACGACCTCCACCAGTGGCGCCAGGGTCTTGCCCAGCGCCTCGACGATCTTGCGGCCTTCGCGCAGCAGAAGGTGGTTTTCTTCAGCGAGTGTCATGGCATTGACGATACGTCAGTTACTGACATTTCGTCAATATCATGTGGCCTACTCAAAACTCTGCTTACTGGGCGGGCGCGTTGATGAAGCGCACCAGCGCCGTCATGGTCGGCTCAGGCGCTTCTTCCATCAACCAGTGGCCAGAGCCCTTGACGGTGACGCCGTTCACGTTCGTGGCCACCAGCTTGGCCTGCTCGATCAGGAAAGCGCCGGAAGCCTTCTCACCCGCCAGCACGAGCATCGGCATCTTGAGCGGCGTCTTGGCAAAGCCGGCAAAGTCCTCCGCATCCTGCGGGAAGGTGTGGAAATACTCGAACCCCGCAGCCATGCGGCCCGGTTGGCCGTAAGTGCGCGCATAGAACTGACGATCGGCCTCGGGCACCGAGTGCGTCGGATCGGCGGCAAAGTCGTTCCAGAAGTGCTCGAAGTAGATGCGCTCACGGCCCTGCACCAGCTTGAGCGGCGTGTCGCCATAGAAATGGAAGTGCCACAGGTCGCGCAGCAGCCAGACCTTCTGCCAATCCCCCACGCCCGGCAGGAAGGCATCCATGAGGGTGATGCTTTCCACCTCATCGGGGTACTGCGCGGCGTAGGCGTACGCCACCATCAGGCCGATGTCGTGGCCGACCAGCTTGACCTTGTGGTAGCCCATGGCCTGCACCATGGTGTGGATGTCCTGCGCGAGCGTCTTCTTGTCAAAGCCCGAGGCGGGAATCGACGACGTGCCGGCACCCGGCAGGTCTGGCGCCAGCACCACGCGGCGATCGGCCAGGCGTGGGATCAACGGCAACCACATATGACTGGTCTCGGCATAGCCGTGCAGCAGCACGACGGGGGTTTCGGGGCCATTGCCGGCTTGCAGCGTGTGGATCTGCAGGCCGGCGGCATCGACGATGCGGTCTTGCACAGCGGGGGCGGCCTGCGCCTGCAGTGCGGCCAGACCGATCAGCGCGGCGCCCAGGTGGCGCGCCAGGGTAGGAAGAATCTTCATGATGGTCTCCAGCGCGAGCCGCATACAGCGTGCGTGCGGCCCGCAGGAACAAGGGGATGGGCTTAGAGCTGGCTCATGCCGCCGTCGGCAATGATTTCCGTGCCGACGATGAAGGCCGATTCCGGCGCCGACAGGTGCAGCACCGTGGCGGCAATCTCTGCGGGCTGACCAAAGCGGCCCAGCGGAATCTGGCTCTGGATCTGCGCGGCCGTGGCAGCCAGCGCATCGGCAGGCAGGCCGAGCTTGCCGTAGATGGGCGTGCTGACCGGGCCGGGGCTGACCACGTTGACGCGGATGCCCGAACTGAGCAGTTCACCCGACAGCGTCTTGGCCAGCGAGATCAACGCCGCCTTGCTCGCCGCATACACCGACGAATTCGGCATGCCGATGCGTGCGTTGATGGAGCCATTCAACACGATCGAGGTGCCCGGGTTCAGGATGGGCAGCAACGCCTGAATCTGGAAGAACGCACCCTTGACGTTGGCGTTGAAGGTGGCGTCCCACATGGCCTCCTCCACGTCCGCCACGGCTGCAAACTTGGCCATGCCTGCGTTGATGAAGACGGCGTCCAGACGCACGCCGGCTTCCTGCAACTGGCGTGTCAGGTCGCGTGCAGCAGCCACGGTGCCGGTTTCGTTGCGGATGGCAATCGCATTGCTGCCAAGCGTGGCGCGCGCCGTCTCCAGCGCTGCTGCATCACGCCCGGTGATGACCACGTGCGCGCCTTCCTGCGCAAATGCCTGGGCGGCTGCCAGGCCAATACCGCTGTTGCCGCCAGTGACCAGAACGGTCTTGCCTTCGAAGCGATTCATGATGTCCTCCAGTAGGAAAGTTGAACTTGAACAATCGCGTGACTGCAGTGTGGACGGGGGCAAGCGGTTTGCCATACGATCCGGACAATGAACATGTTCGAAGGAATTGCACATGTTGACGGACGAAGAATTGGCTTTGCTGGAGGCCATCCGCCAGACGGGCAGCCTGTCGCGCGCGGCGGCGCAACTGGGCAAGGCGCCCTCCACCGTGTCGTATGCAGCGCGGCAGTTGGAGCAGCGTTTCGACGCCCTGCTCTTTGATCGGCGCCGCTACCGGCTGCAGCTCACGCGCGCCGGGCTACTTCTGACCGAAGAGGCCGCGCGGCTGGCGCAGGATGTGTCGCGTGTGACGCAGCGCGTGCGGCAGGTGGCCAACGGCTGGGAAGACCGGCTATGGATCGTGACCGACGAGTTGCTGGAGTTCGAGTCGCTCATGCCCGTCATGCACGCGTTTGACGCATTGCAATCAGGCGTGGCGCTGCGCGTTACGCATGAGGTGTTGGCGGGCACGTGGGAAGCGCTGCGCGACGGCCGCGCCGACTTGGTCATCGGGGCAACCAACGAGCCGCCGGCCATCCCCAACTTGGGGTGGTTTGAACTGGGCGTGGTGGAGTGGGTGTTTGCCGTGTCACCGCGCCATCCGCTGGCGGCCATCCAGGCGCCACTCACGCGCGAGGAAATCGCCCGGCACCGCGGCGTAGTGGTGGCTGATTCCTCGCGCCAGATGGCCGGCCGCGCCTATGGCACCGTCGGCGGGCAAACCACGCTGGCCGTGCCGAGCATGCACGCCAAGACGCTCGCGCAGCGTGACGGCCTAGGCGTTGGCTGGCTGCCGAAACATCGGGTGACGTCGCTCCTTGCACGCGGCGAGCTGGTGGAAAAACGCACCACCGACCCGCGCGAGCCCAACCTGCTCTACGTCGGCTGGCGCAGCGGCGATGGACTTGACGAAGGCAGAGCGCTCCAATGGTGGCTGGAGCAACTGCGTCAACCACGCCTGGCCAAGCGTCTCGTGCAAGGCATCGACGCCTTCGCCTGAAGATTCGCCCTGCCGGGTGATCTCGCCTATGCTGGGATGGCGCTGGCGCCGCATCGCACAAAACCGGCGCATCATCCACAGGCCGCCAACTGTTGCGGAATGATCAACACCGGGGCATTTGCCCTCAGACAAACCCTCGGTTTGGTCAACGCAAGCATTCCCCCGGCGTTAATCGGTCACGCACGTATCTCCGTGCCTCGTTGAGGGTCTCGTTATGAAACTGTCTGCGTTGATGTTTTCGATGGGCGCGCTGGTAATGGGCTCGGCGTTTGCGCAAGGCACCGCCGCGCCGGCCACGGCACCGGCCGCAGCACCTGCCGCTGTCCACGCGGTTTGCAAGGACGGCACACCGTATTCCGGTGCAACGCTCAAGGGGGCCTGCCATGGCCACGGCGGCGTAGACAAGAAGGCCAGCGCTGCCGGCGCCTCCGCCCCTGCAGCACCGATGGCCGCAGCGCCCGCCGCAGCCGCCCCGGCCATGCCTGCAGCTCCGGCCGCCCCCGCCGCAGCCACCGCACCCGCCGCCAAGCCAGCGGCAGCAGCAGGCGCTGTCGCCCCCGGCGGCGGCCCCGACAAAGTTTGGGCCAACACCACCACCAAGGTCTACCACTGCCCGGGCGACCGCTACTACGGCAAGACCAAGCAAGGCTCGTACATGACGGAGGCTGATGCCAAGGCCCAAGGCATGCACCCGAGCCACAACAAGGCCTGTACCAAGTAAGCCGAATCCGTCGCGCTCGGAACGTCTAGAGCGCGCCCTGCACGCCGCGGCCCACCTGGGTCGCGGCGTACTCCTTTTCTGCCTCACCGTTGCACCGCATGCCCCCCCGCTACGAACATCCTTCCACCGCCCTCCAGCGCCCCGACCACTACGCGCCGTTGAGCGCGCCGCCACTGCCTGCGCAGCAACGCGTGCTGCGTGACGTGATTGCGGGGTTCTCGATCGCCGGCCTGCTGCTGCCCGAAGCCGTTGCGTATGCAGGGATTGCCAGCCTGCCGCCACAGGCCGGGTTGATCGCACTGCTCTCGGGGCTGGTGGTGTATGCGCTGGTCGGATCGAGCCGCTTTGCGATTGTGTCGGCCACATCGTCGTCAGCAGCCGTGCTGTTTGCGACGGTGCTGTCAGAACCTGGGAACGCGGGCACGGCGCTCACGCTGGCGTCGGCGCTCATCGTTGCCACAGGCTTGCTGTTCATCCTCGCAGGCGTGGGGCGGCTGGGCGGCATGTCGGATTTCATCGCGCGGCCCGTGCTGCGCGGCTTCACCTTTGGGCTGGCGCTGACGATTGCCATCAAGCAGTTGCCGAAAATCCTCGACGTGGCGGTACACCACAGCGACACGCCGCGCATTGCGCTCGACCTGCTCAGCAGCGCAGCCAGCGCCAACCCTTACAGCACGACACTGGGTGCCGTGGCGCTTGCGTTGCTGTTTGGCCTCGGGCGCTGGGGGGGCCGCATTCCGGCCACGCTCGTCGTCATCGTACTGGCCATTGCGGCGGGCTACTGGCTCGACTGGCATGCGTATGGCATTGCCGTGGTCGGCCACATCGACTTGCAGAACATCACCTTCGGCGTGCCGGATCTTGGCCGTGCGGAGTGGATGCAAAGCTTCGAACTCGGCTTCGCGCTCATGCTCATCCTCTATGCCGAGTCGTATGGCTCCATCCGCAACTTCGCGCTCAAGCACGGCGATGGCATCTCCGCCAACCGAGACCTCGTCGCGCTGGGTTGCGCCAACCTGCTCTCTGGCCTGCTGCACGGCATGCCGGTAGGTGCCGGGTATTCGGCGACCTCCGCCAACGAGGCCGCGGGTGCGCAATCACGCCTGGCCGGGCTTTGCGCGGCAGCCGTGGTGGCGCTGATCGTCTGGCTGTTCCTGCCGCAACTGGCGCGCATTCCCGAGCCGGTACTGGCGGCCATCGTGATCTTTGCGGTCAGCCATTCGCTGCACCCGAGCGTGTTCAAACCGTACTGGTCGTGGCACCGGGATCGGCTTGTGGTGATTGCCGCCCTGCTTGCCGTGCTGGTGCTGGGCGTGCTGCACGGGCTGCTGGCCGCGATTGGCGTCAGCCTGCTGCTGACGCTGCGCAAGCTCTCCGAGCCGACCGTCAGCCTGCTCGGCCGTCTGCGCGACAGCCATGACTTTGTTGACGTGTCCTTGCACCCCGATGCCAAGCCGCTGCCTGGCGTGCTGATAGTGCGGCCAGAAGTGCCGCTGTTCTTCGCCAACACGGAGCGCGTATTGGGCAAGGTGCGCACGCTGATGCAGGCACCGCAGCAACCGCCACTGCGCGCAGTCATGCTGAGCCTGGAGGAAACACCCGACGTGGACGGCTCCGCCATTGAGGCGCTGCGCATCTTTGCTGCGGAATGTATGGCGCGCGGTTTGCAGTTGATGTTCGTGCGGCTCAAGCCGCGTGCACTGACGGTACTGCAACGTGCCACGGATGACACGCTGCGGCCCGAGATGCTGCACGAGCTGAGTGTGGATGAGTGTGTGCAGTCGTTGACGGAAGACGGCGCCGGCCGCTGACGGCGGACTCAGTCGCCACCGCCACCGCCGTCGCCTCCACAACCACCACCGTCGCCGCCGCAACCGCTGCCATCACCACCACTGCCGGCGCAACCACTGCTCGCGCCACAGCCACTGTCGCGCTTTCTGCCAAAGCCCTCGATGGTGCCGTCAATGCGGCGACTGGCAAAATCAGCGCCGCATTGCATGACCTCTCCACCGGGCAGGATGGCGGCGCAATCCGGCACGTAGTGAAAGCCATTGGGAATGGCAAGTTGGTGGTCGATGGCAAACAGCAGCGGCAGCCGATCGGGATTGCGCGGGTTGATCGACTCCTCCCGGCAAGCCCACCACCATGTGCGGCGCAGCCCGACGTTGGAACGCTTGCGCAACGGCGAGAGTGCGGCAGAGGGCAAGTGGTGCAGAAACTTGCCGAATGCACGTCGGCAGAAATCGCGGTATTCGCGTGTGTAGAGAATGAACTCGTGCCACAGGTCATCGACCACGCGCGAGGGCATCGACACGTAGTCGCAATCACTGCGCAGGTGGACAAGGAAGAACTGTCGCAACCCGCGCACGACCTGCTCGCGCTGGGCCGGGGTCAGATCGGGATGCTTCTCGGCAAAGCGCTCCAGCAGGCCCGGCGGCCAGCGGTAGTTCTGGATGAACGCTTCACGACGTTCGCTCTTGAAGCGCCCTCGCACTGAAAATGCAGCCAGCGTGGCAACCAGGCCAACCACGATGACCCCGGTTTGGAGTGCTGCCATCCGACCCCCCCGAATCGCGCTAATAGGCGCGGTCATTATGCCGCGCCGCCTGGCAGTCGAAGTGATGTGCTGGTAATACTCGACCGCGCTATCGGATCGCTTCGGCTGTATCCCAAACGCCCGTCTGCACCACCTCCCGCACATAGTCCGCAAAATCACGCGGCGCCCGGCCCAGCGCACGCTGCACGCCATCGGTCACGTGCACGTTGCGTCCATCGAGCACCTCTGCAAACAACCCACCAAGAAACGCCGCAAACTCGCGCGGCACGTAGTCGGAGAGCATTTCCACGTACGCATCCGCCGCCATCGGCTGATAGTGGATATCGCGGCTGAGCGCATCGCTCAGGATCTCGGCCACTTCGGCAAAGGTCAGCGCGCACGGGCCGGTCATCTCGTACAACTGGCCGATATGGCGCGCGTCGGTAAAGGCGGCGACAGCAGCATCGGCCAGATCGCCCGCATCCACAAACGGCTCGGCGATGTTGCCTCCAGGCAGCGCAATCACGCCGGCCAGCACGGGTTCCAGCAGGTGGCCTTCGCTGAAGTTCTGGTTGAACCAGCTGGCGCGCAGCAACGTCCAGGCGAGGCCGCTGTTTTGCACGATGGCTTCGCAGCGTTGCGCGGCGGGCTCGCCACGGCCGGAGAGCAGCACAAGATGGCGCACGCCGGCCGCCGTGGCCGCCGCAACGAATGCGTGGATGGCCGTCTCGGCGCCTGGCGCGGCCAGGTCTGGTTGGTAGGTGATGTAGACGCCGTCCATGCCGGCCAATGCTGCTGGCCATGTGGTCGGGTCCGCCCAGTCAAAGGCCGGGTTGGCATTGCGCGAGCCCTCACGCACGGTCACGCCGTGCGCACGCAAACCCTGTGCAACGCGCGCACCCGTCTTGCCGGTGGCGCCCAGAACGAGGACGGAGGACACGGGGAAAGCTTGGACGATCTGCATGGCAAGACTCCTGAAGGTTTTTGGGTGGAAGACGCCTCCAGTATGGAAAGCTGGCCCATTTCGGATGTGATTTGGCGTCCGCCGTTGATGCTCGATCGTCCAGATCAGCGCACAATGCGCACGTTGTTGCTCAGGATGTCGCCATGACTTCGACAAACACGCCACCCCCCTGGACCCACATCGACCCGCTGGGCGAAGCGCTGCACTTTCTGCGCATGAGCGGCGTGTTCTATTGCCGCTCGGAGTTCTCCGCGCCGTGGGGGCTGGCGCTGCCGCCCATGCCCGACTGCATGATGCTGCACGTGGTGGCCAGCGGCCGTGCCTGGCTGGAGGTGGATGGCGAGCCGGCACGCGCGCTGGCCCCCGGCGATCTGGCCATCGTGCCGCGCGGCACCGGGCACCGGCTGACTAGCCAGCCGGGTGTGGCCTGCGCGGGCCTGTTCGAATTGCCGCGTGAACTGATGAGCGAGCGCTACGAAGTGCTGCGCCACGGCGGCAACGGCGAACCCGCGCAGATGATCTGTGCAGCGGTGCGCTTCGGCCACCCGGCTGCGCAACGGCTGGCGGCAGTGCTGCCGGCGGCGCTCTGCATCGACAGCCGGCAATCACCGCACGCGCAATGGATCGAGCAAACCCTGCGCTTCATGGCCGCAGAAGCCCGCATGCCCCAGCCCGGCGGTGAAACCATGGTGACGCGGCTGGCGGACATTCTCGTCATCCTCGCCATTCGCGATTGGATTGAACGCGATCCGGCTGCACGCAGCGGTTGGGTAGGGGCCTTGCAGGACAAGCAGATCGGCCGCGCGATGGCGCTGATCCATCGCGAGCCCGCGCGGGAGTGGACGCTCGGCGCCCTGGCCAACGAGGCCGCAATGTCTCGCTCGGCATTTGCCGCACGCTTCACACGGTTGGTGGGCGAACCGGCGATGCAATACGTTGCACGCTGGCGCATGCAGATTGCGTTGGGCTGGCTGCAGGAAGAGCGTCTGCCGCTGGCCGAGGCCGCCAGCCGGCTGGGTTACCAGTCGGAGGCGGCATTCAGCCGTGCGTTCAAGCGGTTCAATGGGGTGACGCCCGGGGCCGCTCGCCGCAGCGCGACCCCGGAAGCGACGGCCTAGCGCGCAGTCGGGCCGGGGGCGCGGGCGCCTTCCAGAATGATGCGTGCCAGCTTGGCGTAGTCACCGTCAAAGTGATGGCCCCCGGGCAACTTCACAAGCTGGACCTGCTTTGGGTCCAGGCCCGGGCAGTTGGTGTCCTTCTCTTCCTTGCCATAGATGCACATGCCCAGGCCAGCCGGCAGCTTCTGCACTTCGGGCAGGATCAGCAGGCCCGACGCGCTGCTCGACACCCAGTTGGTCATGTGGAACTCGAAATCGGCACGCTTGCCCAGGCCCATCATCACAGCGAGTGCCACATGCTCGCGCGATGCCGCAGGCAAGCGGTTGACGATGAAGGGCAGCACATCCGCACCCTGTGAATAGCCAATCAGCAACGCCTTGCTCTTCTTCCAGCGCGCGGCGTAGAAGCGCACCAGGCGATCCATGTCGGCCGCGGCCGAGGCCGGCGTGCGCGGGGTCCAGAAGTAGCGCAGCGAATCGATGCCGACCACGGGCACACCCGACTTGGACAACGCGGCGGCCACCTCCTTGTCGAGCCCGGCCCAGCCGCCATCACCCGACAGCAGGATCGCAAACAGCTCCGACGACGTGCCCGGCTGCGCGGCCACTTCAATGATGGGCAGATCCGACACGGCTGCGGGCGGCTGCGGGGGCGGCGGCTTGCGCTGCGCGTTCAGTTTGGCGAAGGCGGCCTTGAACGGCTCGCTTGCAGTCACAGGGGGGACGTTGGCGGCGCCCGGCGCAGCCGGTTGCACAGCGGGCAGCGCAACCGACTGCGCACCGGAAATCGTGTCGATGAAGGCCTGCGTGGCGCGTGCCTCGCACAGCGGGCCGGAGCGGCGTGCAAACGGTGTGAGCGTACCCGACTGCAGCGCCACCCACGGCGCCGACAACTTCGTGGCCGGCAGCAGCACCACGCCTGCGTTCTCCGGCGGTTTGGTGCGTTTGGCCGTGGTGCGGCTTTCGCTCTGGCGGCGGCTGAAGTGCACGCCCTCGCCCTTGCACAGCGGCTTGCGCAGCTCCAGCACCGGGCAGAACTCCATCGACATGGCTGCGGCAAAGATGTTCGGGCGTGCCTGCGCAATCATTGCGTAGGCCAGCGCACCGCCTTCGTTGTCACCCACGAGGATGGGCGGGTAGTAACCCGGCACCTTCTCGTAGGCTTGCAGGAAGCGGCTGAAGTTTTCCAGATCGCCATCAGGGAAAGCGCAATCGCCCAGGTCTGCCTCGAGGCTTGAAAACAGTGCGGGCGTGGAAAGGCCGGCCACCAGCGCGCCCTGCTCTGCCAGGCTCTGCGCCATGCGCGAGGTGGCAGGCGTCCAGCCCTGATCGCCCGAGAGCATCAGCACGACAGAACGGATCTCGCCCTTGGGTTTATAGACCGGCACATCACGAAAACGCCCGTGCGTGACGAACTCGACGGCGCCGGGCGCGGCAGCCGGTGTAGCCGGCGCCACCACAGGCAGCGACAGCACGCCACCATTGGCAGCCTTGTTGGCGGTCACGGCGGTGGCGCTCATCTGCAGGCGCGGCAGCATTTCGCCTTGCGGCGGCACGGCCGTCACACCACTGGCACCCGTCATGCCCACGGGCGGCACCAGCACCGGCCCCTGCACCGGCGTGGGCTTGGGTGCGGAAGCGGCCGCGGGCGCCTCCGCCGCCACGGTCAACGACGTCGCCAGCCAGCACGCGATTGCCGTGGCGGCCATCGCCACCACGCGCCGCCCGGTGTGTTGCACTCCCCGATGCCGCGCCTCTTGCGTGCGCGGTGCTTGCCAACTCATTTGGAGATCACTCCCTTCAACCCGCCGCCGATCAGCGCGGCAACGTCAGTCAATGTGAATAGCGGCGCCAAGCCGCCGCGCACGAGCAGGTAGCGGGGCTCCCACATCGGCTCGAATTTGTCCTTGAAACTGCGCAGCCCACGGAAATTGTAGAAGCGCGCGCCGTGGCGGAACATCATCCGTCCGAAGCGGTGCCAGCGCGGCGCAAGCTCATGCTCGACCATGCCCGACATCGGCGCCATCCCCAGGCCGAAACGCTGATAGCCCTCGGCCTGGAAGTGCAGGATCAGCTTGCCGAAGAGGAAGTCCATCGTGCCCGGCGGCACGG
>NZ_JAELUI010000057.1 GCF_016429285.1 Ralstonia sp. ASV6
GGTATCTCAAATAGCGCACGGCTTGCCTGGCGGCAAGCCGTGAAGACCTTCATCACGCGCTGCCGCGCAAGGGTGTCTGCGCAGCGCCGCCTTCGCTGCGCCCGACAGCTTGCCAGCCGTCTTGCACAACGGGTGGCCAACGGTATTCGCCGGTACCCTTGCTGCCTCACATCGGGCTGAAGTCACAGTCACTGTCGAGCGAGAGCTTTGCGTTGAGTACAGCCAGGCCTTGTTCTTTTGCGCGATTCAGGAATCGGTTCGCGAGGAGAGGGCTGCCCAGCTGAGTTGCGACATTGCCGTCTACGAACCGGCTCATTTCCTGGTGGAACGCCCGAAGTGTGGAAGGCTCCTCCAGCATCGCCAGCTTCTCCCGCAGCTTCTCCTTGAAGGCCTGCTCGGTCCATCCATAGTCGACGAGCTTCTTGGCAATCAGCCCCATGTCCGGAAGGATCTGCCGGTCCGTCAGCAGTTTGATGTCCCAGATGTCGCGCGCCTTCAGGAACGGCCGCGCGCCAAGCGCGACCAGCTTGTCGGCGAGAATTTCTTTCGGTGACTCTGCCGCAAGCAGGATCTGGCGGAACGGGGCGGGCAAGTGCGGGTAGTTCGCTGTCACCGCGACTAGATCCACATCGTGTGCAGGAACGCTGGCGACTTCGATGTTGATGACCTGGTTCTGCTGCACGCTTGGGTCGGCCTGCGGCACATGCACCTTGGCACTCCAGCGCGCCACTTCGACGCCCCCCGTCGGATCCTTTGCCTTCGGTACTTTGATTTCGACCTTCAGTCCATAGGCTTCGGCGATCTGCTTCTGCAGCAGCTCAGCGAACGGCGCCATCGCTTCAGGGTTGAAATCCACGCCTCCGGCGAAGTCGAGATCTTCGGAATACCGCGTTCCCTGATAGC
Organism: Ralstonia sp. ASV6; assembly: GCF_016429285.1. Classification (GTDB taxonomy): domain Bacteria; phylum Pseudomonadota; class Gammaproteobacteria; order Burkholderiales; family Burkholderiaceae; genus Ralstonia; species Ralstonia flaminis. Next base: position 904 of record NZ_JAELUI010000057.1, read on the forward strand.
ACAGTCGCAATGCCGTGCCGCCTTGGAAGGCCAGTTGCGCGGCGGCGCCGCTCTGCACGAGGCAAAAGAGCAGCTCGTAGTGCAGGATCTCTTTGATGACGGTACTCGTGGGCACCCGGTATTCGTTGGCATACCTGCCAGCCAGGGCTACCAAGTCAGTGCGCGTGCGTAGCTGCATTGCTGCTCTCCATGCTTGCCACCAGGTCCAGGTTGCGACCGACGCGCTTCAGGTCGCGCAGTGCCCGGTCTGGGGTGGCGACGGCCATCTCTCGCTGGCCGTCATAGTTCAGTTCATCCGCGAACGATTCCGGATTGCGTGCGGTGTGCACGAACTCCAGGGTGCCGTACGGGGTGTTGAAGGTCTGGCTTCGGCCCGTGCTCATCAAGGTCATTCGGGAAGGGATCTGCGAGATCCAACCGGCCTCCGACAGCGCGGACTCCAGGCTCAGGTAGTTGAAGTCCCAAGGACGAATGAACGGAACCAGCGCACTCAATACGTCCGGCGGCAACGACCTGGCCCGAGGGTTGATGTAGAGGCCACGAGCCACACGGGTAATGAGTCCAAGGCGCTGATGGCGCGCGAGGGACTTCAGCAACGTCCGAACGTCTTCGTTGAACACCAAGCCTAAGGTCGCACTGGAGAAAGCCCAGATGCCGGCCTTGTCCCAGTGATCAAGTGCTTTGATCAACTCTCGTACTTGCATGTTAACTCTACAGAAAGTAGACACATACGGGCATCATACGTAAAGAACAGCCGCAGGGCAACGGCTTATCTCTACAGAAACTCGAAATATTGAGGCGGTTACTGTCGAGTATTGGCGGATATCTTTCAACCCCATAGAACCTCGCGGCGCTGCCGCGCAAAATGGGGCAGGGGCAGCGCCGCGGGAGCGGCGCCCGCCAGCCTGCCGGCGTGGCTTGCCCTGGTTGTCATGCGTGGCACGTCACCGCTGGCCGTGGCGTTGACCTGCGTCACTCGGCCAGGGCCATGAACGTCCGCGTCCGGCACCGGGTACTTCCGATTCAGGCGCGCTGCGCCATCCAGCTCCGTGGGGATGCCTTGGCCGCTGCGCGGGGCGTGCATTGCACCAGGCAGGGCGCCTCACGGGTACCTGTGACCCCAAGGGTTGGGGTGCACGGCACCTGTCAAAGGCTTTCCCGATACCGGTTGCCGGCCGTGCCTCGGTGACTTTCAAGGCTTGTCCGTGATGCCAATCTGCTTGAGGACCTGGTCCCAGAAGTCATCCGTTTTCTGACCGAGTTTCAGTGCCCAGGAATTGCGCCTGGCCAAGATCTCGTTGAACCGTTCCTCACGGTGATTCCGTTCAAAGCCCTCAAGCCACTTCACGAGCTCGGCGCGCGAGGCGCGGTCATTGAGTGAGCCCACGGCCATGAGTGAATCCAGTTCCTGTTGAAGGGCACCGATCGCGCAGTCAATGGCTCCCTTGAGCATGTCGCGATCATTGAATTCCGGGGTGTCAGACATCATCGCCTCAGGGGTTCATGGGACCAGGAGCTGCCTTCGCCCCACGCTGGGCTACGTGGTCTCGATAGGTTTCCAGATACCGATTCTGCACGGCCGCCACACTGGCCTCGGTCGGATACACGCGCACGCGGCTACTGGCGTTCCGGCGTTTGCCGTAGTGCTGGAAGCCAGTGTGTGTGCTGCTGTGGCCGAGTAGGGCGGCCGTCAGTACTGGGTTCTCAAACGTGCGCTTTGCGTTCGCGCTGAACTGATGGCGAAACGAGTACAGCGTAATGCTGGAGCGCGGGCGCCGCTGGCCAGCGACCGCGAGCGCGCGGGCGGCCTCCAGCTCGTGCTTGAGCGCGAGCTGCAGCTTGGCTGCCTGCTCATGGACGTCCGTTTCGTCGTGGGCGTCGACGGCACAGGCGTCCAAGGCTTCGCGCACCGCGCGCAGTTCGTCTTCTGTGAGCTCGTCGACGTACATCTCTCGATACTCGCCGTTGGCTCGTCCGTTGGTGTGCTTGGAGTTCCTCACCCGAAGCACCAGGCGATGGTTGTCATCGTGACGCGTCAACTCGGAAAACGCCCACTCGTTCGGTCGCAGCCCAGCAGCAAGTGTGGCCTCGCAAACCGAGAGCAGCTTCGCTGCGTGCTTGTGGCCTCGCTTGATCCGTTCCCTGATCGCGTACTTGATCTCGTTCCAGATGGAATCCGGGACGTCCTTCCTCTTGCGGGCACTGGTATTGGCGCCGCCGTCACGCAACCCCGCGGACCCGTGAGAGCGCAGCACTTCAATTGCGGTTTCGCTCTGGGGGGAAAAGGTTTCAAGCCAATAGATGACCGATGCCTTGTAATGCCGCCACGTTCGCTTGGCAAAGCTGGTGCGCTGAAGAATCAAATGCGCTACCACCTCATCCGGTGCCAGGTCCTTTTTTCCGAGTTCATTTCCAAACCGACGTCGAAGCCGCTCATAGCACTTCACGTATTCACGCTTTGTGTCTTCGGATTTCGTGGGGGTGAGGCGGGTGAAGGGTTCCATGAGTAGTGCGAGGCGCCAGGCAATGCATGAACGTCGCCGTGCAGGTCCTTTGCGGAACCTGAAAGCGGTTTTCCGACTTCATAGCGTGGTGATTGATGCCATGTCAAGCCAGTTGTGAACATGCACCCCGCATATTGGTATCTCCCCCCGTTACTGACAGTCTGCGGCGCACCGCATAACGCTACGCCTTTGCCTGTCCGTAACGGGTGTCATAACACTCGGAGAGATACCGTTACAAGGCCCCTCACGTTCACGTTTAAGACGCAAAAGTCGGCATCGGTTAAAGCTCACTGTGAACCGTTGCTATCACGGCAATGATTTTAGATCACAGCAAATATTCGCAAATATTTGTTGTCGAAAGCCGCTAACCCATTGATTCCATGTAACCCGGTTTTAAAGAAGCCTACGGGCGCGATGGAGAGGGGACTTAAATCGAGCAGTTCAGGCAAATTTTTGTGGCGACAACAAGTATTTGCGGCAGGCGCCTGAAACACGGGCCGGACGTTGCTAGCAGTCGATGCATGTACGACCAGGGTGCGCAGATGTCACAACGGGGTGCGATAGCGATGGAGGCTGCCGAAGAAGGGCGGCGGCTCGCTTTGGGCCCCCTCTAAAGGAGGGTGCGCGACCGTTGGAATTTGGAACATTTGCGTTCCAAAAAAAAATTTGTTTTCGCATCGTTTGCGGTACATAATCACGCGGACTGAACAATCTCAGCTGAGTTATGGGGTACGCATGTTGACGACCGGATGGACAAGGGCTTGCCGTGGGCGCGCTGGAAGGACGGCGTGTCTGGGGCTCGCTGCAATGGTGTTGGGCGGTTGCGCGGCACCGGTGGCCAAGGTCACCAACGAAGACCAGCGGCGCGAGGCAGTGATGTCGTCTTTGAACGATGCGGCAAAAGCGGCTGTGAACGCCCAGCGTGAACTGGCGATGACGTCTGACGCAGCCGTCCAGCGTCAGGCGACCGCGCGCCAGCGGCTGTTGTCCGATCGCGTGAGCTATGACTTCTATGGTGACGTCGAGGAAGTGGTCGGCGACATCGCACGCAAATACGGTTACGACTTGCGCGTGGCGGGCAAGCGCCCGCCCGAGCGGGTGAACGTCAATGTCTTCGTGACCAAGATGCCGGTGACCGAGGTGCTGCGCTACATCGGCACGACCGCGAACTATTTCCTGGATCTGCGCGTGACCCCGGGCGTGATCGAGCTCACTTATAAGAGCAAGGCAAGCTGATGCCGGTAACCGCGGATGCGATATCGCTGGAGGCGCTCCAGCAACTGAGCCAGCCTGCAATTGAGCAGCGTGCAGTTGCCGGCGCTGGGGGCTCCGACTTCGGCAATTTCCGGCTGAACGCATTGCATGACGCGGCGTTCGGCGTCGGCGCACGCGGCGGGCTGATCTCGGAGAGCCGTCTCATCAATGACGTGCTGCAGTCAAAGGCACGCGAACTCGACGTCATTTGGGACTTTGCGCCGCTGATGATTCAGGGGCGGGTCGTTCCCCCGGTGCTGAACCGGGTTGACGACATCTACGCGCAGCGCGGCGACCGCACGATACGGATCGCGAAGACCGATTGGGCATTCCAAGCGCAGGCACGCCTGACTTCCCGCCCGCCGTCCTGGCGCGAATACCTCCTCCAGGATCCCGGCACTCTCGCGCCGCCCTCGGCAGTGCTGTATCCCGCGAATTCGGCAGAACGTGAGATTTGGCAGCGCGCCGTTGCCGAAGGTTGGCAGAGCGGCGTCAAGCAAGCCGACGAAACCTACGAGCTCAATCTCAATCGGCTCAAGCGCGACTACGTCGGCATGAAGAACTACAGGGTGCTGGCCTACAACCAGATGGTCACGATGCCAATCGTGGCGCAGATGGACATGCCGCTCAATACGACGGGCGACACCATGAGCGTGGACGAGACGCTCTTGCGCATGACGACGCTGCCGGCGTTCAACACGAACATGAAGGACTGGCAGGCGCTTGGTCGCGAAGACGAGCGCCTTCAGATGAAGTTGGAATCCGCCGGTGAGCCCGGCAAGAAGGAGCATTGATGGCCTGGGCACATCGTGCAGAGCTTGTCCCCAGGAAGACGGGGTTCCGTGAACCGGCGATGTTCAACGCTCGGCCGCAACTGCGTGAGCTCATGTTGGAGGTTGTAGCGCAGGGTGCGAGCGAAACGATCATCCAGACTGGTGAGCCGATCCTCATTGAGCTGAATGGACGACTGGAACAGCTGACAGCTCGGCGCCTGGAGCAGGCAGAGGTGGAGAGCTTGGTCAATTGGGCGTCGGACAACGACAAGGCCAGCGCGGAACTGATTCAGCGCCGCGAGATCAAGGCCAGCTATGTCGTCAAGGACCCGGTTGAGACGGACATCCGCGGCGAGAAGAAAGCCACCCGATTCCGGGTGGCCGCAGGCCGAGGCGAGGTACGCGGCACGATGGGGATCCAGATCGTGATGCGCCGGATCAACTCCGAGCCGGCGCACTTGAAGGATGCGTCCCTGCCACGGGAAGTGGTGGAAGCGCTCACCCCCAAGGACGGGATCATCTGGGTCACGGGCCCGACGGGCTCCGGTAAGACGACGTTCTTCTCTTCGATCATTCGCCACGTCCTGGAGGATGTGACGCCGATCCGCGGAAACATCGTTCTGTTGGAAGAGCCGATCGAGCAGGTCTACGACGGAATCCTGTGCGACCACAGCATCGTTTTCCAGATCGAAGTGGGTCGCGACGTCGATACATGGGAAGCCGGCATCGAGCAACTGATGCGGCGCCTGCCCAAGATGATCATCGTGGGTGAAACCCGCAGCCGCGCGACCGCTGAAGCGGTGCTGCAAGCGGCAAACACCGGTCACCCCGTGGGCACGACGTTGCATGCCAACGATGTGCCGTCGATTTTCAGTCGCCTCATGTCGTTCTTCAGCGACGAAACCAAAGAGGCGATGCTCTACGACGCGATCAACACGGCGCGCTTGATGTTCAACCAGGTGCGCGTGCCGAAGCTTGGCGGCGGGATGACCGTTCTGCGCGAATACCTGATGTTGGATGCCGACCTGCGCCGCGACCTGCTGAGCCGGACGTCGCCGTCCAAAGTCTCGCTGCATATGCGCGAGGCGCTTGAAGACCTCGGGGTACCGATGTGGCGCGCGGCAAAGCAAGCGTTCGACGCTGGCCAGATCGACGAGGCCACGATGAAGCACTACTTCAAGCAACGACTGCAGGCATCCCATGGCTGACGCGCACTGGCGGTACACCGCCAACACGCCACGGATCGGACCGATCGATGCGCGTGCCTTTTCCCCATTCCCGATGCTGCTGATGTGGAAATCGGTAATTCCGTTGGCATTTGGATTCTTTTTTATATTTTTTTTTGCTATCATCCAGCGCAAGGGTTACGACTTTCCGACCTTTTGTCGTGCCCTGAGAACGAAAATTTCGTCGCCAACTAAAGGCGTCCGGCCTTTGCGCTAAGAGACGCCACAACCCTTAGGGTGCATAGCAAAATGACCAAGAACGCAGCAGCAGCAGCGGCAGAAGCAAGCAAGGTGGTGGCCCTCCACGCGGAGGGCGCACTGCGCCACGTCGGCATGGACGACGGGCATTTCGGCTTCAAGCTGGTCACTGATGACTGGCAGCAGTTCTATCTGGACTCGCGTGTGGTGCGTGGCGCTGACCTGATCAGCCTCGGTGACTCAGAAGACAACGTGTATGAAACCGAGACCGGCGAACTCTTCGCCGTGTCGCCGACGCTGCCTTTCATTGAAACCACGTTTGCCGAATACGCTTTGTCGGACATGAATCGGGTGCTGGTGCATCACGCACTCGTCAAGGCCGGCATGGGTGGTCAGCGCGTGAATCTCGTGACGGGGCTGCCTGTCTCTGACTACTTTGTGGCGAACAAGCCGAACAGCGATTTCATCCAGCGCAAGGTCAACAACCTGCTGGGTCGCCACATTACCAACAAGAACGACAGCGTTGTGCTGGCGCGCATCGAGCGCCACAACGTTGTGTCGGAAGCGATCGCCGCCTTCTTTGATCTCTTGTTCGACAAGGAAGGCAATCAAAACGCCGAGATTGCAGACCTGGTCGCAAACGGTGCGATCGGCATCGCTGACGTCGGTGGCAAGACCACCGATAGCGCCGTGATCATCAATGGCGGCACCACGGTCGACGGTCGCCGATCAGGCACGGACAACCTGGGTGGCCTGTCGCTGCACAAGTCGGTCGATGCGCAGCTCAAGCATCACTTCAAGGTTTCGTCGCTCACGCCCGCCAAAGTCGACGAGGCGGTGCGCACTGGGAAGTTGAAACTCTTCGGCAAGTTCGTGGACTGCGCCGAGATCGTGGAAGAAGAAAAGGCGCAGTTGGCCAAGCAGATCGTCGCGGCTATTCAGCGAAAGATGCTCGACGGTGCCGACTTGGAGCGCGTGTATTTCGTCGGCGGCGGTGCCGAGCTTCTGCGTGATCACCTCAAAGGCTTGTTCCCGCACGGCGAAATCGTGGATGACCCGCAATTTGCGAATGCGCGGGGGATGCTTAAAGCCGCGAAATTCCTGCAGCCCAACTAAGCGGGTGTCGCGATGGCAGAGACACAAGCACACGAGCTTGCGCCGCTGCGCTTCGTTATTCCGCTCGATGGAAGCCGGGAAGAGGACCGGGCGCTGGCCGAGCTGTTCACAGATGTATCGAACGGGAATCTAGGCGCGGTCGCCCGGTTGTTGCTTCAGCGAGGCCTTGCCAGCTGTGGCGATACGGTTGATGACTTGCTGTTGGCGGCAATGCGTGAACAGGCGGCGCGGAACAGGTTGCGCGGTCGCCCGCGTACCGGTTCGACGCGTGCACGGACTGCTGCCTCTGCGAAGAACGGTGAGGCGGCGCCTTCTGTGGTTGGGGCGGAGCAGCGGGTGGCAGTGCCGGCTGCGAAGAGCGATGTGCAAAGCGTTGCTGCGGTGGTCGCACAAGCGAGCGCGCAGCATCAGGAGCCTGCGGTAGCAGCTGTTACACGAGAGCCGTCGCCGCGAGAAGCGTCTTCGGCAGCTCCAGCGGCGGCAGCGGAAGCCGCGAAAAGTAGCAAGCGCCCGGTCGATGTGTCCGGGCTCATGAGTTGGAATCAATGATAGGTCTGCGCAAGCGGACGAGGACGGGGCAGGCATGAAAACTTGGGTTGCGGCAGCCATTGCGGGTGCCCTGAGCGTCGGAATAGGCGCGCCGCTGGCGGCGTATGCGGGTTTCGACATAGATCCTTCACTGCAGGCCTCGTTGAGCCCGCCGACTCAATTTAAGCCTGATGCGGCAGCGGTTTCCGCTGCCGCAAGTGCTCCGGCACCGCAGGTTGCGGCGAGCACGCCGCCTCCAACAGACCTCGGCCCCGCTCCTGAGTGGAACGAGAGCATTGACGGTTTCGCCAAAAATCAATCCCCTGAGAAGGCGCTCAAGGAGTTGGTCCCGACGGGCGGCCGCCTCATCGCCAATGCCGCTTGGCCTGCCGGTAAGAAAGTTTCCTGGGAAGGGAACAATCCGCGCATGGTGGTGGCGAAAAAGATTCTTTCGGACGTCGGCCTCGAAGGTACGTTCGAAGGTAAGAACCTGATCGTCGGTTCGGTGCGTGTCAGCAAGACAAGTGCCGCCACTGCGGCGCAGGCTGCCCCGGCAGCGCCGGCAGTGGCCGACACGCCGCGCGCCGAAGCGCCGCCCGCAAACCGCCTGTGGACGATGCCGCGAGGCGTGATGCTGAGCGACGGCCTCCAGGACTGGATGGAGCAGACGGCTGCACAGGGTGACCGCTATCGGTGGACGCTTGAGTGGGATGCCTTCGATGGCCCCAATCGCGAACGCGTCGACTACAAGATCGTTGCCCCGCTCCGCTTCACCGGCCAGGTAGACGAGGCGGTCGCCGACCTGATGGTGCTCTACCGAAAAGCGCCCAAGCCTCTTACCGTTGAGATCAGCCGATCGCAGCGCTACATCCACGTCAAATTGCGAGGCGCCAACTGATGCACGCCAACCGAGTGATTTCGCGCGTTGCCTTGTGCGTTGCGTTTGCCCTTGCTGGCTGCGCGACTGTCGAGCACGCCAACCATACCGAGGCGACTGCGCAGCAGCAAGCCGCGATGATCCAGTCGAATATCGATCAAGCGCGCAAGGTGACCCAGTACGGTGACGTCGTCAAATACCTGGACCAGCAATATGTTTCGCTGACTCCGGTCACCCGCGCTTCCGAGTTTGGCGGCGCGAAGAATCAACTGAAGTGCCGGATTGAAATTGCGACAGACCAACCGATCTCGCTGCTCGAAGCAGCACAGGTGGTGTCGCGCGACTGCAAGGTGCCGGTGCGTGTCACGCAAGATGCGATTCAGCAGATGGCCGGCTACGGCCAGGTGAACTCGAATGCGCAGATGCAGACGGCGGGGATGGCCACGCCTGGCGGGGCGCCTGTTGTGGGCGCGATCGGCGGTGCAGCATCTTTCGGCCAACCTACCGCATTCAACGCAATGCTGCCGCGGGGGCGCGGAAACGAACCCCTCATCGATGTGAACTACAGCGGCACCGGCGACGGGTTCATGGACATGATCTGCGCCCGCGCCGGTGGCCTGAGCTGGCGCAAGGATGATTCGGGCACGTTCCGGATCTTCGCAATCGACACGCAGATGTTCTCGATTTCGTCGCTCGCGTCAGATGAGTCGACGATGTCATCGAGTTTCCAGAGCGGCACGACCATGGTCAATGGCGCCACGGGCGCGGCCGGTTCGAGCACGAGCAATGGCTCGTCGGGGCAGGGCACGAGCTCGACGATGCAGGCCACCGCTGTCAAGTTGAAGGCCGACCTTTGGACCGACATTCAAAGTGCCTTGGATACCTTGGCCGGCAAGGGCAATGCGATCGTCTCCAGGGCGACTTCGTCGGTGACTGTCCGTGGCCCTGTGGACGTGCTCAACGGGACGAAAGAGTACATCGACTTCCAGAACAAGCGGCTGTCCAAAGCAGTTCGCTTTGACGTGAGCATCTACTCGGTCACCAACACGAACAACGATTCGGCGGGCATCAACTGGAACGCGGTCTACGGTACCGTCACAGGCAAGTTCGGCATGACCTTGGCGGGCAGTGCATTTGCAGCGCCGAGCGCTGCAGTGAACGCCGGCTTCTCGGTGCTGAAGTCGTCCGGTTCGCCTTGGAGCGGCACGCAGGCGATTATCAGCGCCCTCAACGAGCAAGGAACGACGCGACTTGAGCGTACGCAGGTGTTGCCGACGCTCAACTTCCAGCCGGTGGCTACACAAATCGGTACACAGCGTGGCTACGTCGCAGGTATTCAGACGACGCAGACGGCGCAAGTCGGCAGCTCGACGTCGATTCAGATGGGCACCATCAACGTCGGCTTCAGCCTTTCGCTGTTCCCGTACGTTCAAGACAACAACGACATCCTTGCGCACTTCAACCTGAACCTGTCGAACCTCGACGGCATTCGCGTGATTTCGCAAAACGGCACTCAGGTTGAGGCGCCGAACATCAGTCTGCCGCTGAACACGGTTCAGAAGGTGCGGATCAGCCCGGGCGACACGCTAGTGCTGACCGGCCTGAATCAGACCGATGACAGCAGCACGCGCAATGGCACGGGCGTGGCCTGGAACTGGATCTTCGGCGGAGGTGTAGACGCGCAGAAGACGCGCAGCTCCCTGGTAGTGCTGATCACTCCGGTCCTGATGGACTGAAGGGGCACGCATGGGCAAGTGGAAAATCTCGCGGCTGGCTCCTGGCTCCAAGGCGCGTGCCAAGCGGCAGGAGCAGCGGATCGATCTCAATATCGAGATTGTCGAGATCGGTGGTCGAAAGTTCGTTGCCGGCATGCACTGGCAGGAGCTTTCCAGCAAGCTCAAGTACCGCGCGGAAGCCAAGCGAATCGGCGGGCAGCGGCATTGGAACGTCGTTGCCTTTCGTCGGAACGAGAAGGTCATCCAAGCAGGCTTTGTAAGCTCCGAAAAGGGCGCCTACAAGGGGATGTACAGCTTTGCTGCGGCACTCGATGGCGAGATCCGCAAGCGCATCGGTGGTCGTGACACGTGGCTGGGCGCATTCAAGCTGCCTGATGGTCGGTATCTGATTGAGGCGGCCTGGGAGGGCAGCCTCATTGCGACAGGTGACACCGTCGTTGATCGGGATTCCGTGATCCCGGTTTTCAACGAAATCCGGAACACCTTCGAAAAGGACAACGAGAAGTTCCCCTCCGACTGTCTGTTCGCGCCACCGGAGTTTGATCTCGCTCCGCAAGAGCTTGAACTCGGAGATCTGCTTGGCCCGAAAGCGTCACTGAGCAAGGAGTACAAGCTCACGGCGCTGCGTTTTGCGTTGACCCCCGCCGAGGTGCGGTTGCTCATCGGCGGATGCCTGATTCTCGCTGTGGCGCTGACTGGCTTCGATCGCTGGCAGCACCATCAGCAGGAACTGCGCGAAAAGGCCGAGCAGGCTGAGGCCGCGCGGCGCCAGGCGGAACTCGCACGCGCCAATGCCGATGCGCGCAAGAAGCTTGAAGAGGAGGCGCTCCGGCACCCGTGGGCTACTCAGCCATCGGCTGAGGATTATGCGCTTGCATGCTATGGCGTTGTCTCGCGATTGCCCCTGAATATTGCTGGCTGGGATTTCCAGACGGCCGAGTGCGAGGGCGAGTCTGCCAAGGTCAACTACGTGCGTGCGGTTGGTACCACGCAAGCCGGCTTTGGCGCGACGGTGAGCAAGCAGCTTGCTGCGCTGGGTGGTAGCGATGATCTTTCCACGGTGTCATTCACCGACAACGGGGATATGGCAACCATCCTGCTTCCGGTCAAGGCTCCGGTTGCGGGCGACGATGCTCTCCTGTCGAAGAAGGATGCGGCAGCGAAATTCCTTGTGTCGTTGGAGGCGAGCATTTCCGATGATCAGCGTGTCATCGACAACCTGACCATGCGCGAGGTGCCGGTGGTGATTCAGATGCCGCCGCCTGATCCGGCCACGACACCGCCCGGCACGCCGCCGCCTCAGCCGCCGCAAGCAACCTGGCGGCGGTTCGACTACAGCTTCAAGAGCATGCTGCCTCCGGACGACGTCCTCAAGGGAATGCAGCTCAAACAAGGTCTGCGAATCGCGAAAATCAAAACGTCCCTGAATGCCAAGGAAGCGTCCTTGATCTGGGATTTCTCCGGAGAAATGTATGTGCAACGGTAAGGCGCTCGCACTCGCGGCAATGGTGGGCTTGAGCTTGGCGGCCCCGGTCATGGCGGCTGATGAATCCGCCACCATTGGTGAAGTCGGCCGTGCTCAATCCGGAGCCATCCTCGCCAAGGCCCAGATGCGGGAGGTTCAGGCGAACCAGGAACTGAAGGACGCCAAGAACAAGAGCCAGGGTCTTCCGATGGGGCCGACGACCGTGAGCCAGGAATCGTTGCTGCCCCACGTCAAGATGATCACGAACGGCGAAGCCGGACTGCATGCGGTTCTGGTGTATGCGGACGGCTCGACGAGCTCGGGCGGCGAGGGCGCCACGGTCTCGGGTGGCCTGAAGATCAAGTCGATCTCCATCGCTGAAAAAAAGGTCGTTGTTCTCGACTCGGCTGGCAAACCGCGCACTCTGACGTTCCCCTTGGCGGCGCCGCCCGCGCCACGAATGCAGGCCCCTTCCGCCGCAGCCCCCTACGCTACCGGCGGCGCCTTTGTTCAGGCCCCCCAATCGCTACCGGGTGCGCCAGCGCAACCCGCACGCTACTAAGGGGCAATCATGGTCGCGAGCGATATCGCTAGCATCGCCGGCACTGTGATGTCGCGAGGTGCGCATGCCCCTGAGGGTGCAATTGCTGACAAGGTGGTGCTACTTGCCGACAAGCGGCTGCTTGTCGCGGAAGACTATGCGCGTGACAACGGCGTGCAATCGTACTATGCGCTTTGTCGGACGAAAGGTGCGGCTGAGCGTATTGAACGCGTGCCGCTGGAGACCATTCAGCAAATTCTCAACCTCGCCGACACCATGGCGAGCAAGGGGGGCTCTGACGGCGATGGCCTGAGCTCACGCCAAAGTGAAGTGATCAGCATCATCAAGGATGCTGTGAAGCGTCGCGCGAGTGATATTCACTTCATCAACGGCGAGAACGTAACGATCATCAAGTACCGCGTCGACGGTGTGCTTCGCGAGATGCGGCGCATGACAGCAGTCGATGGCTTGGCGCTGTGCCGCACGATGTATGACTCGATGAGCGACGGTTCCGTTCGTGCGGGGTACAAGATCCATAAATCACAAGATGGTCGCATCTCCAGGGAGTTTCTGCGGGGGATCAACCTGACGGGGTCGCGTATCGCCACGCGTCCGATGGAGACGAATAACCTATTCGTTCTGCGTCTGCTCTATCCGGGGAAAGGCGTGGCCGATCTTGCTTCGCTGGGCTACTTCCGGGACCAAGTCGCGTTGATCCGGCGAATGATGCGCCGCGACGGTGTGAACCTCTTTTCCGGCGTGACCGGTTCAGGGAAGTCGACATCGCTGCAAGTGATTTGCAGCCTGATCATCGAGATGTGCGGCGGAAACACGCATCTGCTGACGATCGAGGATCCGCCGGAGTACTTCATTGAAGGTGCGGTACAAACGCCGCTGCAGTACGACCCCACCGATCCTAGTTCGATCGGTCCCGCTTGGGCCCAAGCCATCACCAACGCAATGCGCTTGGACCCGGACTACATGATGGTCGGCGAGTTGCGAGACTTTGCCTCGTCGATGGCGGCGATTCAAGCCGCCATGACGGGCCACGGTCTCTGGACAACGACGCACGCGAAGAACCCTTTCGCGTCGCTGGATCGTCTTGCCGACTTGAATGTGCCCATGGGGCGCCTTTCAGACGCTTCTCTCTTTACCGGGCTGATCAACCAGGGTCTTGTTCCTGTGCTGTGCACGCACGATGGATGCGCGCGCAACTATATCGACCACCGTTCGGAATTCGACGAAGAGATGCGCGAGCGCATCGAGAAGTACTGCAAGGTGGACAAGGTGCGTGTGAGTTGCGCGCCGACCAGCACAGATTGCCCGGTGTGCGGTGGGCTTGGATATGTGGGCCGCACGGTAGCGGCAGAAGTGGTTCAGCCGAATCAACGACTGCTTGACATCTATCGGGCAGAGGGTAGCGCCGCCGCGCGGTCGCATTGGGTCAAGAACGAGGACGGGATGACAGCGCTGCAGCACGCGATAGCCAAGGTGAACATGGGGATCGTGGATCCCGTGTCGGTGGAGGACGCGCTGCATCGTGGCCTGGACGAAGACGAGCTGACTCTCGCATAAGGCCATCATGATCGGTGAAATGATTCAGGATGCTTGGGATGGGCTGCGTCGTTTGCGATTCTCCGCAGACGATCGCATCGATTTCTACAAGCAGATCGCGTTGCTTCTCAAGAACGGCGTGAAGCCTCTCGACGCGCTGTCTACGCTGTGGGGGGTCTTCAGTTTGAACGGCGAAAAGCCGAACGTCATCAAAGCGGTCGTCGCGGACGATTGTATGGCGGCACTGGCGGCTGGCGATTCGCTAGCCGACGCACTCGAAGCGTGGGCGCCCTATGAAGAAGTGGCAACGATCGCGGCGGGTGAGCGTGGCAATAGCGAACATGGAGGGTTCCTGCGCGCGGCCCTCCTGGTCCAGCGTAAAAAGCAGATCCAGGCAACCGTGGTGAAGGCGCTTTCGTACCCAGCTGTGCTGCTGATTGCGCTTGCTGGGTCGCTGCAGTACATCGCGGCCAAGGTTGTGCCGGCGATGCTGAATATGACGAAAAAGGCCGACTGGGATACCTCGACCTACATCATGGCCGGGATGGCCAATGTGATCGCCAACCACTGGTTCGAGCTGCTCGTCTGTGCTGCAGTCATGGGCGTGTTCGTTCTGTGGAGCTGGAACAACCTGACGGGCATTCTTCGCGTCTATCTGGATCGGTTGCCGCCTTGGTCGGTTGGGCGGATGCTGCGTGGCGCGACGTTCGTCTACAACTTCGGCGTGCTGCAGGCCTCGAATGTCAAGCCAATCCAAATTCTGGAAGATGACATCAAGCGTGCGAATCCCTACATGCTTGAGCGGCTTGAGGCGGCCAAGAGCGGCGTGCGCATGGGCAAGAACATTGGTGAGGCCTTGTTCGATGCTGGCTACGAGTTCCCCAGCCGCCAGGCCATCGAATATCTGCGCATCATCGTCTCACTCGATGGTGGCGCAGAGCAGCTCATGGAGTTTTCCGACGATTGGATGAAGAAGACCATTGAAGACGTCGAGAAGCTTGGCGCATTCATTGGCAACTTGATCCTGCTTGGCGTGTTTTCTGTCATGGGCCTGCTGATCACCGGCCTCGGTGCAGTCGGTATGCAAGCGATTGGGGCAGGGCCATGATGCAAGTGCGTTGCTCGGCCGACGACATCGCCGACCCGCCTGCTCGCTTGCGTGCTCAGCACGGCATGGGCGCACTGGAGTGGATCGCCATCATCGCCCTGCTGGGCCTATTCCTGTATGGCGTGCTGTCGCGGCTCGGCCTCATGAATGCGTCCAACAGTGCCGTGACAGAGTCGTCAGCGGTGTCGTCGCTCTACACCTCGGTCTCATCCAGCCTGAAATCCACTGCGGGGTACGGTGCGAACGGCTCGGACTTGATCGTGCCGCTCAATAGCTTCAACGGCCTGCCAAAGAGTCTGTCCTACAACGCTGGCGTGCTGTTCAACACCTATGGATCGCCTTACTCGCTCGTCGTCTCGAATGGCGGATTTGGTTTCACGCTGACGGATCCCGGTATCAACGCAGGCGACTGCGCGAAGTTGGTGGTGCAGCAATCGAGTTCCGGCAATTGGACCGGTGGCATCAGCGTCAACGGGGCGGCGTTGGGCACTGGGCCAGTGAACACAGGCGTGGCAACAGGGGCATGCAATGCAGCCTTAAACAGCATTGCATTTGCTTCTCTTAACTGATCTCACTCTCACCCCCGGGGGAGTGGGCCTTCAAGAAGTTTTACTGACATGGAGTCAAGAATGACTACAAACATGATGATGAACGCTGTCGGCGTTCAAGCCGCAGGTGACGTGCATGCGGGCGAAGATCTGCGCGGCGCTCGTGCTCTCGCGGGCCAGCGCGGCATGGGCGCACTGGAGTGGATCGCCATCATCGCCCTGCTGGGCCTATTCCTGTATGGCGTGCTGTCGCGGCTCGGCCTCATGAATGCGTCCAACAGTTCCGTATCGGAATCGTCAGCCATTTCTTCGCTGTACACGTCCGCGCGTTCGAACCTGAAGGGCGCGTCGGGGTATGCCGCCAACGGCGCTGACCTCATTGTCCCACTGAACGCTGTGAATGGTCTGCCGAAGAACCTCTCGTATAACGCTGGCGTGCTGCTGAACACCTACGGCACTGCGTACACGCTAGTGGCGTCGAACGGCGGTTACGGCTTCACGCTGACGGATCCGGGTATCAGTGCAGCCGACTGCGCGAAGCTTGTCGTGCAGCAGTCGAGCTCGGGCAACTGGAGTGGTGGCATCTCCGTGAACGGCACGGCGTTGGGTACTGCGCCGATCGCCACCGGTACGGCCACGGGCGCCTGCAATGCCGCCACCAACAGCATTGCTTTTGCTTCGCTGACCTAACTGCAATTCGAAACCGAGGCTTGTCGTGAGCGCGAAAATCACAGATTCCGAATTCGGGGACCTGTATATCGGGGACACTTGGGCCGACGTGATTGGCCTGGATAGGAATCCGGCGCGTGTCCCGGTACCGCCTCGGTTTCAAGCCGACATCGAGGAACTTCGCACCCGCTGCGCGGAAATGCTTGCCGACGGTGCATCTGAGGAGTTCTCGATCCGTCGGAAAGACATGCTGTTGCGGGTCACGACGTTCCAGAGCACTGAAGGGAAGGCGGTCTATATGATCCGTCGACCGAACGCGACCATCCTGCCGGTCAGGCAGATGGGCTTTGGCGCTGAAGCCATCAAGTTCATGCTGGAACCCGACCTCCGCGGGCTGGTGCTATTCAGTGGCGAAATGCGCTCGGGTAAGACGAGTGCGGCCGCGTCATTTACTCGGGCCCGCATGGAGACGCACGGCGGCACGGGGATCGTGATCGAGGATCCACCGGAGACAGCGCTCGACGGCGTGATGGGGCTCGGTCGCGTGATCCAGGTGGAGGTCAACCGCACCGGTGGATACCAGGCGCAGCTGAAGAAGGCAATGCGCAGCGGCGCGAACCTGATCTATCTCGGTGAGGTGCGCGATCAAGAGGCGGCGGCGCAAGTCGTGACGGCGGCCATCAACGGCCACCTCATCGTGTCAACGATGCACGCAGCGACGGCAAAGGACGCTGTCATCCGGCTCGTCGCGCTCTGTGAAGGTGCCTTGTCTGAGCCGGAGAAGCTGTTGGCGTCCGGACTTGCGGCCGTTATTCATCTGCAGCTCAAGGATGAGCCGCTCGCGACTGCTACAGGAACCAAGGTGGTCAAGCGCCTTGGCTACCAGATGCTGCGCGTCAAAGGCCATAACCAGGTCGAGAACATCATCAGAGGTAAGAGCTTTCACCAGCTCGACAACGCGATGGATGTACAGGCCGCAAAACTTCGATCTGGGACCTTCGGATGAAATACTTTTCCCGCAAGAAGGCGCACGGCAACCAGCGGGGTTTCCTCACGCTGGAGCTGATCGGCGTGATCGGGGCTTTCGCCGTCATGATGGCGGCGAGCGCCCCGTTCATCAAAGCCTATTACGACAATCGGCAGCAGACCATTACGGCCGACCAGTTGAAACTTGCAATGCAAGGTGCCGCCAAGTTCGTACAGAACAATCAAGCGGCAATCAGCGCTGCGGCATCTCCGACGGTTACGTACACGTGGGCGCAGATTGCGTCGTCCATGCCTATCGGGCTGAACGCAACCAATTCATACGGGCAGACGTATCAGCTCGCGATCCAACAGATTGGTGTGTGGCCGAACAATACGCTCGTCCCGATGGTGCAAACCGTCGGCGGCAACGCCATCCCAGACGGCGAGCTAATTTCGATCGCACGGATGGTGGGCGGATCCGGCGGCATGATCAGCGCACAGAATCCAGCCAATGCGCAGGGAGCCATGGGGTCGTGGTCTATCGCTCTTGCCACGGTTGGTGCCAACCCTGGCACCGGGCACTTGGCCGGGGCATTGTTTTACGACAACGCGACACAGACGAACCCGTACCTTTATCGATCCGCCGTGGCAGGGCAGCCGCAGGTCAACCAGATGAACACGGCGATCGACATGAACAGCAACAACCTGAACAATGCTGCGACGGTAAACGCGCAGAAGGTTGTTGTGCCGGCGGGCAACAACCTGCAGGTTGGGAGCGCGGCGTTCTACGGCGATACGGTAAATGCGGCCGTGCGCTCTGCGACGGGCGGTGGTGTGTATGCGCAAGACGTCAATGGGAACTACACCCAGTTCAACGCAGGCAACGTTGTCGCGAACGGCAATACGACGGCAACAGGTAACGTGATTGCAGGCGGCGCTCTCAGGGCGGGTAAAGTAGGCACGCCCAATGCCGGCTGCGCTACGAATGGTGATGCCGTGCAGAATGTCGACGGTTCTGGCCAATGGCTGACGTGCATCTACGGGGTTTACAAGCCCATCGGCGGCAACTTGCTTCGCATGGGCTTCTTTACCGCCAATCACGGGACCGGGATCCCAGCTCCGACGTGCCCGTTGGGCGGCACCAGGATGATCGTGGTGACGCCCAACAATTTTTCTGTTGACCCCACTACGGTGGTCAATTACGGCGCGTGGGGAGCCGGACCCTGGACCGTCTACATTCTCGACGGCGCGGGATCAGGTATTGCAGGAGCAACAGCAACCGTTGGCACGTATTGTGGCTATTGAAGGAGGAGTGATATGAAGAAGCTTCTGAAATGCCTGGCGATTGTCGCCATGGCCATAGGTTGGCGCGTTGCGTTGGCGGCGCCAGGGATTTGTACGCCTGGCTACCAGGACTCCACGTGCGTGACGCCGTTAAGTCACGCACCGATTCCTGCGCCTCAATGCTCAGCTGGTGCGGGTTGGACCACTACGTCATATCCCGTCTGGCAAGGCGCCTATTGGAGTTCGCCTGGTTGCAATTACCAGCCTCCGCCGTCTTGCCCGCCGGGTTATACGGCGGTTAGCGGGCCAAGCTGGACTGGCTCCACTTGGGCCGGACTCTCTTGTCAGCCGACTACTCCTCCGCCACCGCCACCGCCTACAGGTCACGTGTTGGTGGCAACGTACACAACCAACAGTTGTGGCAACCTTGGGCCTTTTAATGCGTACGCCGACGGCACGTATGACGCCGCCAACTCGGATTGGGGAGGACAGACTTTCTCTGGTACATGGGACCAGATGTATTACAACGGGGCGGCGTATATGGGCTCCAACTACGGTCGTTACAGTCCGCCCGCTTACATCTCCCAGCCTTCAGACCTAGTGACGGCCGCACAGTATTTGTCGCGGGTGTTCTTTGTCAACAACCCTTGGGCATGCGGCGGCGGCGTTGGCTAAGGTAAAAGCGTGGTTGTCGTAACCGCAGGCAAGTTATTGCAAGATTGGAAACACAAAGAAAAGGCCCCGCAACTGCGGGGCCTTTTTACGATTGAAGCTCTGACGATCAGACTGCAACGTTGCCCGTCGTGAACGTGAAACTGCGCGAAAAGGCCGTGCCGTTGACTGTGCCGGTCAGGTTCACGGTGTACGCCGTGTTCGGTTGCAGCGGCGAAGCCGGATAGGCGACCGCCTCGAACGCCGGCAACAGCTTGTTGGGATCGTTCGACGAGTTTAGCAACTGCAGCGTGATCGTGTGCCCATTGGTATCGGTCATCGTGCCGGTTTGCAAGACGATGGTGTCAGTTGCATTGCCGGCAACGGCGATCGGAGTGCCCCACGGGCCAGTCGTGTTCGGCGGTGCCGGCGTCTCGCCGCTCGACGAGTAGGCCACGCCGGTCGTGCCTTGGCACGGGAAGGTCAGCGGCATGTTGCCGGGCATCGTCTTCGGCTCGTCGAAGCTGATCGATGCACGCACGTCCGGGAAGCCGTTGAACGTCGTTTTCGACACGCCAATCCCCACAATGCTCGACGGCCAAGCGCCGATGGCGATGTGGTACACGCCACCCAGCCACCCTAGAACGTGTTGCTGGCCGTACTGAGCGTCGGTCAGGGTCGAGTTCGTGTAGTAGCCGCCGCTGACGCCACCAACGTAGAGGTTGGGGTAGCCGGCTGCCACGGCGCGATCCTTGTAGGTGACGCCGGTGAAGCCGGCCTTGCCCGAGGTCTCCGTGTCGGCGATCACGCCGTTCGTGCTCATGTATGCGGCATGCGCTTGGGCTGCAGTGTCGAGTACAGTGTTTTGCGACAGTGCCGGGAAACCGCATTGCGTGCGGTATTGGTTCAGCGTCGTGAAGGCAGCCAACTGTGCACTGGTGCCCCCGTATTGGGGCGTGGTTTGCGTGCCGGTCACCGGTTGCTGCGTGGTCGGCGTGGTGCTGCCACCGCCAGTGGTCGGGGTGGTCGAGCTGCTCGACGAGGAATCACCGCCACCGCCACATGCGGCCAGCGAAAGAGCGGATGCGACGGACAGTGCTAGCAGAGAGAGCTTCTTGGTCATCGATTTCTCCTGAGTCGATGTGGTTGTTGGTACGTGGGATTTATTGTGATACAAAAATTCGCGTGTCGCAAGTATTTTTTGTGACACGGAAAATACGGTATGATCGGCGTATGGAAGAGCACACCAAACGGGAGCGGGGGCGCCCGCCCAAAGATCCAAGTGAGCGCCTGATAGGGCGGTCAATTCGACTGACGGCTGCGCAGTGGGAAAAGGTCGACAAGTATGGGATGGATTGGTTGAGGGACCTTATCCGGCGCGCCCGGCCACCGATCAAATCGGATGCGGGTGCAGACGATAGCGACCAAAGCTGAGGGCTTGCGGGCGCTTGTCTGCCTAGGCGGTGATGGCGTGAAATCATAACTCGCGCAACGGTGGATTGGCCGGCTACCCAACTCATTGGGGGTGTTATGGCATCAGCACCTGCACGCCATTGGGAACGCCAGCTGGAATGGTGACGGAGGCGGTCTGAGCTGCTGGCACCACTGGACTCGTGAATACGCCGTTGTTGTTGTAGCCCGCACGAAAACCGTCCTGGCTGCTTTGGACGATGTAGTAGGGGATGCCCGTCAGCAAGCCTGTGTAGTAGACGTAGGCTTTGCCGCTGACCATGTAGTTCTTGATGGTTGCCGGTGGGATGTACCACGTTGGAAATCCGATCGCCGCATTGGCGGCCGCACCGGTAAAGGTGGGATTCGCCGCGGCGTATTTGCTGGCATAGGCGCCATAGACCACCATGTTCTGCGCAGTCGCGCTGACCTCTGCCTGATCGATCTTGATGCGGGCGTTTGTTGTGACCACCATGCTCACCATCAAGTTGGTCAGGAACAGCATCATCAGTAGTGGAGCGAAGAATTGCATCAGTCGTCCTCCCGCGTGACGCGAAGCACATGGATCTTGCTGCTGAGCAGGCGCGGAGGTGATGGATCCACCTCGATGGGCTGTGGCGCGTAGCTCTGCGCATACGCTGGCGACGCACTCAGCATGGCGGCGTTTGACGGGCTCAGCGCCGGGACGCTGAGGCCCCGCGCGTGCACGACTTTGCTGACGTAGCCATTCGTGAAGCCATTGATGAAGTTGCCGGTGTTGTAAGCGGAAATGGCGGCCAGGATGGCTTGTTGGTCGTTGGGCTCGCGCTTGCGTGCATTCAGGTAGAACTCGGTCAGGATCTTCGAACCCGCATTGAGATTGGTGCAAGGATCCAGAACCTGGCGCACCGAGAGTCCGAGCCGACTGAGATTCTGGCTGCTGACCTGCGACAGCCCGATCGCAACGATATGGTTGGCTGCGATGAGGCGCTTCACAATCGCCTCGGCCTCATCGATGGAGGCGGGGAAATACGATCGCACCATCTTTTCGCGCACGCCCTTCCAGGGCAGGCCCTTGGGGCCGGCATCAGCAAGCGCATAGAGCTTTCCACCAGACTCGACACTGACGAGCTTGCTCATCGTGAGCGGATGCACAAGCGGGGCGCACACGGGCAGAAGAGCCTCCGCAGACTGCGCGCGCACGGTGCCCGCAAAGACGGGAATGAAGACGGACGCTGTGAGCGCTATCGCGCGTCTGAGGGTGTAGGCCTGCATGCTCACATACCCCCGAACAAGCTGGCTTCCTTCACCACACGCCGTTCGTTCTCATACCGTTCTGGCGTGAAGACCGGGACCATCCGATTGATCGGCTTGATCCCCTGAGCGCTCAGGTGGCAGAAGCCCAGGAGGGGTGTATTGAACGTCTTTCGATGTTCGTATGGAAGGTAGAGATCGATGGCCGTCGAAGGGAAGGGCTGATCGAACAGTGTGAACTCCTCGGTGACCAGGATGAGACCGTCTCCCTCACCGAATCCCACCAGCGCCATCTGAATCGGAAGATGGGCCAGCCATGGCGCCTCGTCTTGATGCATCGTCAGCATCGGCTGATCGTCGTCCATTGCGACGCCGAAGAGTGGCCACATCGCCGCAGTGAACCGAACCCCGCGCAGCGGGACCTCAGTCTGCTTGAGCGCGTCTACCCCGAACGTGCTCGTCCACTTGATGAAGTCGACGATGGATATGATCCGGTTGGCTTCAAAAACAGATTTTTTTTCGGTTCGCATTTGTGGCGATACGCAAATAAAGTCCGCGAAATTGTACCGCAGTTTGATAAACTGCCAGGCATGAATAGACCTTTGGAGTACGGCAATCATGTCTTTGGCATCAGTGGAGCAAGCTCGTCCTGAGGCGGATGCGCCACTTGGAAAGGATACTTTTGCCGCTTTGGCGGGTGAATCGGGCCCAGGCGCAGGCGACGTTGATCCGGTCATCGGTCTGGGCTGGCGCGGACGCAAGCTGTGCTCGGTGATGAAAGTGGTTTCCGCTGTGATGGGCGGGGTGGCAGTGTCGCCTGGTGGGGATGCAAGCCTCGAAGAGATCGTGGCGGCCACCAAAGACTTGCTCACGCGCGCCACCGACCTTGCTGAAGCCGCACTGCCGATCGTCGGCATGGATGCCGACGATCCCGAATATGCGTCGCTTCGCATCGCACTTCGACAAAGCGCCGCAGAGACGATTTCAGTGCAGTGGCGGTTGGCCCACGCCACCGGGAAAAAGGAGCTTTCGGTCGAGCAGATCACTGAGATCTATCGCGCAGTGAAGGATTCCGACTTCCTTAGCGAGATTCCGAGTCGCGGCGAAGTGCCGTTGGCCACTGATGTGGTGACGGCGAAGCGCCTCGCTTTGATCGCCGTGGTCGCGGAGGTGCACAACGCAGTTGCAGCCTTCGACTATTACCACCCGAAGCCTGAACTTCTCACTGAGGCGGGCGTAACGAAGGTGGTCGAAGCGGCGGGCCGCAGCATTGAGCGAATCCTGGCAGGTGCGACGCACACCAAGGCAGTTGAGGCTGCGGTGGCGCAGATCTTCATTGCGCGGGCTGGCCAGCTCTACGCGCAGAACTATCGAGCCTATGCCGATCGTGATATTTGCGCGCTGTACGAGATGTCGCCCGATGAGCGGATGTGCAAGATCCGCGAACACCGGGCGACCGGCCTGCCCACCGACCACGTGGACGCGGCCTTTGTGCGCCTGCTTGATCGTATGACGGAAATGGTGATCGAGGCCGCCCCCGAGTACGCCGCTGCGGATCCTCAGGCGGTGCCGCACAGCACGCATCCGACGGAGGCCTGACATGCCTATCAAATTGATTCCTTTCAGCGACACGGTGGTGAGCCGCCCGCAGCACGAGAAGATCGACGATGAGGTGTACCGGTCGATTCCTGGCCTCAATGCATTGGCAACGCCGGTGCAGATCCTTTCGAAGAAGCTATCGCTTTCGGCGCGCAACGCCCTCTTCTACATGGACCGCAATGCGGACCCGTCGTTGCGGCGAGTGGCCGTGGAGCTCGGCGTGGAACGCCAGTTGATGATGGAAGGCGCCGAGCCGGACCTCGGATACCTGCAAGGCGAGGTGGCAGCAACCCGCAAGCAGTTCGAAACCCCGAACAACGACATCTGGGTCACGCCGGAGCAATGACATGAAAATGAATCCCATACCCGCGAAGTCGGGGCACTCGGTCCAGGATCGGCTTGAGCTTACCGAACGCGAATACGGGACGCTGCGTTGCGCGCAGCTGTGCGCGTGTGTCGCGGCTGCGTTGAGCGTGCATTACGAGGATGGTGTTTGGCGCTCGCGCGCTTTGGCGCTCTTCACGGGCGTCGCGCAAGTGCTGTGCTACCTGCGCGATCGAGGCTACATCCGTTTGGATGCACGTACTTTGAAGGATGGGCTGACGTACGCGGTGCTTCAGAAGTTGATCCGCGAGCGGATGTTCGATGCGGGGGGGCAATTCGTGCGGATCGACGACGCATGGTTCCCTGATGTGGCTGAGCCGCTCAAGCAGTTCCTTCAGGCTCTTCCCGGCTATACGGAGGGGGCGCAGCCTCTCGACGCCACGCTCCAGCATTACGGCTATCTCTCCGCAATGTTGGCCCAGGTCGTCGCTCCGACTCTCAAGAGCAACCGCTCTGCATACCAATAAGAATAGAGGGTGACGATGCGCCACTACCTTGGTTTGAATGAATTCCAGCTTCGACAACGCAAGATCGTCGAGGCGATGTACTACGAGCCTGAGAAACTCACGACGAGCCACCTGTTGCTGTGCGGAGCATCCGGCACTGGTAAATCATTCCAGAGCAAGCGGCTGCTGCAGGCCGCCGCAGAGGCCGGTCTTGAAGTCGATGTGTTCGACGTTCACGCTGAACTGGCGTTTCCTGGCGCGGTAGAAGTGATGTACTCACGTGCGACAGGCTATGGACATAATCCACTCGCGCTCGACACGGACATCCATACCGGAGGTGTGCAGCGCCAGGTCGACTTTATTGTGGGGCTCATCAAGTCCGTGACGCCGCAGTTTGGCGCCAAGCAAGAAGCTGCTCTACGCAACCTACTGGTTGATACGTATGCGGCCTCTGGAATCTTCGAAAACGATTCGCGGACGTGGCACCGGCAACATATCACCGAGCAGCTGCGCACTCAGATCACGGACGCTCGTAAGTGGTCAGAACTTAGAAAGTACTATCCGACGCTTGAGGACCTGCGCAGCTTCGCACGCAGAAAGGTCATCGGATTGACCATTGGGGCAGATAACAAGGCCGCGGCGTCTTACGACACCCTGGCCCGTGTGCAATCCCGTTTGAACAACGCTCAGAAGCGTTTTGGGAAAGCCGTCGACGACGCGGAAATCGCTCGATTGCAAGAACAAATCGATACGCTCAAGCAGGAGGCGATCGATGCGTTTACGAAGCACATCAACTCCATAGAGACGGGGAAGGAGGTCGAGGACCGGATCAAATACGATTCGGTCGAGGTCCTGACCTCGGTTCTTCAACGCATTGACATTCTCAATGCGGCTGGGATCTTCCGTCCCAATGAGCCGCCGTTCGGCGATGCGCGACAGCGTGTTCATCAGATCAAGTCGCTCACTGAAGAGCAGCAAATACTCTTCGTCAAGTTACGACTCCAAGCAATTTTCGAACGATGGAAACGAGTAGGTCCAACAGAATCCGGGACGACTTTGCGCCATGCGATCTTCCTTGATGAGGGAAGTAGGTACTTTACGGATGACCCGAGTGACATCATCAACGTCATAGCGAAGGAGGCACGCAAGTTCGGCATTGGTTTGTGGTGCGCGGCGCAAGCGCCCACAGCCTTCCCCGAGGACTTCCTTACCAACTGCGGCGCCACCATCCTGCTGGGCATTCATTCAACGTACTGGAAGAAGAGTGCGTCGATGCTACGAGTCACCGAAGACTCATTGCGCTTCATCCGCCCGAAAGAGGTGCTCAGTATCAAGCTTCAACATGAGGGGCGCGCGGATCCGCCCTTCATCAACGTGGCCGTGCCAAATCCTAACTCCGCAGACGGCCGTACAGCTTTGGAGGTTCAGGCTAAGGAGCAGGGACGCAGTGGCGGAGGGGCAACGTTGATAGCTTCGAGGCCTCCGGCGGTAGAAAGCACCGTAAGGGGTGTCGAGTCTGACGATGGTCTGGCAGACGAGATATTGCTCGACTAATTTCCTGGACTGCAGTTTCAAGGACTGAGCGCGAGGGCGGCATGAGCCTGTTCAAATCGATTCGAAAGCGCCTGACTTCACCGATGGCGCCTGCGTGTGCGCAACCCGCAAAGCTGCAGCTGGGCGGGGCAAGGGGAGGCCGCACACATGCGGTTAGTTTGCCCTGCGCTATCGAGGTAGTTGGTCTCGCGGGGTCAGGACGATCCAGCTTTCTGTTGGCTGTGGCGCGTCAAGCAATGGAGCGTGGAGACTCCGTGATTTTCCTGACCGGCTACGGAGCCAAAGAGTGGGATGGATTTTGGCATGCGGCGCACGTTGCCGGGCGTGCGGCGCAGTGCTACGCCGACTTGCCGTTTGGTACGACCGAGGGCGTCGACCTGCTGGATTTGGTGGATCGGGGCGCTGTGCTGTACTTCGGAGAAGAGTGGCAGGCACGCTCCGGTGTTCGGGCCTCTCGACGAGTGAGTGATGTACTAGCTGCGGCTCTCAGGCACGAGTCTTCGCGCCGTCCCCATCATTTGATGGTGATCTTCGATGGCTTTGATCCGTGGCTCGATCTGCGGCTGTTGCAGCCTTTGGCGGACATGACGAAAGTGAGCCTCGTCAGTTCCTCGCACATGTACTGGGCGGAGGGCGCCGACATGCCGAGATCGACGTGTCAGGTCGTTTTTCAACACGACAAGGACTGGGTCATGTGCGACCCACAGGGTCGATGGCTGCCGCCTCCAATGACCTTGCGACCAGGTGAGGCCATTGTGGTATCGCGTCAGCCGCCCCCGAATCCTCCACTCGCCGTCAAGATCTCTATTCCAGCTCTCGCGCCTTCTCCGAAAATTCCGGTTGACGCATTCCGTCCCGTGAACACGGTCGAGATGGCAACACAGTCTTCATGAGGCCAGCGATGCAGACAGCCAGTTATGGTGTCGAGACGCACCCGACCTACACCTTCATTCGCTTTGGGCGTGCGCGGGATTTCGATCCTTCGTTCAGCGACGATAACGCTCAAGCGGGTTCGATCGAGCACTGGTGGATCGAGATCGTGGATGAGCTCTACGTCTGGCCAGTCGCTTACACCTCCCGCGAAGAATTGTTGCGCGACATCGACGATGCGCTTTTCTCGGACCGCCACGCGGAGCTTGTCGCTCGGCAGATCAAGCGTGCAGAACGAGATGAGAACATTGGCCTTGCGAGCTTGTTGAGAGAGCAGAGTGCGGCGAATTCGAGCCGGGTGCGGGCCGAGCACAAGAGTCTTGGAGGGGCGAACGAAAACGGTTCCTCCACCTTTGATTGCTCGCATCGTGCGAGTCATGGCTGAGTTGAGCGATGACAATCCCCGCATTGCTTGCCGTACGTGACCAGATTGCGCTTGTGCCGCGATTGAAACTGCTTGCCGCTGGTATTGCCGTAAGGCGCGCCCTCGCAGTCGAGGAGGCTCAGGCCAGAATTGCAGATGCCATTGAAGCGGCGGGCCTCACGATCGGAGAGGCTGCGCGAAGGGGATCGAAGCTCGTGGAAGCAGTGCGTACCGCGCACGACATCCTGCCGCCTGCCTACGAACGGTCCCCGTGGTTGATGGCGTATGAGGAGTTTCAGCGGGCTGGCTTTGCGATTCGCCGCGGTGAGATTGAGCCGACCGGAGCGTATTTCTCGACGCCCGGCGAAAGCACCTATCACGATGCGGAGACCGAAGATCCCACCGTGACGCGATATGACCTGTCCGGGCTCATGATCGCCGACACGCGGGACCAGGCGGTCGCCCTTGCGATTCTGCGCGAATCACTCCACGAACGTGACCACACCGATGAGGATCGGGCGCGCGTGCTGGATCTGATCTCTGAAGTCGAAGCGGGCGAGTTCAGTATCTCCTATATGGACTGCGATGGATTGGTCCTCTCCAGGGCCGCGCAGCGGCTTGGCTGGGATGGGATCCTTGTATGGGAGAACGATGACATTACTACACCGTCCTCGGTTTTTGTTTGGGCGGTTGAGCGGGTTGACCGCGTGGCAGTGAATCATCGCCAAGCCGTTCTGGAGGCCGTCCAGGAAGGGCTACCGGTTCCGGAGTGCATCCATCGCGAGGCTCTTCAGAATCAAAGCGAGGATCATATCCGTGATCTCGATGCGCGAGTGGTTAACGCGATCAAGGACAGGTTCGGGATCCCGGTAGAGGCCGTCGCTAGCCTGCTTGGCGACGACGTAGAGAAGCTTCGCGACCGGGACCGGTTTTCCGCCGTCCCCAACATGATGGATCCGCAAAACTTCCCCAGGCATCCGGAAGGCACAGCAAAGATCCTGCACTGGCCGACCAATCCTGCTGAAGCCTACGTGAGCTATCTCCGCGCGTTTCCAGCGACTGCATTGGGCACCAGTGAGCCCGAAGACAACATTCGAAAGCATCCCACGTTCCTTCGCTACGTCGAGATGCTGCAGCAGGGATATGAGGCGCCATACATCCATGTGTTTGAGACGAACGGAAAGCTGACCTCCAGTAACCGCCGCCGCACACTTGCGGCACAAGTGGTCGACGGTCTGATCTGTGGCTGGCTTGGTGTGGACAACCCGGAGACGGGTGTGCCACTCAAGTACGGGGATGTTCTGTCCGCGTATGAAGAAGAGTTGGTAAAGCTCGCCACCGCACAGCCCGATCCACAGGGGCCGGGAATCGAATCTGCTGTCGTGTCCCAACAACCAGACATCAGCCCGTGCTGAGGCAAGAGGTAACCATGTGGACCGAAGTGGAATGGATCGCCAGCACCTTGGGTATTGCCGGTGCTGTGACAAACAGCGTCGGAGGTCGGCTGTTGCGAATGACATGGCCGCTCTGGTTCCTCTCGAATGTGCTGGACATTGTGGTGCTCTGGCGCCTACAGGCGTACGGTCTCATGACGCAGCAGATGTGCTATCTCGCGACGACGCTGGTGGGTGGCTTCAGGGCGTTCTGGCCGGAACAGTGGTGCCGAGTGTGTACGACGATTTCAGAACGAACGCGAACTGCGATTCGTTGGGCTCGCACATAGTCTCTGCGAGTGCGATTGACAAGGTGCACATGTGCACCTATGATTTCAGCATGAACATTAAGCTGAGGATCAGGACACGATGAGCGCCAACCTCACGCCACCGCAGCGACGTGCGCTCAGCGAGCTGTGGCGCGCGGAAAATCTGCGTGAGCAGGACCCGGCCAAGCCGAAATTTCCCGGTGCAATCGGCCACGCAGGTAAAGCATTGGAGCGGAGAGGACTGGTGCGCAAGCTCGGTCCATTCACCTACCAGCCGGGTTTCTGTTTTATGCGATTCCAGCTCACAGACGTCGGTCGTCAGGTTGCGGCAGGTGTTTGCGTGCAAACGTACGGTAACGCGATTTGCGCCTGAGATCTTGATGGATATTGCAGCGCTAATCGATACGGTCACTGGGTATGGCAACGGCTTCGACCGGGCCATAAAAGACTCTGGACTAACGGCAGCCGCATTGAGAAAGTTGCTGATCAGCCACAATGTTGAGCAGTGCCCAAGCTGCCACTGGTATGTCGACAGTCACGAGCTCCTGGACGAGGACAGCCGCGTCGACGGCCATTGCGACAACTGCCGTCACATCGAAATGCAGGGCAACTGATCTATGGGCGACGCACTCGAATTGAAAGGTGTGAGCGGAAGATCCGCTTCCTTTGTTGTGCCGGATCCGGCAACGCGTGTACCGGAATCACTTTACCGTGAGGTTCGACATTGGTTGCTGGAGAACGACCCAGACGCGGCTGCAATGGTCGACTGGTCAGCCAACCGCATCGGGCCACCTGCGGATTCCGGCGCAATGGCAGGCGAAATCATCTGGATCATTCTCTGTGCCGGCAGGAAAGCGCAGGCAGCGAGGACTATCGAGCGCAAAGTCTGGCGGGCGATCAATGCAGGTGAGCCTGTGGTGAACGCCTTCGGCTATCGTGCTAAAGCCGAAGCGATCGAGAAGATCTATCGCGAGCGCGACGAGTACTTTACGTCGCTGCTCGACGTCCTGGCGATGCAAGATGACGTTGCGCTGGTGGAGTGGTGCGGATCTCTCCCGTACGTGGGACAAGTTACGAAGTACCAACTTGCGAAGAACTTCGGAGCGGACGTGGCCAAGCCGGACATTTGGCTCTGCCGGTTGGCAGGTTTCCCTGATCAGCCGCGCAAGGCATTGCGATTTCGGTTTCCTGCGTGCATGGCGCTTTGTGAGCCTTTGGCAAAGGCGACAGGGGATAGCATCGCGACGGTCGATACGCTGCTTTGGCTGGCCTGCAACAAGGGCACACTATGTGTCGATGATCAGGGCGGCCCGGTGAGCTTCCACCCGCTGCCAAGCCGTCATCGACCTGTGCTGTAGGCCGGTTAAGAATCGAAAGGAGCACACATGACGACCGAGTACTGTCAAATTTGCAAGCGTGCCATGGACCAACCTGGTGCCAGGGATACGGTCAACTGCGGCGGCGACTGCCTGCGGTGCGTGGCCGAGGCAGGCGATCCCGATTGCCTGAAGGTGATGAGGGAGTTGGAGCCCACCAACGAAAAGTGGGAAAGCAAGAATTGGCCGTGGGCAAAGGCTTGGGATGCCAATGATGCTGATGACACGCGCTGAAAAGCTCGAAGCCGCGAAAGCCGCGCTTATCGCGAACCGGGATGTGGCGAAGCTCATGGTGTGTCCGGGTCCTCGTGGCGCTGACACCAAGCGCTATGGGGTTCGACGGCTTGGGCGGCATCTACATTGGTACATCGGTGAATTCCAACGCCGCCCTGGTGTTTCGGGGCCGGTTCAGTGCGACGAGGTTCCGCAGTTTCGTACTGAGACAGAAGCGAAACAGTTCTTGGATCAGGTGCGTCAAGCCGCAAATGCGTTGAGCTGTGGCGCGACTTCCGCCACCCCAGTATCAACTCAGGCATCGCAGCAATGAATCGCTTGCACGGTAACAAAGCACAGTTCCTCAAGGCCGCTGGGAGCGTGATCATCTTGGCCATGGCGCTAATTGCCTTCCAATGGGCGCTCGAAGGCTATCTCTCTGCGCTCGCGGCCCCCGGGTTGCTCGAAGTTGGATTCTGGCTCTCGTTGGGAGTTGCAGCTTATGGCCAGCGGCTACCCGGACACCGTCGGGTGACATTGATCCGTATTGCTGCGACTACAGCGACAGCCTCGCTCGGGGTTGTATTCGCGCATGTGGTGCGCGACTGGTACGTCGGTATGCTGGCAGAGATTCCGGACACGCCAGAGGCAGTGAGTGTCTTGGGCGCTGACCTCGTCGCAGCTTTCCACAATCGTGTTGTCGGCTATGGCGGATGTTATGCGTTGGGGATGATGGCAACGCGATGGCTACTGTATCGCCATGTTCTGGGCGCGTTCACCTCGTGGGTGGCTCCGCCCCCCGAGGTGAACGCGCACTGTTCCCATTGCGGTCAACCAATGCCCTCTGTTGAACGGTGAGAAAAGGTGAATGATCTCGGAGGAAGCGCGTGACCTCGCGCGCTTGATATGGTGCACAAGTGCACATATGATCTTCGTGAAGCAAACGAGCGTCGTGCGAGGTGGTACTTGTTTTCAATTCTCAGGCAGGCCGCTTCAAAGCGGGTAGAAGAGCGGATCGCGGCTCAGTATGCGATGACGCGCGACGTGCCGATCGTCACGGTTCCTTTCGACGCCCTGGACGGATGTGCGAATGCGTTGCGTGAGGGACTGACGCTGCCGATCGGCAGTGTCGAGTTCGTCCGAAAAGCGATGACATTGGCTGGGATCGCCGAGCCCGAGAGCATGTCCTATCCCGAAGCCCTTCAACCTTGGTTGCACCGCGAAGTGAAGCAACGCCGGGCGGGCAGTATTCTCGGCGAGTGGTTCATCAAGCCAACTACGACCAAGACCTTTACAGGTTTCGTAGTCGACATCTTGGGTAATCCTGACCACTTATCCTTCCACGATCGGGCGCAGTACAACGCCTTCCTTGCGCTGCCGCCTGATACGCCGGTCTGGGTCAGTGAGCCGGTGAAATGGCAGTCCGAGTACCGCTATTACGTTGTGAATGGCCAGGTGCTCGGAGAAGGGCGTTATGACGATGCGCCTGACGACATGCCTTTGCCAGATCAAGACGTTGTTCGTGAGATGGTGGCGGCGATGGCCAATTCCTCGCGAACGCCTGTCGCGTATGGTCTCGATGTCGGTGTCCTAGGTAGCGGGGAAACCGCACTCATTGAGTGCAACGACGCATGGGCACTCGGGTATTACCGGGGCACGCTCGACTACCGGGATTATGTGGAAATGCTGTGGCTGCGATGGGAGCAACTTGTCGCCGATGCTCGTGCAGTAGTTGAGGGAGCTGGCTGCACGAAGGAGGCCGTGTGATCGAGGTGCCAGAGAAGTACCGCTCGAAAACGCCGGCATGTTTGCGCGAGCTTGCACAAAGCAGGGCGCCAGAGCTGACCGCCGACATCCGAAAAGCAATTGAGGACGCCGCGGCTGAGATCGAAGGCGCGGAGCAAG
>NZ_JAELUI010000058.1 GCF_016429285.1 Ralstonia sp. ASV6
GTGCCTGGCATTCGGCAATGAGCGCCTGCAGCAGCAGCGTACCGACACCCCGCCCTTGCGCAGCCGTATCCAGGTAGATCGAGTCTTCCACCGTATTGCGATATGCGGGCCGCGCGCGGTGCGGGCCGGCATAGGCATAGCCGAGCAGCTTGTCACCGGCCTCGGCCACGATATAGGGCATGCCAACGTCTTGCAGCGCCTGGAAGCGGCGCGTCATCTCGGTCAGGTCAGGCGGGTCGATCTCGAAGCTGGCTGAGCCGAACAGCACGTGCTGCGTATAGATGGTGACGATGAACGGCAGGTCGGAGAGCGCTGCCGGGCGGACGCTGATGGTTTGAACAGCGGAAACGTCTGTGGACGATGTGGAGGACATGGCGACAAATGCGAGCGCGAAAGCATCATTGTCGTGCCAATTTCACAGAGTCGGCATGTAACCCGCAGGTCACCCAGCGTGGCACACAGGTATGCCTATCGGACGACGCCGGAATGCGGTAATTTGGCAGACGCATTTGCCACGCCGCGCACGTTCCGCGCCCTTCCTATGCACGACCTGTTTCCCCTTCTTGCTGAATACGGTGCGTTTGCCGTGTTCCTCAACGTGCTGCTCACGCAGGCCGGTGCGCCGCTGCCCGCCGTGCCGACGCTGCTGGTGGGCGGTGCGCTCACCATGATCGGCCCCCTGCACTTCATGGAACTGCTGCCCGCCGCCGTCTCCGGCGCGCTGCTGGGCGATGCCCTGTGGTATGTGGCCGGCAAGCGCTACGGCCGGCACGTGATGGCGCTGCTGTGCCGTGTGTCGCTGTCGCCTGACTCGTGCGTGCGGCGCACGCGTACGCAGTTCGAGCGCTGGGGTGCGCCGCTGCTGTTGATCTCGAAGTTTGTGCCGGGGCTGTCGACGGTGTCTTCCGCGCTACTGGGCACGATGCGCACGCCGTTCAGCGTGTTCGCGGGGTACAACCTGGCCGGCTCGGCACTCTGGGCGGCAATCTGGCTGATGCTCGGGCGCATGGCGCATGACACCATCGACCAGGCACTACGCTTGCTCGATCAGCTTGGCGGACGCGCGCTCGCGCTGATCGTGGTGCTGGCGGCGCTCTACGTGGCAGGGCGCTGGCTGCAACGCTGGCGTTTTCGGAAGATGCTGGAGATGGTGCGCATCTCGCCCGACGAGTTGCATACGTTGATCGAATCGGGCTCGGCACCGGTCATCATCGATGTGCGCAGCGACAGCTCACGGCAACAGCAGCCTCAGCGCATTCCGGGCGCGGTGCTGTACGACATGTCGAGCAGGCACAACGCCATCGAGATCGACGGCCCCGACCGCGAGGTCATCATCTACTGCGCCTGCCCCAACGAGGCCTCCGCCATCATGGTGGCACGCACGCTGATGAGCCGTGGCTTCAAGCACGTGCGCCCGCTGCACGGCGGCATCGATGCGTGGGTGGAACGCGGCTATGGCGTGGAGCACGTGATCTCCGTCTCGCCGGACACGCTGACCACGGCCGAAGCGCGCGCGTGAGTTCGCATCTTTTCCGTCGCTACAAAAACAAAAGCGCACCTTTCAGTGCGCTCTCCCGTAAGTACGGCAAACATGCGGTGCGCCAGCCCCCCGGCTCGGACACGCCGCATCGGTCCGTGTGCATCCACCCGAGGGCGGATGTGGCGAAGTGATCCCCGTTTGATCCCGTCTTCGCCGTTCGGACTTGACCCCCTTGTTATTCATCGCAAAGCTGCCATTGCTGCCGGCGCATTTGCGTTGTGACTTCCCGTCCTTCTCTCTACTTTCGTCGCCTTAACTTTCGTCACTCAGGCTGGCCATTGTCATGGCGCTCCTGAGGAACAACGGCAGGCCTCACCAAAACTTTAGGGTTGGCCTCGCTAGGCTCATGCAAACGTGTCGATGGCGCCGTCGTGGCTGGAAGCACGCTGCGGTGCAGCGGCCACGGTGCTGGTGGTATCCGCACGACCTTGCGCGTTGCTGCCATAGCGGCTGCCACCACCGCCATTGCCCGAGCCGTTGCCCTGTGCCGACGCTCCTTGCCAGGCGCCCTGCTGCTGGCTGAAATCACCCGTGCTGACGGTCGTTTGCGCAAGCTGCATACCGCCTTGCTGCATGGCATCACGCAGACGCGGCATGGAGTCCTGCACGAGTTCGGCCACAGCCTGGTGCTGGCAGACGAAGCTGGCATTGACGGCACCGTTGTCGACATCCAGCTTGACGTGCAGCCCGCCGAGTTCCGCCGGGTTCAGCTGCAGCTCGGCCGATGACTGGCGGTGCACCTGCATGAAGGCAAGCTGGCTCGCCATGCTTTGCGGCCAGGCCGCGTCACCAAACGTGGGCAGCGTGTGCACCTGCGCCGGCGTAATCGTAGCGCCCGCGACGTTGCCTGCTGCGCCTGCGGTGCCAACGGCAAAGGTCGGTGCCGCAGCGATGGCATTGCCATCTGCGCGCGCCAGAATGCCCTGGAACTGCGTGCCGCTGCCCTGCGCATCCGCCTGCGTGCCGGTGCTGCCACCGTTGCCAGCGCGGCTATTGGCATCGGCCACGGCGGCCGCAGCAGTTTGCGAGACGTTGCTTTGCGCGCTCGATTCCGCACGCTTGGGCAAGCCATGCTCGGCGTTGCCATTTTGTGTTGACGCGGCACTGCCAAGTTGGCGCACCGCAGGCGGGGTGTTGTCAGACACGGCTCGCGTGCGTGCCAACGTCTGGGCCAGCGTGTTGCCATCGGGCAGCGGCGCGGCGGGCGGCGTTGGCGTGTTGCCGTTGGCAGCAGCGCCGGCGGTCTTGGCACCCTTGGCCGCTTGCAGCGCAGCCTGACCGGCCGGCGTGGTTGCGGCCGCATCTGCAGCGGCGTCGGCGCTACCCTGCGCGCCATTGGCGGCAGCGTTCAACGCAGCCAGCGTGGCCGCATCGGTTGCGGTCGCGTTGCTGGCGCCCTGTGTGGCGGTGGTATTGGTATCGGCAGTCGACTGCGGGGCAGGTTGCGTGGTCGGCAGCGCTGTTGCGGATGCGACGGCGGTCTGCTGGGCGACTTGCTGAGCCGCCTGCTGGGCAGCCTGACGTGCGGCCTCGATCTGCGCGGCCAGTTGGGCGGCCGGATCCACAGCAGCCTGCGCCGCAGCCGCATCCAGATCCTTGGCATCGGCAGGTTGCGCCGGCTTGGTACTGGCAGCGTCCTGCGTGCGCGTTGCCGGCACGGTCTGAGGAAGGGCCGTGGCGGTCGGCTTGATGTCTTGGTTGTTGCGCGCGCTGGCGTTTGCTGCGTCCTTGCGAGCGATATCTGCGCGGCGGCTGGCCGCATCGTCAGCGGCGGACTGCGCATCGGCACGACGACGCGCTGCATCCTGCGCCATGCGATCTGACAGCAGGTTGCCGAAGGTGTCGCCGTTGGACGACGATGCACTCTGCGACTTGTCGGCGGCAGCATTGTTGCTGGCGGACAGCATGCCGCTCAAGTCTTGCGCGGCGGTGTTGGGGGTAGCACTCAAACCCACGTTGACTCCCTCTTCCATCTGCGTACGTGTACGCGTGTTCAGTTGCCGCCCTGTGCCGCACGCATGCGGATCACCTTGGCGGCGTGTTCGTCGTTCTCGCGCTGGTCGCGCCGCTCCTGGTGCTGGCGCTGCTCTTCAATGTGGCGCTGGCGCAGGATGTCGAACGATTGCTCGCGGCGCTGCTTCTCGATCCAGTTGGCGCGGCTCGCTTCGAGCTGGTTCTCCAGCGCGTTGATGGTGCCCTTCTGCTGGTCCACGGCGGCACCCAGCCGGTCAATGAACGCGGCGTAGTTGCGCAGGCGCGTGATGTCGATGCCACCCTCGGCGTTGGCCGTGGTCAGCATCTGCTGGTGATAGTTGTTGCGGTAGTCGGACAGCAGGGCCAGCTTTTGCGTGGCAGCCTCGCGCGTGTTCATCAGGCGGCCGACTTCCTGCGTGGCTTTCTCGGTGTCCTTCTGGGCCAGTTCCAGCACCGTATCGAGGCGGAACGGCTTACTCATGGTGGTCATGGTCGAACCTCCAGATTTCCACTACATCAACCAATCGGTTACACGCCGCCTGGCTTTAGCCCGAGGCTTTGGCCTGGCTTACGTCTTCACACTGTCAAGCGAGCACCGCGTTCATCTTCTCCAGCGTGTGCTCACGGCTTTCGTTCTCAAACATGCCCTGCTGCAGGAACGCCTCCATGTCGGGGTAGCGGGCGATGGCCTGATCGGTCATCGGGTCGCTGCCGCGCGCATAGGCACCCACCGCAATCAGGTCGCGGTTGCGCTGGTAGCGGGCATAGAGCTGCTTGAAGCGGCGGGCGGTATCGAGCTGCTCGCGCGGCACGATGGCCGACATCACACGGCTGATCGACTGCTCGATGTCGATCGCCGGGTAGTGCCCCTGCTCGGCCAGCTTGCGCGAGAGCACAAAGTGACCGTCCAGAATGGCGCGCGCGGCGTCGGCAATCGGGTCCTGCTGGTCATCGCCTTCGGCCAGCACGGTATAGAACGCGGTAATCGAGCCGCCACGGCCGCTGGCATCCACCATGCCGTTGCCGGCACGCTCCACCAGTGCCGGCAGCTTGGCAAACGCCGAGGGCGGATACCCCTTGGTGGCCGGCGGCTCGCCGATGGCCAGGGCGATCTCGCGCTGGGCCATCGCATAGCGCGTGAGCGAATCGACAATCAGCAGCACATTGCAGCCACGATCCCGGAAGTACTCGGCGATGGTGTGTGCGTAGGCAGCGCCCTGCAGGCGCATGAGCGGCGAGTTGTCGGCCGGCGCGGCCACCACGGCCGAGCGGGCAAGACCTTCCTCTCCAAGAATCTCGTCGACGAATTCCTTCACTTCGCGGCCGCGCTCGCCGATCAGGCCGACCACCACCACATCCGCCTGCGTGTAGCGGGCCATCATGCCCAGCAGCACGCTCTTACCGACGCCGGAGCCGGCAAACAGCCCCAGGCGCTGGCCTTGGCCCACGGTCAGCAAGCCATTGATGGCGCGTACGCCCACGTCAAGCACGTGCTCGATCGGCTTGCGCTTGAGCGGGTTCAGCGGCGCCGGGGCCAACGTGCCCCAGGCGAGGTCTTCTTGCGCACCAAGCGGCCCCTTGCCATCCAGCGGCTCGCCGTTGGCGTCCACCACGCGGCCCAACAGGCGCGGGCCCACAGGCAAGAACTTGCTGTGCGCGATGGTCGGATCGGCAGCGTCGGTCGGCAGGTGCTGCGGTTCCAGCGGGAACACGCGCGCACCGGGCACCACACCCACCAGATCCGTCTGCGGCATCAGGAAAGCGCGCTCTTCGGCAAAACCTACCACCTCAGCCAGCACGTAGCGGGCTGCCCCGCTTCCGTTCGGCAGTTCCACACGGCAGGCGCTGCCCACGGGCAGCTTCAGACCCACGGCCTCCATGACCAGGCCGGCCACGCGCGTGAGCTTGCCGCACGTCACCACTGGGCGGGCCAGGCGCGCGCGCTGCGCGGTCTGGCGCAGGTGCGCCTGCCACACGCGCACGTTGGGGTTGTTGGCGGCAGCCTGGTCGGCCGATTGCACGGTCTCAGGCGACATGGAGCGCCCCTCCGGCCACGCGTTCTGCTTCCGAGCGCTCGCTGGCAATCCATGCGGTATCGCGCCCCAATGCACGGGTCAGTTCTGCCCAGCGGGTCTGCAACGTGGCATCGGTCTCACCAAAGCGGGTTTGCACGCGGCAGCCGCCGCGCTCGATGGCGGCGTCAACGATGATGGTCCAGCCGGCGGCAGCCAGCTCGGCACCCAACATCTGGCGAATCAGCTCGGCATCATCAGCATGCACGCGCAGCATGGCGGGCGCCGGTGCGGTGGGCGCATCGCCCAGCACTTCGCGGATGAGCGGCAACACACGCTCGGGCTGTGCATGCAACGCGCCGCGCAGAAACTGCTGCGCGAGCTGCAGCGCCAGATCGACCAGTTCGTCGGCAACGCTGCCGTTCAGTTGATCAACCGCCTCACGCACGGATTGCATCAACGTGGCGATCTGCTTGGAATCTTCCTCGCCCTGACGACGGCCTTGCTCGAAACCGTCTTGGAAGCCTTGGGCAAAACCATCGCGCCGGCCTTCGTCGCGGGCAGTAGCCAGTTCGGCATCCAACATCGCCTGCCATTCCTCTTCGGACATGGGCGGCTCTTCGGGTTCGGCCTCCGGCGGCGGGGGCGGCGCGGCTTCGACGGCGGCCTGCTCGGCCTGACGCTCGAAGTCAGTCGGCTCCCACGGTTGGTACTCAACCAGCGTATCGCGCGGAATGATCGGCGGGCGCGGCATGTCAGCGCTCCATCGTCAGCACGTTGGGCAGGCGCGTGTGATCAGACATACGCGTCCTCTGCCTTGCGCCCAATGCTGATCTCGCCCTCGTCGGCCAGACGGCGCGCAATCATCAGGATTTCCTTCTGCTGCGTTTCGACTTCCGACACCTTGACCGGGCCCAGCACTTCCAGCTCTTCCTTGAGCATCGTGCCGGCACGCTGCGACATGTTGGCGAACACCTTGTCGCGGAATTCCTGCTTGGCACCCTTGAGCGCCACCACCAACACCTCCTGGCTGACTTCGCGCAGCAGCGTCTGCAGGGCGCGGCCATCCAGGTCGATGAGGTTGTCGAAGACGAACATCTTCTCGACGATGGCGTCGGCCAGTTCCGGATCGCGCGAGCGCACGCCCTCGATGACGGCGGATTCCACGGCGCTCGGCACCAGGTTGAGGATTTCTGCCGCCGTGAGCACGCCGCCCATCGCGCTCTTCTTGCGGTGGTCGTTACCCTGCAGCAGCTTGGTCAGCACGTCGTTCAGCTCGCGCAGGGCGCTGGGCTGAATGCCGTCGAGCGTGGCGATGCGCAGGATGGTGTCGTTGCGCAGGCGCTCGGTGAAATACGTGAGGATTTCCGAAGCCTGGTCGCGGTCCAGGTGCACGAGGATGGTGGCGATGATCTGCGGGTGCTCGTTGCGGATCAGTTCCGCCACCGACGATGCATCCATCCACTTGAGGCCTTCAATGCCGCTGGTATCACCACCCGAAAGGATCCTGTCGATGATATTGGCGGCGCGGTCGTCGCCCAGTGCCTTGCGGAAGACGGTGCGGATGTACTCGTTGGAGTCCACATCCAGCGGCAGGTCTTCCGCCTCGACAAAGAAGGCGTCAAACGCGTCGAGCACGCGCTCGCGCGAGACGTTCTTGAGCGCCGCCATCGTGGCGCCCAGCTTCTGCACTTCGCGCGGGCCCAGGTGCTTGAGCACTTCGGCGGCTTCGCTTTCGCCCAGCGACATCATGAGGATGGCGCTGCGTTGGAGTCCTTCGGCGCTCATTCGTTACTCACCCATTGCTTG
Organism: Ralstonia sp. ASV6; assembly: GCF_016429285.1. Lineage (GTDB taxonomy): Bacteria > Pseudomonadota > Gammaproteobacteria > Burkholderiales > Burkholderiaceae > Ralstonia > Ralstonia flaminis. Next base: position 7,336 of record NZ_JAELUI010000058.1, read on the forward strand.
ATGACGGCCGCGACGGCGCGCGGGTTCTGCTGGGCGACACGACGCATCGTCTCCAGCTTCTTCTCGAAATCGTTGTTCTTGAGCTGCGGCAGGCTGTCGGGCATCTCACCCTCTGCGCCAGCGGCAGACGGTCCTTCCAGCTCCGGTCCGGCCGAAGCTGCGGCGCCGGTGATGATCGGTGCGTTCGGGTCTTCGCCTTCGCGGCCCACAAAGGTGGGCGTGGCAGGCTCGGCCTTCTTGCCCATCGAACGGATCGCCGGACGAATCACCCCAAACACCAGGATCAGGAAGCCGATCGCCAACGCCAGGTACTTGGCCCCTTGAATCGCGTACTGGATCATCTCCGGCTGTTTCCACAGCGGCAGGTCGTCCTTCGCCACCGGCAGCGTGCCGGAGAACTGGCTATTGACCACGTTCACGGAGTCCCCGCGCTTGGCATCAAAGCCCACAGCGTCCTTGACCAGCGCGTTGAGTTTGGTCATGTCGGCATCGGACAGCGGCTTCCAGGTCTTGCCGTCGGCGCGGTAGTTGACCACCACGGCGACCGACAGGCGGCGCACGGTACCCACTGCAGCGCGGGTGCGGCGTACGGTCTTGTCGACTTCGTAGTTGGTGGTGGTGTCGCGGGTGCTCGACGAGTTGCCGCTGGTGGTCGTGCCGGTAGCGTTGGCGGCAGCGGCCTGCTGTTGCGGCTGGCCATTCGGGCCCGTGGCGGCCGGCTGCGAAGCCGACGGAGCCGGTGCGGTCGGCAGCATGCGCGGCGCGGTCGGCGGCTGGTTGGACAGGGCGCCCGGAACACCGCCCTGGGCGTCGGCCTTGTTCTGCGTGGCTTCAGCGGTATGGGTGCTGCGCACGGCCGCGTTGGCCGGGTCCTGGTTCGGACGATACGTCTCGGCCATCTGTTCGGTGTTGTCCAGATCGACGTCGGCCGTGACCTGGGCGCGTACGTTGTCATCGCCCACCACGGGGCCGAGGATGGCTTCGATGCGCTTGATGTAGCCCTGCTCGATCTCGCGCACGTAGTTCAGCTGCGTCGGGTCCAGGCCCGAGGCGTTGTCCTGGAATGCCGACGACAGCAGGCGACCGGACTGATCAACTACCGTCACGTTGGCCAGCGGCAGATTCGGCACGCTGCTGGAGACGAGATGGCCGATGGCCTGCACCTGCGAGCGGTCGAGCATGCGGCCCGGAAACAGCGTCAGCAGCACCGAGGCGCTGGGTTTGGCCTGCTCGCGCACGAACACCGATGGCTTGGACAGCGCCAAGTGCACGCGAGCGGACTGCACCTCTTGCATGGCCTGGATGGTGCGGGCCAGCTCGCCTTCCAGGGCGCGCTGGTAATTGACCTGTTCGGCAAACTGGCTGGTGCCGAATTTCTGGTTCTCCATCAGCTCGAAACCAGCCAGGCCGCCCTTGGGCAGCCCTTGCGAGGCCAGCTTCAAACGCGTCTCGTGCACATTGGCCTCGGGCACCATGATGGCGGTGCCGCCGTTGGCAAAGCGGTACGGCACGTTCATTTGCTGCAAGGCAGCAATGATGGCGCCGCCATCGCTGTCGCTGACATTGCTGAACAGCACACGGTAGTCAGGGGCGCGGCTCCACAGCATCGCAGCGGCAATCACGGCCACCAGCGCGGCCCCGCCGATCATCATCAGCAGACGCGGCGACAAACGGCCGAGCGGGCCCAGGGCGCCCAAGGCACCGGCACCCCCTCCGTTCTGGCGCGTCATAGCGCCTTGGCCCACCGCCGGCATATCGACCGTACCGAGCGTGTCGGCGACAGCAACCGAATCGGCTGTCGTTGGCATCCCAAATCTCCTGACTGACTGCGTTGCCGGAGCAACCAAACCCACAAAACGGGCAAAGCTCCGTGGTTGCCATTATCGGCAGTGGGTGCGCAAGCAATTCGGCAAGAAGAGGGCCTTTTCCCGCTCTTTTGAGCGCTTGGGAACGGCTGGCGGGCGGCTACCTTTGCATCACCGTGGCGCCATAGCGGCCCGAAGTTCGCTATTCGCCGGCCAACCGCCGGCTCAACGTCGGGCCAACAACCCGCGCCACATGCAAGAGACGCAAAAAAGAGGAGTCTTCTTCACATGGATATTACGAACGCCAACTCGGTGGTGTCGCTGATGAACAGCGTGCTGGCACCGTCGAGCAAGGTCGGCGGTCTTGGCAGCTCCAGCGGTGCGGATGGCGATGACGCCAAAGTCAGTGTCGACTTCGGCGCGGTGCTCAAGTCGTCGCTGGATAAGGTCGACGCCTCGCAACAAAAGGCCGAATCCATCTCGCGCAGTTTCGAAATGGGCAACAGCGACGTGGATCTGCACGACGTAATGCTCTCGCTGCAGAAGGCCAACATCGACCTGCAGACCGCCGTTCAGGTGCGCAACAAGTTCGTCTCGGCGTACCAAAGCATCATGAGCATGTCGATCTGACGCCACAAGCGCCGGGTTTTATTTTTTGTCCGCACCGACTGGCCCAACAACAGGCCGCCGCCGTTGGGAGTCCGCATGTCCAAACACACCAAGCACCGCCGCACAGGATCACCCCGGTCCGAGATTGCGCTGGTGGTCATCGCCCGCAATGAGGCTGCCTGCATCGAGCGCTGCCTGCTGAGTGCCAAGCCGCATGTCGACCGCATGGTCGTGCTCGACACCGGCTCCACCGACGACACCGTGGCGATTGCCCGTGCATGCGGTGCGCAGGTCCACCATTTCACCTGGGTCGACGACTTCTCGGCCGCCCGCAACGCCGCCCTGGCCGCCGCCAACGCCGACTGGAACCTCGTGCTGGACGCCGACGAGTGGATCGAGGGCGGCACGGAAGAGTTGCGCGACGCCTGCACCTTCGGCCCACTGCTGGGTGTGGTGTGCATCCGCAGCGAGTACGACATCTCGGGCCACGTCGAGCACTCCAACAGCTGGATTGCCCGCCTGCTGCCACGCGGCGTGCGCTACAAGGGCCGCATTCACGAGCAGCCCGCCGGCAACCTGCAGCGCGTGCGCCTGCCGCTGGTGATCGGCCACGACGGCTACATGAACGCCAAGCTGGACCAGAAACGCGGACGCAATCACGCCCTGCTGCAACAAGAGCTGGCTGAGCACCCTGATGATCCGTACATCCTTTACCAGCTCGGCAAAGACTTCGAGATCAACCTGAAAGACCCCGCACAGGCCGCCGCGCACTACCAGCGCGCGCTGACGACGGCGCCCAAGACGGCGCCCTATCGGCATGACCTGTGCATCTGCCTGCTGGCATGCCTGTCCAAATCCAAGCAACTGGACGCGGCCATCACCCTGGCTGGCGAGTGGATGGAGGAGTGGGCGCACTCACCCGATTACTTCTACATGCTCGGCCACCTGATGTTTGAAGCCGCCGCGCAAGACGCCGCGCAGGCCGAGAAACAATGGCTGCCGATGGCGGAGTCCGCCTTTTTGAAATGCCTGGAGATTGGCGAACAGCCCAAGCTGGACGCTGCCGTGTTCGGGCGGGGCAGCTTTGCAGCTGCCAAGTACCTGGCGCTGACCTACCGCGCCCAGGCCGACACCCTGGCCATCAAGTCCAACCATTTTTCCAATCTCGCCCGGCAGATGCAGGAGAACTCCGCATCCGCAGCCACGCCGGTGGCCGCATGAATGGACACACAAGCAGGCGCATAAGCGAGCACTGAACCATGAAAACAGTCATTCTTGCCGGCGGCCTGGGCACGCGCATCAGCGAAGAGTCGCACCTCAAACCCAAGCCGATGATCGAGATTGGTGGCCGCCCGATCCTGTGGCACATCATGAAGATCTACGCGGCCCATGGCATCAACGATTTCATCATCTGCCTGGGTTACAAGGGCTATGTCATCAAGGAGTACTTCGCCAACTATTTCCTGCACATGTCGGACGTGACGTTCGATATGTCCAAGAACGAAGTGACCGTGCACGAGCGCCATGCCGAGCCCTGGCGCATCACGCTGGTCGACACCGGCGAGCAATCGCAGACCGGTGGGCGCCTGAAGCGCGTGGCCGCTTACCTCGATCCGAACGAGCCGTTCTGCTTCACCTACGGCGACGGCGTGTCCGACATCGACATCACCAGCAAGATCGCCTTCCACCGTGAACACGGCAAGATGGCCACGGTGACGGCCGTACAGCCCCCGGGGCGCTACGGCCTGCTCCAGCGCGACGGCACGCGCGTGACCGGCTTTACCGAAAAGCCACCCGGCGACGGCGGCACCTGGATCAACGGTGGCTTCTTTGTGCTCAACCCATCCGTCATCGAATACATCGCGAGTGAAGACACCCCCTGGGAAGGCGCGCCAATGGCGCGTCTGGCCGAGATGGGCGAACTGAACACGTTCGAGCACCACGGCTTCTGGCAGCCGATGGACACGCTGCGCGACAAAAACAGCCTGGAAGCCCTGTGGCAATCGGGCAATGCACCGTGGAAGCAATGGTGATGCTCAACCCTGTCGCCTGGGCCGGCAAACGCGTCTTTCTGACCGGGCATACCGGCTTCAAGGGAAGCTGGCTGGCCTTGTGGCTGCGCCAGCTCGGCGCAGAGGTCTACGGCTACAGCCTGGCGCCGGAAACGCTTCCGAGTCTCTTTACGCTGGCCGATGTGGAATCCACGCTGGCAGGTCACACGCTGGGCGACATCCGCGATGCGGATGGTTTGCACAAAGCCATGACAGCCGCGCGGCCCGATGTCGTCTTCCACCTCGCTGCACAGCCGCTGGTGCGCGCGTCATACAAAGACCCGGTCGCCACTTACGCCACTAACGTGATGGGCACGGTAAACGTACTGGAGGCCGCACGCGGCTGCACGAACCTGTCGGCCATCGTGGTGGCCACCACCGACAAGTGCTACGACAACCGCGAGTGGGCCTGGGGCTACCGCGAGACCGACGCCCTGGGCGGCCATGACCCCTACAGCGCGTCCAAGGCGTGCGCCGAACTGGTGGCCGCAAGCTACCGGCGCGCGTTCTTCGCCAACGGCCCGCTGCTGGCCACCGGCCGCGCAGGCAATGTCATTGGCGGCGGCGACTGGTCGGAAGATCGGCTCATCCCCGATGCCGAGCGCGCGATGCGTGCCGGTACGCCATTGGTCATCCGCTCGCCACACGCCACGCGGCCGTGGCAACACGTGCTGGATTGCCTGCACGGCTATCTGGTGCTCGCACAACGCCTGCTGGCGGGCGATGCCTCTTGCGCCACCGCCTGGAATTTCGGCCCGGACAGCGCGGCCACGCGCACCGTCGAACAGGTACTGCAAGGTCTGCAACAACATTGGCCCGCGCTGATCTGGCAGTTGGATACCAACACCGCCACGGGCAAGCACGAGGCCGGCATGCTGCATCTGGACGCCAGCCGGGCACGCCAGCAACTCGGCTGGCAGACAGCGTGGTCGTTCGAAACCGCGCTGGAGCACACCGCCGCCTGGTACCGCCAACTGCATGACAAGACAGCGGATGCGCGCACGCTGTGCGACCAGCAGATCGACCGTTTCACCGCCGTCGCATCGACTGCCACATCCAGGAGCGCTGCATGAACCGCTTCACCATCGCGCCGACACCGTTGGCCGGCCTGGTTGAAATCGACCGAACAATCATCGGCGACCATCGCGGCTACTTCACGCGCTTCTTCTGTGCAGAGGAACTTGCCGTCGCCGGCTTCGACAGCCCGGTCGCGCAGATGAACCACTCCTACTCCGCCAAGCGCGGCACGGTGCGCGGGCTGCATTTCCAATACCCGCCGCACGCCGAGATCAAACTGGTGAGCTGCGTGCGTGGCCGCGTGTTCGACGTGGCCGTCGACCTGCGAGCCGGTTCGCCGACCTTCCTGCAGTGGCATGCAGTGGAACTGTCCGCCGAGCGGCACAACAGCCTGCTGGTGCCCAAGGGGTTTGCCCATGGCTTCCAGACGCTCGAAGACGATTGCGAGCTGCTGTACCTGACCTCGACGCCGTACGCACAAGCTGCCGAAGACGGCCTCAACCCGAACGATGGTCGGCTGGGCATTGCCTGGCCGCTCGCCATGACCGAATGCTCCGACCGGGACCGTGCCCATCCACCGCTGACCAACGCGTTCAGGGGGATCGACTTGCCGGCCCGCCTCAGCCACTGACGCCTGAACCACAGGAACAGCCATGACCCAGAAGATTCTGTATTCCAAGCCGTCGATCACCGAGCTGGAAGTCGAATACGCCACCGATGCCGCCCGCAACGGCTGGGGCGACCAGTGCTACGCCTACATCAACCGCTTCGAAAAGCAGTTCGCCAAGTTTGTCGGCACGCAGTACGCCATTGCCACGTCAAGCTGCACCGGTGCCATGCACATGGGCCTTGCGGCGCTGGGCATCGGCGCGGGCGACGAGGTGATCCTGGCCGACACCAACTGGATCGCCACCGCCTCGCCCATCACCTACGTGGGCGCCACGCCGGTGTTCGTCGACATCCTGCCCGACACGTGGTGCGTGGACCCAGCGCAGGTGGAAGCCGCCATCACGCCGCGCACCAAAGCCATCGTTGCCACGCACCTCTACGGCAACCTGTGCGAGATGGACCGCCTGCTGGAGATGGCCGAGCGCCACGGCATTCCCGTGATCGAAGACGCTGCGGAAGCCGTTGGCTCGCGCTGGGGCGAACATGCAGCCGGTGCACAGGGCATCTTCGGCACGTTCTCGTTCCATGGCACCAAGACCATGACGACCGGCGAAGGCGGTATGTTTGTCACGAATGACCGCGCGCTGTACGACCGCGTCATGACACTGAACAATCACGGCCGCGTGCCGGGCGGCAAGCAGTTCTGGTCAGACTTCATCGGCTTCAAGTACCGCATCTCCAATGTCCAGGCTGCCATCGGCTGCGCTCAGCTGGAGCGCATCGACGCATTGGTCGCACGCAAGCGCGAGATCTTCGCCGCGTATCAGCAACATCTCGGTAGCGTTGCCGGCCTCGCGCTCAACCCCGAGGCGCCCAACACCTTCAACAGCTACTGGATGCCGACCGTCGTGTTTGACAAGGCACTGGGTATTACGCGCGACGTGTTGCTGGCTGCGTTCGCGCGCCGCGGCATCGATGCACGCGTGTTCTTCTACCCGCTGAGCCAGACCGAGTTGTTCGGCACGTCGGCGGACAGCGCACGCCTCAAGGCACCCAACAGCTATGCGATTGCCGAACGTGCCATCAACCTGCCGTCCTATCACGATATGTCGAGTGCAGACATCAATACGGTGTCGCAAGTGGTACTCGATCTTGTGCAGGAACACCAGGAGAAGCTGACATGGCTGGCATCCTGACACCCGATCAAGTCGAGACCTTTCAGCGTGACGGCCTGCTGATCCTGCGCGACTTCTACGCGCCGTCGCAGGTCGAGCCGATCCAGCGTGCGATCTACGACATCATCGGCCTCATCATTGACAAGTACCGCCTCAACATCGCGCGCGCGCCGTTTGCACCGGAACGCTTCGATGACGGTTATCAGGCGGTCATCCAGGCCAATCGCAAATACGGTGCCGAGGTGTATGACGCGGTCAAACAGATTCCGGCGTTTGTCCGCCTGCTGGGCGATCCGCGTCATGAAGCCCTGGTGACCGAGGTACGGCCCGGCGCCCTGCCGGGTATTGCGAACGCTGGCTCCGGCATCCGCATCGACAACCCGCGCGAAGAGAAATTTCGTGCCAACTGGCATCAGGAATATCCGGCCCAGTTGCGCAGTCTGGACGGCGTGGTGTTCTGGAGCCCGCTGGTGGAGATCACCCCCGAGATCGGGCCGGTCGAGTTCTGCCCCGGTTCGCACGTGGAAGGGCCGCTGCCAGTGTTCAGCGCAGATCCGGACAACGCCGGCAAGCAAGGCGCCTATGCGTTGCTGATCAAGGACGAAGCGAGCTATCTGGCACGCTATCCGCACGTGCAACCGTTGACCAAGCCGGGCGATCTGGTGATGGTCGACTTTCTGGTGCTGCACGCATCGGGACACAACACCAGCCAGCGTTCACGCTGGTCGATGCAGTTCCGCTACTTCAATTTCTGCGAGCCGACCGGGCGCTCGCACGGCTGGAAGGGGTCGTACGCCAACGGTGTCGACTTCCGTACCGTCCATCCCGAACTTTCCGTGGAAGCCTGACCATGACCCAGGGTGCTCTGCCATGCAATGTCTGCCAGCAACCGTTGGCAGAACCGATCTACCGCGCCCCGCAAAGCGCACTGTCTTCACTGCGCCGCGCCATGGAAGGCACGCTGGAGGTGTTCTGCTGCGCGGCGTGCGGCCACATCCAGACCGTGGAGCTGTGTGACAACGGCAGCTTCTACGACACCGAGTACGACATCCTCGTCAACAGCGAGGAAGAGGACCAGATCTACGCGGTCGAGAACGGCCGGAAGATCTTCCGCGCCGATCATCAGGTGGCCACCTTCCAGCGCAAGCTGGCACTGCCTGAAGGTGCGCGTGTGGTCGACTTCGGCTGCGCAAAAAGCGCGACCATGCGCCTGCTGAAGCAGCAACGCCCGGACGTGAACGTCCACCTGTTCGACATCAGCGATCGCTACATCGGTTTCTGGGAAAAATTCCTCAGCCCCGATCAATGGGCCACGTACACGATCCCGCCGGCATGGCAGCGTTCGTTTGACGTGGTCAGCTCGTTCTTCTCGCTCGAACACATTCCTGACCTGCCGACCGCGCTGCGCAATATCCACGGTCTGTTGCGCGACGGCGGCCGGCTGTACGCCATCGTGCCCAACACGTTCACCAATTCGGTGGACTTCTTGGTGGCGGATCACGTCAACCACTTCACGCACACGTCGCTGCAGACCCTGCTGGCCAAGCATGGGTTTGACCTGCTCGAAGCGGATGCGCAAAGCCACCGCGGCGCGTTCGTCGTCACCGCCGTGCGCCGGCCCGGCGACAGCAAGGTCGCACCGGTGCTGGATGCACAGGAACTGGCTGACACCCAAGAAGCCGCCAACCGGCTGGCACGCTTCTGGCAGCAGGCCTCCAGCCATCTGACGGATTTCGAAACGCAGCACGGTGGCGCGCCCGCCGTGATCTACGGCGCCGGTTTCTACGGCGCCTACACCGCCAGCAACCTCCAACAGCCGCATGCCTTGCGCGCGTTTGTCGACCAGAATCCGTACCTGCAGGGGTCGTCGCTGGCGGGCAAGCCGGTCGTGGCGCTGGACAGCATTCCGGACGAGGTTGAGGTGGTGTATCTGGCCGTCAACCCGGTCATTGCCGATGAGGTGCGGCACACCGTGGAAGCCGCCTATCCGAACCGCTTCCGGTATTTCCGCTTCCAGCCATGATTGCGCGCGGCTCACTCCTCCTGCGGGAATGGCGCGAGAGCGATATCCCGCAACTGCTGCCGCTGCGCAACGATGTGCCGACGCAGCTGCAGTTGATGACACGCCCGCGGCCCAACTCCGCCGCCAGCGTGCGCGACTGGCTGATCGGAAAATCCAAGCAGAGTGAGGTCGTGCTGTTCATCATCGCAGCCCAAGCGGATGACAGTGTGCTGGGGTATCTCCAGTTGAACCACATTGATGCGGTCAACCGGCACGCCTCACTCGGCATCTGCCTGGCGTCGTCCGCGCAGGGCCGGGGCCACGGACGCGCGGCGTGCGAAGCCGCATTTGCCTATGCCAGCGAGACCCTGTGCCTGCGCAAGATCACGCTGGAAGTGCTGGCAGAGAACACGCGCGCCATCGCGCTGTATCAGAAGCTCGACTTCCGGCATGTTGGCACGCTGAGCGGCCACTATCTGCAAGACAACCGCTGGCACGACGTTGTCCTCATGGAGCGGATGCTGGCGCCATGAACGTCGTCATTACACAGCCGATGCTGTTCCCCTGGCGCGGCCTGCTTGAGCAGATCATGCTGGCGGACGTGCTCGTCAATTACGCCGACGTGCAGTTCTCCAAGGGCAGCTTCACCAACCGCGTGCAGATCAAGGACACCACCGGCACGCGCTGGATGACCGTGCCGCTGGAAAAATTCCACCTGGGCGCCCGCATTGACGAGGTCAAACCCGCCACCAACGTGGACTGGCGCGCGCAGCACCTGCGCATGCTGGAGCAGGCGTACGAGGCCGCCCCCCACGCAAACGACATGCTGGCCCTGGTGCGTACGGTGTACGCGGTGGACTACCCCAACATGGGCGCGCTGGCGCTGGCATCCATGCGCGCGGTCTGCCGCTACCTGGGCATTGAAATCGACCGCAAGTTTGTCGATTCGTCGGAGCTGGACATCCCCGGCCGCAACAGCGACCGCGTACTCGCCATCGTGCAGAAGCTACGAGGTGACACCTACATCACCGGGCACGGCGCCAAGAACTATCTGGCCCATGCCGAATTCGAGCAGCACGGCATTACCGTGGCCTACATGAATTACGCCTTGCAGCCGTATACACAATTGCATGGCGCGTTCACGCCCTTCGTCAGCAGCCTGGACCTGATTGCCAATCATGGCCCGGCAAGCAAGGCGTACCTGTGCCCTCAGACCCTTAACTGGCGCGAGTTCATCCAATGAGTGAGATTGCAGCGATCCAAACCGAAGCCGGGGCAACCCAGGCGCCTCAGAAGACGGATGAGGCTGTGCAGCAGGTTGCACTGAGCGTCTGCATCCCGACCTACAACCGCGCCCGCTACCTCGACAACTTGCTCGCAGAGCTGGTCAGGCAGATTGGCGAACTGAAGTTCAGCTACGAACTGCTGATCGGCGACAACTGCTCGACCGACGGCACCGAAGAGGTCGTGGCGCGGTATCAGGACAAGCTGAACATCCGGTACTTCCGCCGACCGTCCAACCTGGGCTCCGATGAGAACCTGAACCGGTTGTACCGCAGCGCGCAGGGCAAGTACGTGCTCTACCACGCTGACGACGATCTGCCCATCCTGGCCGAGATCAACAACAACATCGGCATTTTCGAGCGCAACCCAGGCGTGGGCGTCATCTTCGCGCCCTGGATCCTCCACGACCTGCCGACCCGGCAAGACGTCACGACGTTCTATCGCCAGGACGATGACTACCTGATCGAGCAGAACGACTATTCCAAGCTGATGGTGCTGGTGCTGTCGCACCACCTCTTCCCAGAGATCTATCTGGCGCGCCGCGAGGTGATGAACCGGCTGTATTTCAGCGCCCCCGAGCATGCGTTCTACGCCTTCGTGCATGCAGCAGAAATGCTGGGGACCAGCGCCGTCTACTTCAGCAAGACGCCGTTCTACCGGTCGGTCACGCGCTACTTTGATGACGAAACCCGTTCGCAAGCGGGTAACGAGCAGGTCAAGCACGCGTGGGATCGGTATCGCGGGGGGCTGGAATATCTGTTCGGCAAGTTCTCGCATACGCTGCCTGCCGCCGAGCGGCCGGAGTGGCTGAACGCCATCAACCAGTTCGTCCTGGTACGCATGAAGGTGGCTCTGCGCCTGCGCACCCAGGAAGGCGGTCACTGGATCGACAACTACTACATCGCCAATCGCATTCGCGCGCTGGGCGAAGCGGCTGACCTGCCCGCACCGTACGACCTGTACCGCGTGAACGCGGCATTCGAATACATCACCAGGCTCGATCCCTTCAAGCCTGAGTCGCCCAGATACGCCACCCTGCGCCGCGCGCCGCTACAGGTCTTCCACCACGCACAGGGCTTTGCCGAGACCGAATTCCTGGTGCTGGACGACGATGCCGTCATTCCGCATCACACCATTGTCGTGACGCCGGTTCCGATGGAAATTCCGGTGCCGGCCGGCCGCGAGGTCCACTTCGTTTCCGAGCTCGAAGCGCTCGCCAAATTCCCCTGATCCCAAACCAGCATGGATTTCTCCAACGCCAATTCCGTGGTCTCGCTGATGAACAGCGTGCTGGCGCCATCGAGCGCCGTCGGCAGCAGTATCGGCGGCACTGACGCGGCCAAACCGAGTGTCGATTTCGGTGCGGTGCTCAAGTCGTCGCTGGACAAGGTCGATGCCTCGCAGCAAAAGGCCGCGTCCATCTCGCGCAGCTTTGAGATGGGCAACAATGATGTCGACCTCCACGACGTGATGCTCTCGCTGCAGAAAGCCAACATCGACCTGCAGACCGCCGTGCAGGTGCGCAACAAGTTTGTCTCGGCCTATCAAAGCATCATAAGCATGTCGATCTGACGTGACCTCGCCGCCGCTTGTCATGCCCGCCAGCTGTGACCACCAGATCTGAGCGACGGCCAAAGCGCTTACAACTGCGTCACGCCGCGCGTACCCAATTCACATGCCGTCCGTGGCAATATTGACGTCCCATTGAATACGGTCATGCGCACACCGCCTGCCCAGGCCGCTGCGGCACGCACCGCACAGGTGCCAGGACCGTCCCCGGGAGTCTTCCGTGAACGACGTGCTGGCGCTCGATCAGCAGCTCTGTTTTCCTCTGTACGCCGCCGGCCACCTGCTGACGCGTCTGTACCGCCCGCTGCTCGACGAACTTGATCTCACCTATCCGCAATACCTCGTGATGCTCGCCTGCTGGCAGCAGGCACCGTGCGCCGTGGGCGACCTGGGCCGCACGCTGTACCTGGATACCGGCACGCTTACGCCGTTGCTCAAGCGCCTGGAAGAACAGGGTTTGCTCACGCGCACACGCGATCGCGACGACCAGCGCCGCGTGGTCATCGAGTTGACCGAGACGGGCCGCGCGCTGAAAGCACCCGCCACCAACGTGCCGCAAGCGCTCACATGCAAGATCCCGCTTGAGCCCGGCGAGATCAGCGCCACGCGCGAAATGCTGCACAAGCTGCTGGATGCGCTTGCTGCGGCCGATGACCGCGGCTAGCGGCATTCACCTGACCGACAGGCCAGGCTGCATCCTGAATCTTCATCTTTCCGACACACTGTGCCATCCACTCCCGCCAACCTCGCGCTGGTTGTCATCGCGCGCAACGAAGCCTCCTGCATTGAACGCTGCCTGCTGAGCGCCAAACCGTTTGTCGACCGCATGGTGGTGCTGGATACCGGCTCTACCGACGACACCATGGCCATTGCGCAGGCGTGCGGCGCGCATGTCAGCCAGATGACTTGGCAGAATGATTTTTCAGCGGCGCGCAACGCCGCACTGGAAGCCGCCAATGCGGACTGGAACCTCGTCCTGGATGCGGATGAATGGCTGGAAAGCGGCGGCGAGCAGTTGCGCGCCCTCAGTAATGCCAACCCGATGCTGGGCATCCTCTGCATCAAGAACGATACCGACGCGACCGACGCCGCCAGCCAGCTGATTGCATGGCTGCCCCGGCTGCTGCCGCGTGGCGTGCGCTATGCGGGGCGCATCCACGAACAACCGGTGTCTTCGCTGCCGGCGCAGCGCCTGCCCATCGTGCTGCGGCACGACGGCTACACCAGCGCCAAGATGCAGAAGAAAGGCGAACGTAATACGCAACTCCTGCTCGACGAACTCAAGCATCGGCCAGACGATCCTTACGTGCTGTTCCAGCTCGGCAAGGAAATCGAACTGCATCAAGAAGACTACGCCAGGGCCACGAACTATTACGCCCGCGCTTTCGCCCTCGCACCGCAAGACGCCCCGTACCGCCGCAACCTCGCGCTGCGCTATCTGTACAGCCTGGGTAAATCGGATCGACTGGACGAAGCGATGGCCCATGCGGATGCCAGCATCCATGCATGGCCGGACTTTCCGGATCTGTGTTTCGCGCTGGGCTTGGTGTTGGTGGATGCGGCGGTCAAACATCCCGAGCACGCCAGCACGCAGTGGCTACCGCTGGCCGAGCAGGCGTTTTGCCGTTGCCTTGAGATTGGCGATCAGGCGGGGATGGATGGCAGCGTGGTTGGGCGAGGCAGTTTCCTGGCGGCTCAACAACTCGCGACCGTGTATCAGATGCAGGCCAATGTGCTTGCCCGCAAATCCGAGCAGTACCTGGCGCTGTCGAAGCAGATGCAAGGCGCGCCTGCGCCTCGCCAAGTTGAATGAGTCTGTCGTCTGTAGCGGGTCAGTAGCGCGCCATGCTGCCGTAGGCGTGGCTGGCGGTATTGGCGCGGCGCGCCGTGTCGATGCGCTTCTGCAGGCGATCCAGGCGCGGATACACCATCGCGCGCACGCGGGCATCGTCTTCAAGAATGCGCACGAGTAGCGTACGTTTGCGCTCGATGTCGTCGCGCGACAGCGTGGGATGCGGCTCGGAACGGCGCAGCGCATCCACATAGGCGGCGCTTTCGCGCTCGAGCGTACTGACGACTTCCCAGTTACCTACTTCAGCTGCGCCGACCATTTCGGCAGTCAGGCGTGCAATGGCCTCGTAGCAAACGAACAGACTTTCGCTGTCCTTGATCGGAAAGTTGCGGTGCATGTTGGCTCCAGTTGGGCCGAATTCAATCAAAAAATCGCTTTGCTGCGCGGCCAGCCGCGTCAGCTCACAACACTCAGGTGGTTGCTGGACGCCGCCGCGCCGGGCTGGCCAATGGCAAGCCAAGCATCCTGCAGGGTCGCCAGCAGACCGTCAACCTCGGCAAGAATCGTCAGGTCGTTGGTGCCGTTGGCCAGCAGCAGGCGGCGCAGCATGTAGTCGTACAAGCCATTGAGCTGCACGGCGATCTCGCCGCCGCGCTGGTGGTCGAGGCTTGCCTGCAGCCCCTGACCGATGATCGAGATGACTTTGTCAAATGCACGCAGTTTGGCGGGCACATCACCACGCTGGATGCCGGCGCCGGCCAGGTTGATGGCGGCGCGTGCACCTTCAAACAGCATGGCGATCAACCGATGCGGATTGGCATCTACCACAGACGTCTCGATACCGACTTGCGCGTAGGCACCGATGGCGCGGCGTGCTGCGTACATGGGAAAGGTCCTCGCTGTGTGATCTTGTTATGGGTGGTGCTTCAGTTCTGCATCAACCGCTCGTGGTCTGATTCTGGATCGCCGCGAGCTGCGTAGTCAGGTAGCTGCTGGTGTTCGACATGCTGGCCACCGCTGCCGACAACGCGTTGAACTGCGTGTAGTACAGGGCTTGCTGATTGCTCAGCTGCGTCTGCATCGTGCTGATCTGGCTGGCAAGCGAACTGAGCGAGCTGTTGATGGAGTCGGTCTCGCTCTGCACCATGCCGTTGGTTGCCAGCAGGTTGGTCATCACCGTGTTGAGCTGCGCGGCGTAGCCACGCTGCACCGTCACCGTGCCGCGATTGCCCACCGAACCGCCGGTCACCTGCACAGTCAGACCATCGACCGCCGTGCCGCTGGCGCCGTAGAGGTTCTGGCCCGATCCCGTGGCGGCGACACCGTTGATGGTGCCCTG
This sequence comes from Ralstonia sp. ASV6, assembly GCF_016429285.1. GTDB lineage: Bacteria > Pseudomonadota > Gammaproteobacteria > Burkholderiales > Burkholderiaceae > Ralstonia > Ralstonia flaminis. The sequence goes on from NZ_JAELUI010000058.1 coordinate 22,588, forward strand.
TACGTCCTGGCCGATCGTGGCAGCGGGGCTCGCCCCCATCAGCGACGCCGCACCATTGCCCGACACCGACACCGACGAAATCGAGCCGAACTGATTGTCGGTAATCGACAGCACACCGCTGGCATTGGCCGACACCGACGCCGTGATCTTGGCGTTTTGCAGCGCAGATGATGCGTTGATCTGGCTTTGGATCTGTGTGGCCAGCCCCCCCGCACTGTAACTGCCAGGCGGCACCGTCACGTTGACGGCGATGCCACTGATATTGAACGCCAGGGTATCGTTCGAGCCTGCGGTAATGGTGGTATTAGCTGCAGCCGACCCCGCCAGCGACCCTTGCGTCGCCAGTTGCGTCACGTTCACCGCGTAGGTGCCGGACTGTGTGGTGTCCGAGAAGGTCGGCACATTGAGCAGCGCATCCGTGGCCGTGCCCGTGCCCGCAAACAGACCCGCCACCTGGCTGGGCGAAGCAGCAATGGCCGCCGACAGCGTGCTGCTGTTGATCGACAGCGTGCCGTCCGAGTTCATCGTCACGCCCACGCTGCCCAGTGACTGGTAGTTACCGCTGCCAACGGCCTGCCCCAGCACGTCGGTAATCTGGTTGATCAACGTCTTGGTACTCACATCGCCAGCCAGCGGGCCGTTGTTGGCGCTGTTGGACGTGTCGATATTGGTGAGCGTGTTCAGTTGCGTACGCAGCGCGTTGTAGCCGTTCACGAAGTTGGTGACGGCGGTGGTGGTGGCAGTCGGGTCGTTGGCCACCGTTACGGTGGTGCTGCCCGTCTTGGCCAGCGTGAACGACGTACCGTCCACCACATTGGACAGCGTATTGGTCGGGCTCTGCACCGCAATGCCGTTGATGGTGGCCAGGGCGTTCTGCCCGGTGGTCACCTCGGTCATGTTCTGCGTGCCGGACGGGTCTTGCGAGAGCAGCGAAGACAGGGTCGAATCCCCCGACACGGAGATCTTCATCTCCGAATTCGAGCCGCCCGCCGTGGAGGTCAGCACCAGGCGATACGGGTTGCCGCTGCCGTCGTTCACGATACTCGCCGACACGCCCAGGTTGGCCGAGTTGATGGCATCACGAATGCCGGACAGCGTGTTGTTGGACGAATTGATCGTGATTGAGCCGCCCGGCAGGCCGCCGTTCTGCGTGAACGTGGCGCCGCTGTATTGACCGTTCGACAAGGTGCCACCCGACACCGTACCGAACGAGAACGAAATCGTGGTCGGTGTACCACCGCCAATGGATGTCGTGGTGGAGGCCTGTCCCTTCGCTGCCAGGACCTGCGATTGCGCAAGCTGCGTGACATTGACAGCGTAGGAACTGGCCGGAGCCGACCCCGTGACCGATGCGCTCAGCACCGATGTGTCATAGCCGCTGGCCTTCATGGCGCTATAGCTCGACGCCGTGGTCAGGTTCGACAGTGCGGTCTGGAAGGTCGACAGTGAGCTTTTGAGCGTGCCCACGGCCGAGAGCTGCGTCTGGTATGACGTCTGCTGGCTCTGTAGTTGCGTCAGCGGCTGGCTTGCCACGCTCATCAGGCTGGTGACCAGCGAGTTGACGTCGATACTCGTCCCGATACCGGGAATCGAAATCGGCGGAACGTAGTTGCTGCTGGTAGAGGAGGTGGTGGTAGTCGCCATGATCGAATCTTGATGAGCGTCTGCATCGGCGGAAGTCTTCCTTCTCAACGGCAACGCCTGTCACTTCTTTAGGGCGGGTTAGCCAAACGCCGCCCCCGATGAAGAGGGGTATCCCACCTCAAAAAAAAACCGGCGCCCCAAGGAGCGCCGGCCTTCGCTTGAACCGCCCGATGATCTGGACGGCCGAGCCTGCATCAACCTGCCATTAGCCCTTCAGCAGGTTCAGGATGCTGTTCGGTGCCGAGTTGGCTTGCGCCAGCATGGCCGTACCCGCTTGCTGCAGAATGTTCTGACGGGTCATGTTCGACGTTTCAGCCGCGTAGTCGGTGTCGATCATGGCGGACTTGGCAGCCGACAGCGCGGTGTTCGACGAGGTCAGCGTGTTGATGGTCGAGCTCAGACCGCTTTGCTGTGCGCCCAGGCTGGCACGTGCCGACTTCAGGCTGGCCAGATCGGTGGCGATCGCGGCTTGGGCTGCGGTTGCGTTGGCGGTCGAGGTCACGCTCGTGCCGGTCAGCGTACCGAAGCTGGCCAGGTTGGCGTTCGTAACGGTTGCCACATCGGTCGATGCGCTTTGGCCGTACTGGAACGACGTGGAGGTCACCGAACCATCAAACAGCTTGGCGCCGTTGTAGTTGGCGTTGGTTTCGATGTTCTTGTTGGCCGAGGCCAGCTGTTGGTATTCCTTGTCCAGGTTGGCCTGGTCGGTGGTCGACAGACCGCCGTTGTTGGCTTCCACTGCCAGCTGGTTCATACGCTGCAGGTTGTTTTCAACCTGGCTCAGGTACGAGTCGGCCGTTTGCAGGTACGACTGTGCATTGTTGGCGTTCTGGATACCCTGGGTTTGTGCGTTCAGCGTGGTGGTCAGGCTCGACGACACAGCGTAAGCAGCGGCATCGTCCTTGGCGCTGTTCACGCGCAGGCCGGTCGACAGGCGTTGCAGCGACGTTTGCAGAGCGTTCTGCGACTGCGACAGAGCTTGCTGCGTTTGCAGGGACGAGATGTTGGTATTAAGGCTGAGGGACATGACGGCTCCTAAGTTTCCCGATGGCGTTGTTGCCCGTTTGGTTGCTCGTTCCGGCTAGGCCGGGCAACGTGACCTGCAACTTGAAGGGGATCAGGTCTGCGTTGTACTCAGGTTATCGGTGGCCGCGGCAGAAAGTTTAGGGGCAACTTGACAAATTTGTGCGCGAGCGGCGGTTTGGCTTGGGAGGCACCCCCTACTTCCGCCCCCCACCAAAAGAGGCGCCGGGCCTCCTTCTTGGCCGGCATGTGCTCGGCTATACTCGATCGATCCGTTCAAAAGCGCCCGCCTCTATATAGAGCACAGAGCGCTGCCGCACAGATGGGGAGTTGCACGGCCCGCCAGCATGATCCACAGGTCCAAGACCCGCTGGCGGCTAGAAGAGCTCTGAAGTGAGCCCGTTTGACCCGCAACGCCCATGCTTAACGTTCTGATTGTTGAACCGCACGATATTGCCCGTGCCGGCTTGCGCCAGATCCTCAAGGATTCGCGCCTGGCCCGGCAGATCGAGGCAGTCCCCGACCTGCACAACGCCAACCAAGATCTGCTTGCCGAACGCGAGTGGGACGTCATGCTGTTCTCGGTGGAATCTGCCACCGGTGACGAGTTCCTGACCATCAAGACCGTACGCCAGCAGCACGCACGCCTGGCCATACTGGCGCTGGGCCGTCACCCCGAGGCGTTGCTCGCTGTGCGGGCGCTCAAGGCCGGCGCGTCCGGTTATCTACCGATGGACGCCAGCCAGCCGCAACTGCTGGCGGCCGTCAACGCCATCGCCAAGGGCAAGAAATACCTGCCCTCTGACATGGTGGAGGTGCTGGCCGACAACCTGAACGTCGACTGGGACAAGCCCCGCCACGACATCCTGTCCGACCGGGAATTCCAGACCCTGCGCATGCTCGGCTCCGGCCGCACGCTGAGCGAGATTGCCGAGGCGCTGCAGATCAGCGCCAAGACAGTCAGCGTCTATCGGGGGCGGGTGCTCTCGAAGATGAAGCTGCGCAACAACGCCGAAATGACCATGTACGTGGTCAGCAACGGGCTGCACCTGTAGAACGCCCCGCAAAGCCGCAGCACGGGGGCGTTTTCCAAACTCAAAGAAGTCGCGGAATGCGCTCGCCATATCGGCGTACGTTCTCGCGCACCAACTCCTGTACAGCGGATGGCTCCAGCGGACGCGTGAGCAGGTAGCCCTGATACTCGTCGCAGCCGACTTCGCGCAGAAAATCGAGCTGTCCGGTGGTCTCCACGCCCTCCGCCACGGTTTTCATGCCCATCGCCTGCGCCATCATGATGATGGCCCGCGTGATGGCGGCACGTTCGGCCACGTGCGGCAAATCCTGCACGAACGAGCGGTCGATCTTGAGCGTGTCGATCGGGAAACGGTGCAGATACGACAGCGATGAATATCCGGTGCCGAAATCATCCAGCGCCAGCGACACGCCCATCGCGCGCAGCTCGGTCAGCAGCGCATGCAACGACGGATCATCGCGGATCAAAATGCCCTCGGTCATCTCCAGCTCAACCGCGTCCCCCGGCAAGCCGCTGGTGGAAAGCGCCCCGCGCACCATGGTGCTGAGCTGCCCCGAACTGAAAGCCTGCCCTGACAGGTTGATCGACATGCGCAGTTGCGGCAGCCCGATGCGGCGCCAGCGCGCAAGCTGATCGCAAGCGGCGCGCAGAATCCAGCGGTCGATCTCAACAATCAGGCCGGTTTCTTCCGCATCCTGGATGAACTGGCCGGGCATCATGCGGCCGAAATCTGCGGAATTCCAGCGGATCAGCGCCTCAACGCTGACGATGCGGCCGCTCTTCACGTCCACGCGCGGCTGGTAGTCGGCATAGAACTCGTTGCGGTCGCTGGCGCGGCGCAGGCCCGATTCAATGCGGAAGCGGCGCGAAACACGGTCGTCCAGATCGCTGGTAAATGTCTGGAAGTTGTTGCGGCCCCGCTCCTTGGCCAGATACATGGCCGCATCGGCCTTGCGCAGCAGGGTGTTGGAGTCGTCGCCGTCGTGCGGGGCCACGGCAATGCCGATCGACACGCCCAGGAACAACTCCTGCCCCTCGATGTAGAAGGGCGCGCTGATGGCCGAGAGAATGCGTTCAGCCACGCGGCGCGTGCCCAGGCCGTCGAGCGATTCGAGCATGACGACAAACTCGTCACCGCCCAGGCGCGCCACCGTGTCGGCCTCTCGCGCGCAGGCCTGCAGGCGGGCCGCTACTTCGCGCAGCAGCATGTCGCCAAACTGGTGGCCCAGCGTGTCGTTGACGTTCTTGAAACGATCCAGATCCAGGAACATGACCGAGACGCGCGTACGGTTGCGGCGCGCGATGGCCAGTGCATGCTCCAGACGGTCTTCCAGCGCGGAGCGGTTCAGCAGGCCGGTCAGCGTATCGTGTGTGGCCAGATGCCGGATGCGCTGCTGCGCCTCGCGGATCTGCGTAATGTCGACCAGCGACACCAGCACGGAGTAAGGCGGCATGCCCGCATTGGCCCCAGTCGCCGGCACAGCGGTCATCGAGTGACCGCCCTCCGTGTACAGCGGCGTCCAGTTGCTCGACACCCACACGGTGCGGCCGTCCTGGCAATGCAGCCCGAAAATCTGGCTCAACTGCGGCAGGCCTTCGGCCATCACGTCGCGGTCGGGCCAGTCGGTGTCGTGGATGGGCGCCTCGAACTCGTCAACGGCCGACAACACCACCTGCGCCAGCGTGCGCCCCACCAAGTCGGCCACAGGCACGCCCAGCAAGCGCGCGGCGCTGGGGTTGGCGTAGGTCACCCGCCGCTGGCCGTCACACACCAGAATGCCCTCAGTCAGCGCGTTGACCATCGACAGCAGGTCGAGCTTCGGGCAGAAGCCCGGTGGCTCGCCGCGTGCCGGACAGTCAGCTGGCAGTCCGTCGGCATCGACGGCGCCAAGAGCAGCTCGGGTGGGAAAGGGCAAGGAATTCAAGACGGCTTCCGGCTGGACGTTTGTGCGGCGCCGAAAACTTGCCCGGCGCCCTTTGCACAACTACAACGGCACGCGCGGGCAAATCTTTCGGGCCGACATCACTTTTACGCAGCGGCTTGCGCGCCGGGCGGTGAGGAAGGCGCATGGGGGCGAGATGCATCGCCATAAAGTGATTTATAGATTACTTTACAGTCACCAAATCCACCCATCTCTTTGCCGCAAACCCCCGAGATAGACGGGATTGACCGCGTTTCTTGGCGGAATGAGCTGGACAGAGGTGGTGAAGAATGCCATCCGAGAACCCGACTCTGGAATTTCCGAATTTCGAGCCGGGAAGGCCCACCCCCCTATAGCCTCCGAGTGATCCCCATGGCCGAAGCCGCTGCCGCCACTACCGCACCCGCCCCTGCTGCCAAGGGCGGCTCTACCAAGCTGCTGCTGATCATCCTGATCGTGCTCGTGCTCGTCGGCATGGGCGGCGCCGCTGCCTGGTTCTTCCTGGGAGGCGCCAACCACGCTGCGTCCCCCGCCGCACCGGCCAAGCCCAAAGAGCCGGTGTTCGTGCCGATGGACACCCTGACCGTCAACCTCAAGCCCGAGGAAGGCAACGATCGCTATCTGCAGATCGGCATCACCTTCAAGAGCTTTGACAAGCACGCAGAAGAAGGCATCAAGACCTACACGCCCGAACTGCGCAGCCGGATCCTGACGCTGCTGGCCAGCAAGTCGCCCACCGAGCTCTATCCGGCAGAGGGCAAGGCCGCACTCGCCAAGGAAATCGTCGAACAATGCGAGCAGGTGTTCAAGGCTGTCGGCAAGGAATCGCCGGTAGCGGACGTCCTGTTCACCAACTTCGTGATCCAGTGACATGCTCAAGGAAGAGTTTCTTTCCCAGGAGGAGATCGATGCGCTCCTCAAGGGCGTCACCAACGAGGTCGACGAGGAACCTGTCGAGGCCGACCCGTCTGGTATCCGCACCTACAACCTGGGCTCTCAGGAGCGCATCGTCCGTGGGCGCATGCCCACGCTGGAAATCATCAACGAGCGGTTTGCGCGCAACTGGCGCCTGGGGTTGTTCAACTTCATGCGCCGCAATGCGGAGATCTCCGTTGGGCCGGTGAAGGTCCAGAAGTACAGCGAGTTCATCCGCAACCTGGTCGTGCCGGCCGCTATCAACCTGGTGCACGTCAAGCCGCTGCGCGGCACGGCGCTGTTCGTGTTCGACCCCAACCTGATCTTCCTGGTGGTCGACAACCTGTTCGGTGGCGACGGGCGCTTCCACATGCGCGTGGAAGGCCGTGACTTTACGGACGTCGAGCAGCGCATCATCCAGCGCATGCTGCAGTTGATGTTCGACCACTACGGCAAGGCATGGCAGCCGATCTACCCGATCGAGTTCGAACAGCTGCGCATGGAAATGCACACCGAGTTTGCCAACGTGGCCACGCCCAATGAGGTGGTGGTGACGACCAGCTTCAGCGTGGAGCTGGGCAGCAACGGCGGCGACGTGCACATCTGCATGCCCTACACGATGATCGAGCCGATCCGCGACCGGCTCACCTCCGCCATCCAGGGCGAGGCGCTGGAAGTGGACAAGCGCTGGGTGCGGCTGCTCTCGCAGCAGGTGCAGACCGCCGAGGTGGAACTGATTGCCGACCTGACCACCGCCCGCGTGCAGTTTTCTGACCTCCTGAACATGAAGGTGGGCGATGTCTTGCCGGTTGAGCTCGACGATTTTGTAACCGCCAAGGTGGACGGCGTGCCCGTCATGGAATGCAGCTACGGCACCTTCAACGGTCAATACGCCCTGCGGGTCAACCGCATGCTGAATATGAGCGGCAGTGAATCTGCCATGGAGTCTGACGATGACAACTGAACCGACCATGAACCCCGAGACCAGCGCCGACGACATCGATGTCGAGATGACGATGGAAGAGGCCATGGCCCTGGAAGCCGCGCAACGCGCCGCAGCCAATCCGCCGGCAAGCGCGCCCGCTCCGACGCCAGCCGCCGATTCGGTCTTCAAGCCGTTGATGGCCGACAGCCCGAGCACAACCAGCTCGCGCAACGACATCGACATGATTCTGGACATCCCCGTGCAGTTGACGGTGGAGCTTGGCCGCACCAAGGTGCCCATCAAGAACCTGCTGCAACTGGCGCAGGGCTCGGTGGTGGAACTGGACGCACTGGCCGGTGAGCCGATGGACGTGCTCGTCAACGGTTACCTGATCGCCCAGGGCGAAGTGGTGGTGGTGAACGAGAAGTTCGGTATCCGCCTGACCGACATCATCACGCCGTCCGAACGTATCCGTAAGTTGAACCGCTGAGTTGAACCACCCAGCGTCGCACCTGACGCACCCTGCGCAACCACTGCTCCCCCCGGGCAAGGTGTTGAAATGAACCATGCAGTTGATTGGGCCCGCACCTTGGGCGGCCTGTTTGTCGTATTGGCCATGATCGTGGCAGCCGGCTGGCTGCTGCGCAGGCTGCAGCAGCGTGCGGGCATGGGCCCTGGGCGCCGCAGCCAGGTCGTCTCGGTGGTGGCGCAGCAGATGCTGGGCGCCCGCGAGAAGGTGGTGGTGGTGGAAGTGGAAGGCACGTGGCTGGTGCTGGGCGTCACCCAGCACAACGTGCAGACGCTGCACACGTTGCCACGCCCCATTGAGCCTGCCAGCCCTACCGAGCCGGATGCCGGCTCCGGTGACGGCGCCAATACCAAACCCCCTTCCTTTGCCGACGCACTGGCCATCCAGGTCAAGCGCCATCTGACGGGGAAGTCGGAATGAACATGCGTGCTGTCTTCCCTGGTGTGCGTCTATTGATTGCACTGGCACTGCTGTGTGCCGCACCCGCCGTGTTTGCGCAGGCGCAACCCGGCCTGCCGCTGCTCTCGGGCACTGCCGGCGGGCAGAGCTACACGCTGCCGGTGCAAACGCTGATCTTCCTCACGTCGCTGGGTTTCCTGCCAGCCATCATCCTGATGATGAGCAGCTTCACGCGCATCATCATCGTGCTGTCGTTGCTGCGCCATGCGCTGGGCACGCAGACCACCCCGCCCAACCAGGTGTTGATCGGGCTGGCGCTGTTCCTCACGTTCTTCGTCATGTCGCCGGTGCTCGACAAGGTGTACACCGACGCCTACGTGCCGCTGCGCGACAACAAGATCACCGTAGAACAGGCCATGGACACCGCGGCCACCCCGCTGCGCCAGTTCATGCTCAAGCAGACGCGCGAGCCGGATCTCGCCCTGTTCGTCAAGATGGGCAACATGCCGCCCATCGCCGCGCCCGAACAGACGCCCATGCGCGCGCTCATTCCCGCCTTTGTCACCAGCGAGCTGAAGAGCGCGTTCCAGATCGGGTTTGCCATCTTCATCCCGTTCCTGGTGATCGACATTGTGGTGGCGGCGGTGCTGATGTCGATGGGGATGATGATGGTCACGCCGTCGATCTTCTCGCTGCCGTTCAAGATCATGCTGTTTGTGCTGGTGGATGGCTGGCACCTATTGCTGGGCTCGCTGGCCCAGAGCTTTGCGCAATAAGGAGCCGTCATGACACCCGAGTACGTATTGGATATGGCGCGCCAGGCGATGCAGGTCGCCATGATGGTGGGCGCGCCCATGCTATTGGTATCGCTCGTGGTTGGCCTGCTGATGGCGGTGTTCCAGGCTGCCACACAGCTGAACGAGCAATCGCTGTCGTTCATTCCCAAGCTGGTGGCCGTGGCCGCCACCATGATCCTGGCTGGCCCCTGGCTCGTGAGCGTGATCGTTGACTACACGCGCGATCTGCTCACCAACATCCCCAACTACGTGAATTGACGTAGCCGAGCTGACGTAGCCGCCCCACTCCGCCAAATCGACCATGATCCAGTTCACCGCCACCCAGCTCAACGGCTGGATCGCCATGTACTGGTGGCCGCTCGTGCGCATTCTGGCATTCATTGCCATTGCGCCGCCGTTTGCCAACACGGAGGTGCCGATGTCGATCAAGGTGGCATTCGGCGTGATCCTCACGGTGGCGCTGGCACCGATACTGCCGGTGCCGCCTGGCGTGTCCGTGGGCTCGTACGAGGGGTTGTGGATCACCCTGCTGCAAGTGGCGATTGGCCTGTCGCTCGGGTTTTGCGTGCAGCTCGTGTTCAGCGCTATCAGTGGCGCGGGTGAGCTGATGTCGATACAGATGGGCCTGGGCTTTGCCACGCTGATCGACCCGCAGCAGACCGAAAGCAGCATGCTGCTCGGCCGCTTCCTCAACCTCACGGCCATCACCGCCTTCATTGCCGGCGACGGGCACCTCGTGCTGCTGCACGCCCTGTTCGACAGCTTTACCGCCCTGCCCGTCTCGGCCGCACCGCTGGCCAACTCCGGCTGGCAGGCACTGGCCGAAGGCGGCACCATTGCCTTCGCGCTGGCCGTGCGCGTCGCTCTGCCGATCATTGCCATCATGATGATCGTCAACCTGGGCTTTGCGGTGCTCGCACGCACCGCACAGGCGCTCAACCCCTTTGCTGTGGGCATTTCCGCCACGCTGGTGGTGGGGTTGATGCTCATCATGGTGATGATGACTTCGCTTGCACCGGTGGTGGAGCGGTCGGTCATGGATGCGTTGGAACTCAGTGGGCGGGCGTTTACTCAGTTTGGGGCGACGCCTCGCTAGCGCGGTA